>NC_021237.1:5115833-5474166 GCF_000397205.1 Pseudomonas protegens CHA0
ACATGCAACCGGGAGCAATGCTGATCAACACCGGGCGTGGCGGCCTGGTGGACACCCCGGCGCTGATCGAGGCGCTCAAGAGCGGCCAACTGGGCTACCTGGGGCTGGATGTCTATGAAGAAGAGGCGCAACTGTTCTTCGAGGACCGCTCCGATCTACCCCTGCAGGATGACGTGCTGGCGCGGCTGCTGACCTTTCCCAACGTGATAGTCACTGCGCACCAGGCGTTCCTGACCCGCGAAGCCCTGGCGGCCATCGCCGAGACCACCTTGCACAACATCGCCAGCTGGGCAGCTGGCCAGCCGCAGAACCGGGTCCACGGCTGAAATCCGCGCCACGGGCTGATCGAAGGTCACCTGCCCGCAACCTGCGCCGCAGGGGCCCGTGCTAGCATACGCGGCAGATTTGGAGGACCCATGGTCGAACACGATTTCCGCTACAACCTGATGAACCCGCAACACACCCTGATCGAATGCCGTGCCCTGGTGCCCGGCCGCTATCAAGTCACCGGCAACGGTGGCTCGATCCGTACCGACGACGTGCTTCTGGTCACCCTCAAGGGCAGCAAGGATCTCTCCATGCGCCTGACCGTGGACACCGTGCGCCACTTGATCAACCCCGTCGGCCAGTGGGTCGCCGTGGCGCGTGGCCCGGTATTCGGCGAACTGGCGATCCACCAGTGGCAGGTCAATTGCGACAGCTGCGACGCCACCCTGGACTTCGAGTTCGCAGTGGATGCCAAGCTGGGCAGCAAGGCCCAGAAGCCTGCCGCCAGCGCGCGCATTGCCGAGCTCGGCTGGCGTAGCGAGGGTGAGCATCACCGCTGCCCGAAATGCCAGCAGGCCGGCCAATGAAACGCCTGATGCTGGCTGCGGCGCTGGGGGCCGGCCTGCTGGGCTGCGCCGCCGAGCCGCTGAAGCTGCAGCAGGACCGCAGTTACGTCCTGGAATGGATTGGCGAGCGTCCGCTGATCGATTACAGCCACCTGACCATCACCCTCGGCGAGGACGGTCGGGCCTATGGCAATGGCGGCTGCAACCACTGGTTCGCGCCCTACACCCTGGACGGCGAAAAACTCAGCTTCGGCAAGGTCGGCAGCACCCGCAAACTCTGTGCACCGGCGTTGATGGAGCAGGAGCGGCGCTTCCTTCAGGCGCTGGAAACCGTTGAGCGCTGGGACATCTCGCCGATCGAACAGGTGCGGTTCTGGCCTGCCGAGGGCAAGCCGTTGCGCTGGTGGCTGGAAGAAGGCTGATAGTGCGCTAGCCGCTGCCGAGCCCGCGAGGCTGCGAACGGGACTCCAGGATGTTCCTGGATGAATCTCTGGCGAGTTTCAGGCCCCCTGCGTCACTTGAGGGCGCTCGCACTGCGCGGCAGCGGCTACAGATCCTCGCGCCCTCAATGCCCGCGCAAGGCCTGCAGTTTCGCCAGCACGCCGGCTGCAGTCTGCTCGCCCATCATCTGCTCACGTACCTTGCCCTTGTCGTCGATGATGTAGGTCACCGGCAACGCTTCGCTGCGTGGCAGATCGAAGAGCTCCGCGGGGTTCCGTGCCAGCACGGTGAACTTGATCCCCAGCTTCTCGCTGGCGCTCTTTAGCTCTTCACCCTGCACATTGTCGAAGTTGACCCCCATCACCGATGCCGACTGCCCCTTGAGCTGCTCGTTCAGGGCATTGAGTTCCGGGATCTCGGTACGGCAAGGCCCGCACCACTCGGCCCAGTAGTTGAGCACCAGCCACTGCTTGTCGATACGCTCGGCGGCGACTTTCTGGCCATACTGGTCGACCCCGTAGTCATTGCCACAGCCGCCCAGCAGCAGGGTTGTAATGATCGCCAATACCGCCGCCAATTGCCTTGCCATGCGCTGTTTCCTGTCTTGAAAGATGTCTTGAAAATAACCGTCGACCCAGGGTCGCTGCGACCTAACGACTCCCAAGGTTCAGGAGTGCTCGTCGCGCGGGTAGAATAGCCGCCACCTTACGCAAGATGCGACCCGCACATGACCGATCTGACGCTTTATCACAACCCGCGCTGCTCGAAATCCCGCGGTGCGCTGGAACTTCTGGAACAACGCGGCCTGGCCCCGACCGTGGTCCGCTACCTGGAAACCCCACTGGATGCCGCCCAGTTGCGCAGCCTTCTGGCCAAGCTCGGCCTCAGCGCGCGCCAGCTATTGCGCACCGGCGAGGACGAGTACAAGACCCTCAACCTGGCCGACCCGAGCCTCAGCGAAGAGCAACTGGTCGCCGCCATTGCCCAGCACCCGAAACTCATGGAGCGGCCGATTCTCGAAGCCGGCGACAAGGCCATCATTGGCCGGCCGCCGGAAAACGTGCTGGAGATCCTGCCTTGAGCGCGCCCTATATCCTGGTCCTGTACTACAGCCGCAACGGCTCGACCAACGAGATGGCCCGGCAGATCGCCCGCGGCGTCGAGCAGGCCGGCCTGGAGGCTCGTCTGCGCACTGTCCCGGCGATCTCCGCGGAATGCGAGGCGGTCACCCCGGACATCCCCGACAGCGGCGCCCTGTACGCCAGCCTCGACGATCTGAAGCACTGCTCAGGGCTGGCCCTGGGCAGCCCGACCCGCTTCGGCAACATGGCAGCGCCGCTGAAGTATTTTCTCGACGGTACCAGCAACCTCTGGCTGACCGGTGCCCTGGTGGGCAAGCCTGCCGGCGTGTTCACCTCGACCGCCAGCCTGCATGGCGGCCAGGAAGCCACCCTGCTATCGATGATGCTGCCGTTGCTGCATCACGGCATGCTGATCACCGGCCTGCCCTACAGCGAGTCGGCCCTGCTGGAAACCCGCGGTGGCGGCACCCCGTATGGCGCCAGCCACCATGCCGGAGCAGATGGCAAGAGCCCACTGGACGAACACGAGATTGCGCTGTGCCGGGCCCTGGGCCTGCGTCTGGCGAAAACCGCCCTGCGACTGGAGAACGGCCGTGGCTAAGAAGCCGAAGATCCTGCCCCCGGTGGAATGGCTGGAGCCCCGGGTCCGCCTGATGCGAATCCTCAGCCTGGTCTGCTTCTTCGGCCTGGTGGGGCTGCTTTGCGGGTATTACCTGCTGGTGGCCGATCTGCACGGTGCCCGCCCCTGGGTCATCCTGCTGATCGAGCTGGTGCCGCTGCTGCTGATGGCCCCCGGCATGCTCAGCGGCAGTGCCCGTGGCCATTCGTGGATGTGCTTCGTGGTCAACCTGTACTTCATCAAGGGCGCCCTGGCGGCCTACGACCCGAACCGCCAAATGTTCGGCCTGCTGGAGATGTTCGCCAGCCTGGCCGTGTTCACTTCGGCGCTGCTCTACGTGCGCTGGCGCTTCCAGCTTGATCGCCGGCTCGCGGGCGAAGGCGCCAGCCCGGCCTGAATCCGCCCCAGGTTCCCCGGCTCCCGGGGAACTTGTAATGCCGCCAAAGGCCCCAACCTTGGTCAACAGACTTTCCGACCCTCCCGACCGTCCCGGAGCAGGCATGCACGATTACAAATGGCTGAATGAATACTGTCTCAACCGCTTCGGTTCCGCTGCGGCCCTGGAAGCCCAGTTGCCCACCCCGGCCAGCGACGACTACCTGCGCGCATTAAGCGCCGACCGCTACCTCTCGACCCTGGCCCTGCGGGTTTTCCGCGCCGGGCTCAAACACAGCCTGGTGGACGCCAAATGGCCGGCGTTCGAGCAGGTGTTTTTCGGCTTCGACCCGGACAAGGTGGTGCTGATGGGCGCCGAGCACCTGGAGCGGCTGATGCAGGACACGCGGATCATCCGCCACTTGGGCAAGCTCAAGAGCGTGCCGCGCAACGCGCAGATGATCCTCGATGTGCAAAAGCAGCGCGGCAGCTTTGGCGCCTTCATCGCCGACTGGCCGGTGCAGGACATCACCGGGCTCTGGCAGTACCTGGCCAAACATGGCAACCAGATGGGCGGGCTGTCTGCCCCGCGCTTCCTGCGTATGGTGGGCAAGGACACCTTTATCCCCACCTGGGACGTGGTCGCGGCCCTCAATGCCCAGAACATCATCGACAAGGTGCCCAGCAGCAAACGCGACCAGGCCCTGGTGCAGGAAGTATTCAACCAATGGCAGCAGGAGAGCGGCCGGCCACTGTGCCAGCTGTCGGCAATGCTGGCCTACACCGTCAATCACTGAGCCGCCCGCTCCCCAGCATCACTTCCTGCCCGAAACAACGGGCAGGAAAACCTCCCTTCTCATGCCCGCCCTCCAGCCCAAGCTGACAATAAGCTGAACTAAACGCGAGGATTTTTCATCCGCTGTTTTTTATCGGATAAAGTTCGCCTCGCACTTGCCTCAACGATAAAAACGAAACTCCGGGAATAACCTCCCGAAGCCATCTGACGTGCATAACCGGATAACTAAAGCAGCGTTCGGGCCAACAACCTGAACAAAGGCTGTCCGGTTTTAAAAGAACTGCCGTCGCCCATTCGTTTTTTTCACATTGCTTTCACTCTTCGCCCACCTGGCCCGACCTAAATTGGCCCCAGTTGCAGTGCGGGTTCCAGTGGCTGCATGTCGTTCGTCTTCAACGCACCAGTTCCAACCCGAATAACCAACACTCGGCAAAAACCTACTCAGGTACACCACGTGCTCAACACCGCTGAATCCGGCACTGGCAACAAGCCCCCCCGAACCTGGCGAATCGTCGGTGGCGTCTGTGCGGCGGCCCTGGCAATCCTGGTCAGCGGCTTTGTCCTGTGGCCCGTCACACCTCGCGACCTGGGGGTCGGCAACCAGATGCAGCAGGCCAACATCTACCGCCACTGGCAAGGGGGCGAAGTGATAGTCCTGGTCCGCCATGCCGAGCGTTGTGACCGCTCCGCCAACCCCTGCCTGGGGCCCGCCGATGGCATTACCCAGCTCGGAAGCCACAGCGCCAGCGACCTGGGACGAGCCTTTCGCACCCTGGGCATGGCCGCCACCGATGTCATCAGCAGCCCCGCAACCCGCACCCGGCAAACGACGGAATTCATGTTCAACGGTGCGGCGCAGACCCAGGACTGGCTGGCCACCTGTGACGAGCATTTCCAGCAGACGATCAAGGCGCACAAGTCACTCAAGCGCAATCTGATCCTGATAACCCACAGCGACTGCATCAGTAGCCTGGAACGCCAGCTGGGCTACCCGCACGCCTTGGCCAGCGAATACACCAGCTCGTTGTTTATCACTCTGGATCCACAAGGCCACATGCAAGTACTGGGAACCCTGGATGCGGGCAGCTGGCAGCGTGTACTTGATCAACCCCTTGAGTAACTTGTAACTGTTTTTAACAACATGCCAACAGACTTTATTAGGGGAAGCGACACACTTGCCGGCTAATTAATTGACTTAAAAAATTTCTGTACTAATAAGAAACGGACAGCCGCATTTATGAAAAAACCTCTCAAACAAATGAATGCTGCCCGCTGAAACTTCGCGAACTTGGGAAAGCCAACAGCTCCACAAAATTGACGCTTTGTCAGCAACCCCCAGCAAATAACAAAATCGCTATCGGCCAATGACTTCGAGGATACAAATGCACCGCACTTCGCCGCCCCCCGCTTATGGAACAAGCGCCCCGCCGTCCGGCTTTACCCTCGGCGCAAGTACAACCAGCACTCTCCAGCGCTGGGCACTTCCTCTGTTGCTCGTGGCCTTCGGCCTGTTCTACCTGCTACCTCTGACCAGCCACGGCCTGTGGATTCCCGACGAGACCCGCTACGCCCAGATCAGCCAGGAAATGCTGCTCAGTGGCGACTGGGTGGCGCCACACTTCATGGGCATCCGCTACTTCGAGAAGCCCATCGCCGGCTATTGGTTGATCGCCATCGGCCAGGCGGTCTTTGGCGACAACCTGTTCGGCGTGCGCATTGCCTCGGCCCTGAGCACCGGCCTGAGCGTACTGCTGGCCTACCTGATCACCCGCCGCATGTGGAACGACCCGCGCAAGAGCCTCGCCGCCGCCTTGCTTTATATGAGCTTCGGCCTGATTGCCGGCCAAGCCGGATACTCCAACCTTGATCCGCAGTTCACCTTGTGGGTCAACCTGAGCCTGGTAGCCCTGTGGTTCGCCCTGGACGGCCGAACCACCCGCGAACGCCTGCTGGCATGGGCCGGGCTGGGCGTCGCCTGTGGCATGGGCTTCATGACCAAGGGTTTCCTGGCCTGGCTGTTGCCGGTACTCATCGCCCTGCCCTACATGATCTGGCAACGCCGTCTGGGCGAACTGCTGCGCTACGGGCTGGTGGCCGTGCTGGTAGCGATCGGCATCAGCCTGCCCTGGGTATTGAGCATCCACGCCCACGAGCCCGACTTCTGGCGTTTCTTCTTCTGGCACGAGCACATTCGCCGCTTCGCCGCCGACAACGCCCAACATACCCGCCCCTGGTGGTTCTACCTGCCGCTGCTGGTGGCCTCCAGCCTGCCCTGGGCAGCCCTGTTGCCGGGCACATTCATGCAAGCCTGGAAAGACAAGCGCCAGGCCCCGACCGGTTTCCTGCTGCTGTGGTTCCTGCTGCCCCTGGCGTTCTTCAGCCTGAGCCGCGGCAAGCTGCCAACCTACATCATGCCGTGCCTGCTGCCTCTGGCCGTGCTCATGGGCAGCGCCCTGATCGACCGTATCAACGCCAGCCAGGGCCGGAGCATCCGCATCAACAGCCTGCTCAACCTGCTGATCGGCGTGGCGGCCATGGTGGCCCTGCTGTACATCCAGCTCACCCGGCCGGTCTACGGCCACAACGAGATGCTCGGCCTGTCCCTGGTGTTCATCATGCTGATGGGCTGGATCATCGCCAACCTGCTGCCGGCCGCCCGTCCGCTGCAGTACTGGGCGGCCCCGGCCCTGGGCATCTGGTTGCTGGTGGCCCTGCTGCCGGCGGGCATGCCGGGGTTCATCGTGCATAACCAGATGCCGGACCAGTTCATCAAGGAACATATCGAGGAGCTCAGGCAGACCAAGACGCTGCTGAGCAATGACCTGGGCGCCGCCTCGGCCCTGGCCTGGCGCCTGCAGCGCCCGGAGGTGACGCTGTACAACACCGAGGGCGAATTGAAATATGGCCTGGCTTATGCTGATTCGGCGCAGCGCAAGGTAAGCATGGCCGAGGTCGGGCAGTGGGTCAGCGAGGCCCGCAAACAGGGTTCGGTGGGTGTGGTGATGCGGGTCAAGGACGTGGTGGAAAGCGAGGAAGTGGCGCTGCTGCCGCCCGGAGGCAAGCGCTATGAGGAAGGCAATATGCTGGTCCTGATCCTGCCACAAAGCCAACCCTGACCCTGGGTACCCTTGTAACGACAGCGCCGACCACGGTTGGCGCTGGCTTTTCTTCACGCTTCGATGCCCTGGATGGCTGCGACTTTTCCCACCGCCGCTCTGGAAATCCATCTATGAATCTGTTTCGCAGCGAACGCAGGGCCCTGGCCCTGCTGCTCGGCGTGTCTGCCTTGATCCTGCTGCTGGGCCTGGGCTCCCGTGAACTCTGGGGGCCGGAGACCCGCTGGGCCAACATCGCCTTGCAGATGTTGCAGAGTGGCGACTATTTCGACCCTTACCTCAAGGGCGCTCCCTACTACGACAAGCCGCTGCCCTCCTACTGGCTGATTACCGCCAGCGCCTGGCTGATGGGGGGCCTGGGGCACTGGTCGCTGCGCCTGTCCTCGGTGATCGCCGCATGGCTGAGCATCTGGCTGGTTTACCTGATCGGCGAACGGCTGTTCCACAAAGGCACTGGGCTGATCGCCGGCTGGATGCTGGCCACCACCTTCTATTTCGCCTTCTGGGCGCGGGTGGCCACGGCCGACGTCCTGACCGTCTGTGGCGTATTGGCTGCAGTGTGGTGGTACTGGCGCGGCCCGGAAGATACCCGCCTGGGCCGCTATACGGTGTTCTTCCTGATACTGGCGGCGACCTCGCTGCTCAAGGGGCTGATCGGCTTCGTCCTGCCGGGGCTGATCCTGTTGCCACACCTGCTGAGCCAGGGGCGCTGGAAACGCCACCTGAACCTGCGCCTGTTGCTGGCCTTGAGCATCGCCGCGCTGTTCTACATGGTGCCCTTCGTTCTCTCGCACCTGTACGGCGCTCCCAGCTACGGGGAAAGCGGCCTGAGCCTGGTGTTTCGCGAGAATGTGGTGCGTTTCTTCAACCCCTTCGACCATGTCGGGCCGATCTACACCTACCTGATCTACCTGCCGGCCTATACCTTGCCCTGGGCGCCCTGCTGGATCCTCGGCCTATGGCTGGCGGCCCGGCACTGGCGCCAGTTGCAACCCAATGAACGCTGGCTGGTGTGGGCCCTGGGGCTGCTGTTCCTGTTCTTCACCGCCAGTGGCAGCCGGCGCAGCTATTACGTTCTGCCCCTGGTGCCCTTCGCTCAGTTGCTCGGTGCCTGGTGGCTCAACCGTCGGCTGCAGCTACGCCAGGCCGCCGGCAAACCCGTTTCCCGTGGCTGGCCCCTCGGCTTCTCCTGTGCGGCCCTGGTCATGCTGCTGGTGCTGGGGGTTGCCTACCCCTGGAGCAACAGCGGCGGGGGGGTGATGCAGTTCAGCGCCGATACCCGGGCCGCCGCGAGCCGGATCGCTCCCTGGAATCAATGGCGGATGGTCATGGTGGAAATCGATAACAAACTGCCGATGTACCTGCAGAACCAGGGCGCACCCTTCTACTACGTGGCAGAAACCGCAGATTTCCCGCGTAACGGCAGCAGCGCGGACTTCATGGCCTGGCTGGACAATACCAGTGGCCAGCACTGGGACCCGCAGCGCACCCTGATCTTCGTCCAGCAGAAGCACGATGAACCGCTGATGCTGGGGTATCTGGGCGAGGATCATCAACTGGTCCGCACCACCCCGACCAACGGTGAGCGCCTGGCCAAGAAACCGGCGCAAGGCAGCGTGGCCTTCATTCCCCGCATGCCGGGGAGCTGAATGACCGGGCTGCGCAAGCGCATCACGGATTCACCAGGATCGGATCAGAGGTTCACCACATTGACGAAACGCGGCGCGGCGCTGTCGTCGATGCGCAGGCTGGCGAAGTCGAACAGATTGCGGTCCGCCAGTTGCGAGGGGATCACGTTCTGCAGGCCGCGGAAGATGCTTTCGGTACGCCCTGGAGTCTTGCGCTCCCATTCCTGAAGCATCTCCTTGACCACCTGGCGTTGCAGGTTCTCCTGGGAACCGCAGAGGTTGCACGGGATGATCGGGAACTGCTTGAGGTCGGAATAGGCCTGGATGTCCTTCTCGCTGCAATAGGCCAGCGGGCGGATTACCACGTTGCGCCCGTCATCGGCCAGCAGCTTGGGCGGCATGGCCTTGAGCGAACCGTTGTAGAACATGTTGAGGAAGAAGGTCTCGACGATATCGTCGCGGTGGTGACCCAAGGCCATCTTGGTGGCGCCGATTTCGTCGGCGAAGGTGTACAGGGTGCCGCGACGCAGGCGCGAGCATAGCGAGCAGGTGGTCTTGCCTTCCGGGATCAGCTCCTTGACCACCGAATAGGTGTCCTTCTCGACAATGTGGTACTCGATCCCCAGCTCCTTGAGGTAGGCCGGCAGCACGTGCTCGGGAAAGCCTGGCTGTTTCTGGTCCATGTTCACCGCGACGATCTCGAACTTGATCGGCGCCACCTTCTGCAGGTGCAGCAGCACGTCGAGCATGGTGTAGCTGTCCTTGCCGCCGGACAGGCAGACCATGACCTTGTCGCCCTCTTCGATCATGTTGAAATCGGCGACCGCTTCGCCCGCCTGGCGGCGAAGACGTTTCTGCAGTTTGTTCTGGTTGACCGTAAGAGTGCCCATGGCTCTTGAAATCCGCGAGGTATGTGACGAAAAGCCGGACATTTTACGCAAAAACCCCAGCCCCGTGAAAGCGCCGCAGAGCAGCGGTGCCGGGGCTGCAATGACAGATGCAGCAGCGATTAGCCCGGGGGTTTACAGCGCAATTTGCTCTAAAGGTGCGCACATCTGCGGAAAACTCCTCCCTATACTGCGACATAAGGTCGCATGCACATATAGACCTATACTGACTGTGCCACTTGGCTGTAAGCGCTCCGTTGGGGGGCGATGGCAACAATAAAGGAGTGACTGACCATGATTCATCATGTCGTAGGACTCTTCACCCACCCCGATCAGGAATGGCGAGACATCCGTGGCGATGCCGAGGAAAGCATCAGCCACATGTACCTCACCCATACGCTGATCCTCGCGGCAATCCCCGCCATTTCGGCTTTTATCGGCACCACCCAGGTCGGCTGGGTCATCGGCAATCGCGCGCCGGTGATGTTGACCATGGAAAGCGCCCTGTGGATGACCATCATGTCGTACCTGGCCATGCTTGGCGGCGTGGCGGTGATGGGCGCGTTCATCCACTGGATGGCCCGGACCTATGACGCCAGCCCGAGCCTGGCACGTTGCGTGGCCTTTGCCACCTACACCGCCACACCGCTGTTCGTCGGTGGCCTGGCGGCGCTGTACCCGCACATGTGGCTGGGCATGATCGTCGGCACTGCCGCCATCTGCTACACGGTCTACCTGCTGTATGTCGGGCTGCCGACCTTCATGAATATCCCGTCGGACGAGGGGTTCCTGTTTTCCAGCTCAGTGCTGGCAGTAGGCCTGGTGGTACTGGTCGCGATCATGGCCTTCACCGTGATTGTCTGGGGCCTGGGCGTCGGCCCCGTGTACACCAACTGACGCCGCACCAATAATAATCCTCTGTCTGCCAGCACAGGCCGCCGCAAGGCGGCCTTCTTATGGGCGCGGGGTGGATGACCATTCGGCGCCTGGGCGATTCGGAATCCCCCCTGTTTGCGGCATACTCACTCCCTCTGGAGAGCCGTTAAGCATGCCCGAGCAACTCAATACCCGCGTCGAAGATTGTTTCCAACTCGCTGAATCCTTTTTCAAACGTCCTTTCAAACGCCCGGTGGTCAGCCTCAAGTTGCGTGGCCAGAAAGCCGGTGTCGCCCATTTGCACGAGAACCTGCTGCGCTTCAACCCGCAGCTGTACCGGGAAAACACCGAGGACTTCCTCAAGCAGACCGTGGCCCACGAAGTGGCACACCTGATCGCCCACCAACTGTTTGGCGAACGTATCCAGCCCCACGGTGAAGAGTGGCAACTGATCATGCGCGGGGTGTACGAACTGCCGCCCAATCGTTGTCATACCTACGACGTCAAGCGTCGTAGCGTGACCCGCTATATCTACCGCTGCCCCTGCGCCGAGAGCGATTTCCCGTTCTCCGCCCAACGCCACAAACTGGTGGCCCAGGGGCGTCGCTATCTGTGCCGGCGTTGTCGGCAAACCCTGGTCTACAGCGGGGAAACCAGGGTCGAGTGACAGTTTTAAAGCACTGCCTCGGCAAACCCGCAGCTACGCGATGACCCGCTCGCGCCGCAGTGCCTCGATGCGCTCGGCGCTGTAGCCCAGTTCCTCCAGCACCTGATCGGAATGCGCCCCCAACCTGGCGCCAATATGCCGCGGCTCTGGCAGCCCCTCGGAAAACTTCAACGGGCAGGCCATCTGCGCCTGCCGGCTGCCGTCTTCACGGGGCACCTGGCTGACCAGTTGCCTGGCCTGCAACTGCGGATGTTCCAGGGCCTCGCCCAGGCTCAGCACCGGCTCGACGCAGGCATCGAAACCAGCGAACAGCTGGCACAACTCGGCGAAATCGTGTTTCTCGAATTCGACCTGCAAGGCCTGCTTCAGTGCCTGTTGCTGTTCGGGCAAGGGAGACAGGCCCTGGGCCACCAGCTCCGGGCGGCCCAGGGCCTGACACAACTGCTGCATGAACACCGGTTCCAGACTGCCCACCGACAGCCAGCGCCCGTCCCGGCTGCGGTAGTAGTCATAAAAGCTGCCACCATTGAGCACCTGCTGCTCCATTCCGGGCTCGACCCCACAGGCCAGGTAGCCGGCACCGGCCATGGCGTTCAGGCTGAACACGCAGTCGGTCATGCTCACGTCCAGGTACTGTCCCTGGCCGCTGTGCTGGCGCGCGATCACCGCCGCCAACAGGCCGATCACCCCATGCAGCGAGCCCCCGGCGATATCCGCGGCCTGGATGCCCAGGGGTAATGGTCCCTGATCGCGGCGGCCGGTCTGGCTGGCCAGCCCGGCCAGGGCCAGGTAGTTGATGTCATGCCCGGCGCGGTCCCGGTAGGGGCCGGTCTGGCCATAGCCGGTAATGGAGACGTAGATCAGCCGCGGGTTGATCGCCTTCAAGGCCTGGTAACCCAGCCCCAGGCGCTCCATCACGCCCGGGCGGAACTGTTCGAGAACAATGTCGTAGTCCTGCACCAGTTGCCGCACCACCTCCAGCGCTTCGGGACGCTTGAGGTCCAGGGCCAGGCTGCGCTTGTTGCGGTTGAGATAAGCGTGGCTGGCGGAAACCCCGGCATCGTGGGGCGGCAACACCCGCAACAGATCCATGCGGGTCGGCGACTCGATGCGCAGGACCTCGGCGCCCATGTCCGCCAGCAGCAACGAGGCGAAGGGCCCCGGCAGCAGGGTGGAGAAATCCAGTACCTTGAGTGACGCCAACGGCCCTTGCATAGCCCTCTCCTCTTGATCGGCAGCCCACAGAGTAGGCAGCCGCGACGCCCGCAACAATCACCGCAACAGTCAGCCGGGCTGACCGTTGCGCTCAATCGCCAGGCAATAAAAAACCCGCCGAAGCGGGTTCCTTATATAGCTCAAGGCTTACTTGATGTTCGGTGCCGGGCCTTCGGCCACACCCAGGTCATCGGTTTCACGGGTGTCGGTAATCGGCCGGCCACCGGAAGCCAGCTCGGATTGCAGCTTGTCTTCGTCCAGCTCCTTGACCCACTTGGCAACCACTACGGTAGCCACGGCGTTGCCCACCAGGTTGGTCAGGGCGCGAGCTTCGGACATGAAGCGGTCGATACCCAGGATCAGCGCCAGGCCGGCCACCGGCAGGTGACCCACGGCCGACAGGGTCGCGGCCAGGACGATGAATCCACTGCCCGTCACACCGGCAGCGCCTTTGGAAGACAGCAGCAGCACCAGCAGCAGGGTGATCTGGTGAGTGATGTCCATGTGGGTATCAGTGGCCTGGGCAATGAACACCGCAGCCATGGTCAGGTAGATCGAAGTACCGTCGAGGTTGAACGAATAACCGGTAGGGATCACCAGGCCGACCACCGACTTCTTGGCGCCCAGGCGTTCCATCTTGATCAGCATGCGCGGCAGGGCCGATTCCGAGGAGGAAGTCCCCAGCACGATCAGCAGTTCTTCACGGATGTAGCGGATCAGCTTGATCACGCTGAAGCCGTGGGCGCGGCAGATTGCCCCCAGGACCACCAGCACGAACACCACGCAGGTGATGTAGAAGCAGATCATCAGTTGACCCAGTTGCACCAGGGAACCCACACCGTAGGCACCAATGGTGAACGCCATGGCGCCCAGCGCACCCAGGGGCGCGAGCTTCATGATCATGTTGATGATGTTGAACATCACATGGGCGAAACGGTCGATGAAATCCAGCACCGGCTTGCCGTAGGCGCCCAGGCGATGCAGGGCGAAACCGAACACCACGGAGAACATCAGCACCTGCAGGATATCGCCATTGGCGAAGGCGCCGACGATGGTGGCCGGGATGATGTTGAGGATGAAGCCGACGATGCTCTGGTCATTACCGGCAGTCACGTAGGCTGCAACTTTCGAGGCGTCCAGGGTCGAAGCGTCGATGTGCATGCCGGCCCCCGGCTGCACCACGTTGACCACGATCAGGCCGATCAGCAGGGCGATGGTGGAGACGATTTCGAAGTACAGCAGCGCATAGCCGCCGGTCTTGCCCACCGACTTCATGTTCTGCATGCCGGCGATACCACTCACCACGGTACAGAAAATGATCGGAGCGATGACCATCTTGATCAGTTTGATGAAGCCGTCACCCAGGGGCTTGAGAGCCACGCCGGTCTGAGGGTAGAAGTGGCCGAGCAGGATGCCGATGGCGATGGCAACGATCACCTGGAAATACAGGGATTTGTACAGTGGCTGACGAGTCGTCATTGCAAGTTTCCTCAAGAGCCCCGGCATGCACTTTCCGTCGATGCATGCGGTGCCTAAAGTGCGAACCCTCCTGCGCTGGAGGGATTTGTTGTGTCGAGCTGCGTGCTGGCAGATCTTCCGGCTCTATCGCAAAGCCCGTGCCACCTTGTGAAAAAGCCTTGCAGGCCTTTAGACATCAGGGGTGCGGGCTGATCCTTGCATCCGTTGCGCAGGCTGAAGCTGGCGGATTTCCGCCCACTCACCCTCTCTCGTCCTACAATTTGGCGGATATCCGCCTTGTTCCCTTCCTGGGGGCTGGCTAAGATCCGCCACTCAATGGACGGACCTGCCTGCATGCGCGAACGCACCATCGCCAGCCACTTTGCCCGTGCCGCCTTGGGCGGAGCACGCCGGCACGGCTATGACTACGCGCCCCTGCTGCATCAGTTGGGCATCAGCCCCGAACTGCTGAACCAACCCAAGGCCCGTATCGCCCCCGAGCAATTCACCCGTCTATTGCAGCAACTGTGGCTGGAGCTGGATGACGAGTACCTCGGGTTCGGCCATGGCCCCAGCAAGCGCGGGACCTTCGCCATGATGTGCCACGCGCTGATCCACTGCCGTACCTTGGAAAAAGCACTCAATCGCGGCTTATTATTTTATAGCCTGTTTCCGGAAGCCCCGCGTCTGAGTCTGACGCGTGAAGGAGAAATGGCCCGGCTGAGCCTGGATGATTCCGAGCTATGGGATCCCGAGCACTTTCTCAGCGAGAGCCTGCTGGTGATCTGGCATCGCCTCGGCAGTTGGTTGATCGGCCAGCGCATCCGCCTGGAGCAGGCCTGCTTCAGCTACCCCAAGCCCGATCACGGCGCGGAATACGACCTGCTTTTCCCTTGCCCGCTGCAATTCACCCAGGAGCGCAGCAGCCTGCTGTTCCACAGTCGCTACCTGGGCATGCCGCTGCTGCAGGACGAACGCACCCTCAAGCACTTCCTCGAACGCTCTCCCGCCGACCTGTTGTCGCGCCCGGATGAAGGCGACAGCCTCAGCAGCCAGCTGCGCCGCCTGCTCAGTCGCGACCGCGAGCACTGGCCCGACCTGGAAAGCGTCGCCCAGCACCTGCACGTCAGCCCGCAGACCCTGCGCCGGCATCTACGCGAAGAAGGTTCGAGCTTTCAGGAGCTGAAGGATGAGCTGCGCCGCGACATTGCCATCTACCACCTCGGCCGGGCCGACCTGTCATTGCAACAGATCGCCGAACAACTGGGTTTTTCCGAGCCCTCGGCCTTTCACCGGGCGTTCAAGAAATGGACCGGCCTGACCCCGGGCGCCTACCGCGCCCGGGAACAGTAGCCCCCTACAGGGCCGGAAAGTGAATCCGGAAGGCCGCCCCCCCCAGGGCCGAATCCCCCAGGGTCAGTTGCGCGCCGTAGCTCTCGATGATGTCCTTGACCACCGCCAGGCCGATGCCCTGCCCCGGGTGCTGGCGATCCAGGCGCTCACCGCGCTGCAGAATCCGCGCCCGCTGATCGGGTGGCACGCCGGGGCCGTCGTCTTCCACACACAACTCGGAGCCTTCCAGGGTCTCGCGCACGCTGATGCGCACTGAGCTCAGGCACAGGCGATAAGCGTTCTCCAACAGGTTGCCGAGCAACTCCAGCAAAGCGCCGTGCTCGATCGGCAGGTAGCAGCGTTCCGGCAAGTCGAAGGACACCCGTACCTGCTTGTCGCGATAGACCTTGTCCAGGGTGTCGCAGAGGCTTTGCAGCACCGGCCGCAGCCGCACCTGGTGGCGCACCAGGCCGCTCTTGCGCAGGCTGGCGCGCTGCAACTGGTAACTGATCTGCTGGCTCATGCGCTCGATCTGCGCCTGCAGCACCCAGGCCTGCTCACGATCCTGGGGGCGTTGCGCCATGTCCTCGCTCACGCCCTGCAACACCGTCAACGGGGTTTTCAGGCTGTGGGCCAGGTCATCCAGGGAGTCACGATAGCGGCTGCGCTGCTCGCGCTCGCTTTGCAGCAGGCGGTTCAACGAGCCCGTCAGGCGCAACAGCTCGCGCGGGTGCTCCTCACTGAGGCTCTGGCGGGTGCCGCTTTCGATCTGGTCCAGCTCCTGGCTCAAGCGTCGCAAGGCTTGCAATCCCCAGGTCAGGCCGAGCCAGAGCAGTGCCAGGAGCACCAGCAAGGCAGCGCCGAACCCCAGGTAGAGGTTTTCCCGAACGCCTTCCAGGGTTTGCTGGTACTCACGCACCGGCTGCAGCGCGACGATACTGAAGGCCGCGCTCTTGCCCCCCAGCAGCTTGATCTCGACGTCGTAGACAAAGAACTCCTGGCCGTTGGCTTCGCGGATCCTGGCGAACTCATTGCCACGCCCGTCGTACCGCGGCCGGTAGTTGATGTTCTCTTCCTGGGTCGCCCGCGAGCGCCAGACCAGGTGCCCTTCGCGATCGTAGATGTAGCCCAGCAGGCGGCTGTCGGCGAGGTTGAAGCGCTCGTCGGGCAATTGCGCCGGCATCTGCAGGCGGTTGTTCTCGATCCGCGCCGCACTGATCAGGGTGGTGACATCGGAAGCCAGGCGCTGCTCGATAGAGTCCTGCAACGCCAGGCTGAACGCCCCCTGCATGGCTGGCAGCAGGGCCAGCATGAACAGCACCGCCAGGGTCGTGGCGGCCAGCATCAGGCGCAGGCGCAGCGATCGAATCATCGGCAACGCTCGTTGAACAGGTAGCCCAGGCCACGCACCGTATCGATCGGCTTGAAGCCCGACGGCCCCTCAAGCTTGCGCCGCAAGCGGCCCACCAGCACTTCGATGACATTCGGATCGCGCTCGTCGTCGTCCGGGTACAACTGCTCCATGAGCCGGTCCTTGGCCACCACTTGCTGATGATGACGCATCAGGTATTCGAGAATCCGGTACTCATAGGCCGTCAGGGCCAGGGGCTGCTCATCCAGGGAGGCCTGCTTGCGATTCAGGTCCAGCAGCAGCGGCCCGGCAATGATGGTGGACTGGGTAAAGCCACTGGAGCGCCGCAGCAGCGCATTCAGGCGCGCATCCAGCTCTTCGAACTGGAATGGCTTGACCACATAGTCGTCCGCACCGGCCGCCAGGCCCTCGACCTTGTCCTGCCAGTTGCCACGGGCCGTGAGGATGAGGATCGGGAACGTCTTGCCACGGTTGCGCAACTGGCGGATCAGGTCCAGCCCGCCCATGCCGGGCAGGCCCAGGTCGATCACCGCCAGATCGTGGTTGAACTGCTCGGTCTGATACAGCGCCTCCTCGGCGTTGGCCACGGACTCGACGACATGACCGCTGTCGGTGAGGCGGGTTTGCAAATGATGACGCAACAGCGCCTCATCTTCGACGACCAGCAACTTCATAACGCTCTCCCAGGCAAAATTCGACATCTCCAGGGGCGCCCCTGCGCCCTGATGATTAATGCGCCAACGCCGGACCGTGCCCAAGGCACGATCCGGCGCGGTCCAGGCCAGGCCGCTTATCAGAAAGCGTAGTTGGCCGACAGGTAGGTCTGGGCGCTGCTGGTAAGGCTCAGCGAACCCTGCTTGCTGCCACCGCGCTCGCTCATCTCGGTCCCGGCATTGCTGCGCAGGTAACGGTAGCCGAGCTCCACCGAGGTGTTCTGTGAAACCTGTTGCAGGACGCCGGCCTGTACGCCCACCGCGTAACCAATGTCGCTGTCACGGCTGAAGCCCGGAGACTCCTGAGTCAGCTTGGTCAGGCCGGCCGTGCCGCCGCCAAAGAGTTTGGTGCTGCTGGTCACCGGCAGGAACATATCGTAGCTGCCCAGCAGGTTCTGCTGGCGCAGTTTAATGCCGTTGTGGGAGCCAGACACATAATCGTAGGTAGCGTAGTAACGACCCTGGTCATTCTGTTGACCGGCGCGTATGCCCCAGGTGTTGTCCTTGCCGATCACGCCATCGGCGTTCGGGTGGCCCAGGTTGCTGTTGAGCTGGCTGGACTTGTTGATCTTGTCGCTGGTCTGGCCGAAGGACAACCCAACGAAGTTGCTGTCAGCGGCTTGGGCAGCGGCGCTGGCGCCGAAGACGGTAAAGGCCAGGAACAGTTTTTTCAATGAAGTCATAGGAAGTTTCCTTTGCGCTATTGGCTTTTTGGGTACGGGGCTAGAGTAAACAGCCCGCCCTGAACTCCCCCTGAACACACCCTTAACCTCGCCTGAACCAGATCGACTAGGCTGTGCTGACACCTTTTCAACCGGAGTTCCCCTCATGCGCATGCTCGTCGCATTGGTCCTGTTAACCCTCGGCAGCCTCAGCCAGGCCGCCATCAAGACTCAGGAAATTCCCTATCGCAGCACCGACGGCACTCAGTTGATCGGCTACTACGCCTACGACGACGCCCTACAGGGCCCGCGCCCGGGCATCGTGGTGGTGCATGAATGGTGGGGCCTCAACGACTACGCCAAGCGCCGGGCCCGGGACCTTGCCGCCCTTGGCTACAGTGCCCTGGCCATCGACATGTACGGCCAGGGCAAGCACACCGAACACCCGGCGGACGCCATGGCCTTCATGCAGGCCGCGCTGAAGGACAGTACCGCTGCCAGTGCACGTTTCAACGCCGGCCTTGAGCTGTTGAAACAGCAACCGCAGACCGATCCGCAGAAACTCGCCGCCATCGGCTACTGCTTTGGCGGCAAGATTGTCCTGGACGCCGCGCGCCAGGGCCTGCCCCTGGCCGGCGTGGTGAGTTTCCACGGTGCCCTGGCCACCGCCACACCGGCTACCCCCGGCAGCGTCAAGGCCAAGATCCTGGTGGAACATGGGGCCCAGGACAGCATGGTGACGGCGGACAACGTCACCACCTTCAAAACGGAAATGGACAAGGCCGGCGCCGACTACCGCTTCGTCAGCCTGGAGGGAGCCAAGCATGGCTTCAGCAATCCCGATGCCGACCGCCTGAGCCATGGCGAACACGGCGGGCCGGACATCGGCTACAACAAGGCCGCCGATGAGCGTTCCTGGGCAGACATGCAGGCATTCTTCAAAAAACTGTTTGGCTAGCCGCCGTACCTGGGTTGCGGTCAGTGCGCTGCGGCAACCCTTTGCGCTTCACCCGACTACCCTCAAACGCAGCAACCCGGCACACTAGCGGCCATGAATGCTCTCCCCCCCCTCCCCGCTTGCTGCACCCCTCTGGACGCTGCCTGGCCGCTGCCGAACGTCCTGCCCCAAGCCCTCTGGCTAAGTACCCGGTTCGATCCCGGGCAACTTGCCGCGGATGATTTTCAGCGCAGCGGCATTGAGGCACCGCCGAGCATCCAGCGTTCGGTGGCCAAGCGTCAGGCCGAATTTCTCGCTGGACGCCTGTGTGCCCGAGCCGCCTTGCAGCAACTGCAACGACTGGACTGGGTACCGCCCATTGGCGATGACCGAGCGCCGATCTGGCCCGAACACATCTGCGGTTCGATCACCCACAGCAGCGGACGCGCCGCGGCCATCGTCGCCGACAAGCAACACTGGCGTGGCCTGGGAATGGACCTGGAACACCTGCTCAGTGCAGAACGTGCGGCCAAACTGGCGGAGCAGATCCTGACCCCGGCCGAACTGCAGCGCCGCGACCAGTTGCCGGCCGAGCTGCATGCACTGGCGGTAACCCTGACCTTCTCGATCAAGGAAAGCCTGTTCAAGGCCCTGTACCCGCTGGTGCACAAACGCTTCTATTTCGAACACGCCGAAGTCCTGGAATGGTCTGCCGAAGGGCCGGTGCGGATGCGCCTGCTGACCGATCTGTCCGAGGAATGGCAGCACGGCCGCGAACTGCAAGGGCAGTTCGCCGTGCAAGACGATCATCTGCTGAGCCTGGTGGCCATCAAGGCCTGAACCGGGGCCGCCCTCAACGGGGTTCCTGATGCCGTGGCCAGCTCAGGCTGAAGCAGGCACCGCCCAGGTTCTTGCTCTTGCTGATCAGGGCACGGCCCTCGTGCCAATGGATGATCCGCCGCACAATCGACAGCCCCAGCCCATGCCCGCCGGAAGCCCGGGTGCGGCTGTCATCCAGGCGCAGGAATGGGGTGAAGATCTTTTCCCAGGCATGCTCCGGCACGCCGGGACCGTCATCTTCCACATCCACCCGGCAGCGCAACTGCCCTACCTGATAGCTGACCGTCACCTGGGACTCGGCATGACGCATGGCGTTGCCCACCAGGTTCTGCAAGGCCCGGTGCAGGTAGCGCGGCTCGGCCTCGACCCACGCACCGTCACACTCGGCGGCAGACAGGCACAGGCCACGCCGGACCTTGAGATTGGCCCGCAACGGCGCCAGTTCGCTGATCACCTGGTTGATCAGCGCATCCAGGTCGATACGCTGGAAATTCAGCGCCGGCGAGCCCTGCTCCAGGCGGGCGTAGGTCAGCATTTCGTCCACCAGCCGGTCGAGGTCCTGAATGTCGTTGTCCATGCCGTCCAGGTACTTCTGCCGGGCCTGATCGGTGCTCGCCGAAGCAATCATCTCCAGGCCGAAACGCAGCCGCGCCACGGGTGTGCGCAACTCATGGGACACCGCACGTACCAGCTCGCGCTGAATCGCCAGCAGGCGCTGCAAGTGCTCGGCCATGCCATTGAAGGCCGCCGCCAGGCGCCCCACCGAGTCCGCGCCACGGGCCGGCACGCGGGTTTCCAGGCTGCCCTTGGCGATGCGCGTGGCCGCCGACTCCAGGCCGCTGAGGCGCCGCTCCAGCTGGCGCACCAATAGATAGACGATCAGGCCGATCAGGCTCAGGCCCAGCACGGCAATCAGCACCAGCCATTGCGGCGGATAGGGATTCATCTGATACAGCGGGCCGATCTCCAGCACCCAGGGCGTGCCCACCAGGCCGGCGAAGACCCGGATCGAATCGCCACCCTTGCCCAGGGCCATCACCGTGTCGCCCTCGGCCACCCGGCGCCGCTGATCCTCGTCCATGTCGGCGGCGTCCAGAGTCGACAACTGCATATCGAAGCCAAACCCCTTGGCTTCCTTGAGTGCAGCCAGGCGCTGGGGTTGCTCTGCCACCGGATAACGCACCAGCTCATCCGCCAGCAGGTAGATAGTGGCCCGGGCCAACTGCTCGCTGATCTGCTGGACCTCGGCACTGAGCAGCAGCTGTTCCTTCTCGCTGACCAGGCGATAGACCCGGGCGGCGAAGGGGCCGGTCTGCTCCACCAGCGCCTGGCCGCGCAGCACCCGACCGCGCTGGCTACTGTCCAGGTCGGTCTGGCTGAAGGTCTTGAGACTCAGGGGAATGCCCAGCAAGCGCTCCCACACCGCCAGCGCCCGGCGACGCTCGATCTCGCTCATCGGCTGCAGGTTGTCCGCCATCAGCGAAAAAGTGCCGTGGGCCAGCCGCTCGCGGTACTGCTCGCTGCGCACCTGGTTCAACAGATGCAGGGCCAGGACTCCAAGCAACGCCACGAGGATCAGCGCGGCGCACATACCGCCGTAGATCCGCAGGAAGATCGAGTTCACGAGCGCATGTCGGCGGCAGCTTCGGGGACGAACAGGTAACCCTTGCTGCGAATGGTCTTGATCAGCCGCGGGTGCTCCGGATCGTCACCGATCTTCGGGCGGATGCGCGAGATCCGCACATCGATGGAGCGGTCCTGGCCGTCATAGCCGATGCCGCGCAGGGCGGTGAAGATTTCTTCCCGGGACAGGATCCGCCCGGCATTGGCCACCAGCAGCCACAGCAGGTCGAACTCGGCACTGGTCAATTCGATCCCGGCATCGCTCAGCCAGGCCTCGCGCAGGGCATTGTCCACCACCAGCGGGCCGAACTGCAGGCGGCGGGTTTTCTCCACCGCCGGCTCCGGCGCTTCGCTACGGCGCAGCAGGGCCTGGATGCGCGCCAGCAGCAACCGCGGGCGCACCGGCTTGCAGACATAGTCGTCGGCACCCAGGTCCAGGCCCATGATCTGGTCCATGTCATCGGTACGGGCGGTGAGCATGAGGATCACTCCGTCATAACGATCCCGAACCTTGCGGCAGATGCTCAGGCCGTCTTCACCGGGCAGCATCAGGTCGAGGATCACCAGATCCGGCTGCTCGGCAATGATCCTGGCCGCGGCCCGGGCACCGTTGCCCTCGATCGCCACCTGCAGGCCATTGCTTTCGAGATATTCACGGGTCAACTCAGCCAGACGCTGGTCATCCTCGACAATCAGTACCTGCCAGGCTTCCTGTTCCACGCACGACCTCTTCTTGTTCTATTGCCAGTCCACCTTGAGCAGGAAAGCCCCCGTCTTTCTGTCATGAAAAAGGCGGATAACACGCTCTGGGAAAGGTGGCTGGTTTGCCATGGGAAAGGCCGGGAAACCCCGGTCGATCGCTGCCGATTGTAGCAACCGGCACAGGCGCCGACACAAGCGGCTAAAACGACTCGGTCAGGGCGTTTTTTTGTGATAGGGTTCGCGCCCGCAAAAATCCGCCCAAGGCAATTTTCGACGGTAAAAAACAGTGACAAACGGTTCCATCCACTGGGACTGCGGGCTGCGTGAGTTTTACCCAGTCCATACACAATTTACGCACAACCTTATCCACAGGCAGTACGTTGCAATCAGCCCCCCAAACGCATTATCTTGTAGCCCGGCGGCTAAAAATCCCTATATCTAGGGTTTTGCGCAAAAAACCAAACACAATTCAGCCAAGAAACTCAAGCCCTTTTCTTGCCCCGTTTGGTGGAACCAATCGCTGTTTCAGAAGACCAAGACCGCGCGTGCGGATGGCATCGTTTTCCACCCTGTCCAGGAGAAAGCGGTACGGGTGTTGCAGCAACAAGACTGTCACCCACCAGGAATAAGGTGCCGAGCCCCGGCTCGGCACCCATGACTTCGGCATGGAAGCGGCGCCTATAGCCCCCTTCCTGAACTGTCCCGAAGTCGTTATGCCCGGCCTATGCCGGCTGTAGTGCTTCAGGACGGAACGGTGGGCACCCAAACGGTGCCCAAACAAACATAGAGAACGTGGAGACACCCATGCAAACCGACACAACTCGCGAGAACTCGCAGGCCAATGCGCCGCAGGCCGCCGATTCCACTCAGGATCTGTCTGCTACCGCACCTGGCCAATTGCGCGTGATCAAGCGTAACGGCACTGTCGTTCCTTATACCGATGACAAGATCACCGTCGCGATCACCAAAGCGTTCCTCGCAGTTGAAGGCGGCACCGCCGCTGCCTCGTCGCGAATCCACGACACCGTGGCGCGCCTGACCGAACAGGTCACCGCAACCTTCAAGCGTCGCATGCCTTCGGGCGGCACCATCCACATCGAAGAGATCCAGGACCAGGTCGAACTGGCCCTGATGCGCGCCGGCGAGCAGAAAGTCGCCCGCGACTACGTGATCTACCGTGACTCCCGCGCCAAGGAACGGGCCACCCGCTCCACCAGCGAAGAGCCGGTACAAGCCCACCCTTCGATCCGCATCACCCGCACCGATGGCAGCTTCGCGCCCCTGGACATGGGCCGCCTGAACACTATCGTCAGCGAAGCCTGCGAAGGCCTGGAAGAAGTCGACGGCGACCTGATCCAGCGCGAAACTCTGAAGAACCTCTACGACGGCGTGGCACTCAAAGACGTCAACACCGCTCTGGTGATGACTGCCCGCACCCTGGTCGAGCGCGAGCCGAACTACTCGTTCGTGACTGCCCGCCTGCTGATGGACACCCTGCGTGCCGAAGGCTTGGGCTTCCTCGAAGTAGCCGAAAGCGCCACCCACCACGAAATGGCCGACCTGTACGCCAAGGCGCTGCCGGCTTACGTCGCCAAGGGTATCGAGTTCGAATTGCTGAACCCGGTACTGGCCGAGTTCGATCTGGAAAAACTCGGCAAGGCGATCAACCACGAGCGCGACCAGCAGTTCACCTACCTGGGCCTGCAGACCCTGTACGACCGCTACTTCATCCACAAGGATGGCGTGCGTTTCGAACTGCCACAGATCTTCTTCATGCGCGTGGCCATGGGCCTGGCAATCGAAGAGAAACAACGTGAAGACCGCGCCATCGAGTTCTACAACCTGTTGTCGTCCTTCGACTACATGGCTTCGACCCCGACCCTGTTCAACGCCGGCACCCTGCGTCCACAGCTGTCGAGCTGCTACCTGACCACCGTTCCGGACGACCTGTCAGGCATCTACGGCGCCATCCACGACAACGCCATGCTGTCGAAATTCGCCGGCGGCCTGGGCAACGACTGGACTCCGGTACGTGCACTGGGCTCCTACATCAAGGGCACCAACGGCAAGTCCCAGGGCGTCGTGCCCTTCCTGAAAGTGGTCAACGACACCGCGGTAGCCGTGAACCAGGGTGGCAAGCGCAAGGGCGCTGTCTGTGCCTACCTGGAAACCTGGCACATGGACATCGAAGAGTTCATCGAGCTGCGCAAGAACACCGGTGATGACCGCCGTCGTACCCACGACATGAACACCGCCAACTGGATCCCCGACCTGTTCATGAAGCGCGTCTTCGACGACGGCAAGTGGACCCTGTTCTCGCCATCGGAAGTGCCTGATCTGCACGACCTGACCGGCAAGGCCTTCGAAGAGCGCTACGAGTACTACGAAGCCCTGACCGAGTACAACAAGATCAAGCTGTTCAAGACCGTCCAGGCCAAAGACCTGTGGCGCAAGATGCTGTCCATGCTCTTCGAGACCGGCCACCCATGGCTGACCTTCAAGGACCCGTGCAACCTGCGCAGCCCGCAGCAGCACGTGGGCGTGGTCCACAGCTCGAACCTGTGCACCGAGATCACCCTGAACACCAACAAGGACGAGATCGCAGTCTGCAACCTGGGCTCGATCAACCTGCCGAACCACATCGTCGACGGCAAGCTGGATACCGCCAAGCTGCAACGCACCGTGAACACTGCCGTGCGCATGCTCGACAACGTGATCGACATCAACTACTACTCGGTGCCGCAAGCGAAGAACTCCAACTTCAAGCACCGTCCGGTCGGCCTGGGCATCATGGGCTTCCAGGATGCGCTGTACCTGCAGCACATCGCCTACGGTTCCGACGCAGCCGTCGAGTTCGCCGACAAGTCCATGGAAGCGGTCAGCTACTACGCAATCCAGGCTTCCTGCGACCTGGCCGACGAGCGCGGCGCCTACGAGACCTTCCAGGGTTCGCTGTGGTCCAAGGGCATCCTGCCGCTGGATTCGCAACAGATCCTGATCGAAGCCCGTGGCCAGAAGTACATCGATGTGGACCTCAACGAATCCCTGGACTGGGCACCGGTTCGCGCCCGTGTACAGAAAGGCATTCGTAACTCCAACATCATGGCCATCGCACCGACCGCCACCATCGCCAACATCACCGGCGTGTCGCAGTCGATCGAACCGACCTATCAGAACCTCTATGTGAAATCCAACCTGTCGGGCGAATTCACCGTGATCAACCCGTACCTGGTTCGCGACCTGAAGGCTCGCGGTCTGTGGGACTCGGTCATGATCAACGACCTGAAGTACTACGACGGTTCGGTACAGCAGATCGAGCGCATCCCGCAGGAGCTCAAGGAGCTCTACGCGACTGCCTTCGAAGTGGAAACCAAGTGGATCGTCGACGCCGCCAGCCGTCGCCAGAAGTGGATCGACCAGGCTCAGTCGCTGAACCTGTACATCGCCGGCGCTTCGGGCAAGAAGCTGGACGTGACCTACCGCATGGCTTGGTACCGTGGCCTGAAAACCACCTACTACCTCCGCGCCCTGGCCGCCACCAGCACCGAGAAGTCCACCATCAACACCGGCAAGCTGAACGCTGTTTCCAGCGGCGGCAACCACGGTGACGACTCGGTCCTCGCGGCTCCAGCCGGCCCAGCTCCTGTACCTAAGGCTTGCGCCATCGACGAGCCGGATTGCGAAGCTTGCCAATAAGCTGAGCCGACAGGTGCCTGCGGGCACCTGCCCCACCCCCCGATAGACCTCCGGTTTATCGGGGGTTTTCTTTTGCCCGCAACAAAGCTGCAGGAGCCTGCTTGCCAGCGAAGAGGCCCGAAGCCTTGCACTGCACCGAGAGCGCCTTCGCTGGCAAGCCAGCCCCTGCGGCAGCGGTTCTTGCAGAGCGAACAGCACTATCGAACAGGCACAAAAAAGCCCCTCGAGGAGGGGCTTTTCGTAAAGCGTTTCAGCCAACCTGCATCAGGTCATCTGGATGATGGTCTGCATGATGGTGCTCTGGGTGGAGATGGTCTTGGCGTTCGCCTGATAGTTGCTCTGGGCCTTGATCAGGTTTACCAGTTCGTTGGTCAGGTTGACGTTGGACTCTTCCAGGGAGTTGGACTGAATCGCCCCCAGGGTGCCAGTCTTCGGCGCGTCATAACCTGGAATACCGGACGAGTAGGTCTCTTTCCACTGAGTGCCGCCTACCGGCTGCAGGCCCTGCTCGTTGGTGAAGCTGGCCAGGGAGATCTGACCGATCGGCTTGGTCTGCTCGTTGCTGAAGTTGGCCAGCATCACACCGGTGCCATCGATGGTCAGGCTGCTGATCTGGCCAGTGGAGTAGCCGTTCTGCGCGATCACCGAGCGGGTGCTTTCGCCAAACACCGAACCGGTTTTGGTCATGTCGATGCTGACACCGTTAGGTGCAGGCTTGGCGCCATTGGGAGTGAACACGCCGTTAGTGACGGTACCCGGGGTCCAGGCCGCAGCCGACATGACAATGCTGTTACCGGTAATGGTATACGGCGTGGTCCCAGGCGCAGCTGGCGGGGTCATGCTGCTGAGCTTGCCCGACGAGTCGAACTTCATGGTGATCGGCGACTGGTTGGCCATGGTGAATGCAGTACCGTCCGGGTTGCGACCATCAATCAGCGTGTAGGTTTGCCACTCATTGGCGTTCGGCGTCTTGATCATGTACTGATCCATGACGTGCTTGTTGCCCTGGGTGTCATACACAGGCGTGCTGAACTGCTTGGTGTAGGTGGTGTTGTCGGTCGGATTGAACACATAGGCCGGAGTGGTCGCACCCACATCGATCGGCGTCGAATCGGAGTTCAGGTTGATCGTCGAGGAGATCGAGTCGGTTGGCTTTGGCGCCAGGTTCGAAGTATCGATCCGCAGGTCGGTCAGCACACCGTTGATGATCTTGCCGTTGGCATCGACCGCATAACCTTGCAGGCGGGCAGTGCCGTCACTGTTGGTGATGTAGCCTTCCTTGTCGGTCTTGAAGGTACCGGCACGGGTGTAGGTCAGGGAGCCGTTGGTGCTCAGCACGAAGAAGCCCTGGCCCTGGATGCCCATGTCCAGCACATTACCGGTGTTGTTGATATCACCGTTGGTGAACTGCTGGGAAACGTTGGCCAGGCGCACACCGTTACCAATCACCTGGGTGCCGCTGCCCAGCTTGGTGGCCGAATAGACGTCGGCGAACTCCGCACGGGAGGATTTGAAGCCGGTGGTAGCGACGTTGGCGATGTTGTTGCCGGTAACGTCCAGCTGTTTGTTGGCAGCGTAGAGACCGCTAAGGCCGATATTGAAAGACATATTCCACTCCTTGTGCCGGTTAGTCGGCTCTAGATACCAATGGTTTGTACTTTGGACAGGGCAATCGGGCTGCTCATGCCGGCGAGGTTCAACATCAACTCGCCGCCGGTCTGGCTGATGGTCACGCTATTGACCGTGGCCGGCAGGTAGGTGATCAGATCAGTGCCCTTGCCATCGATGGTGGTGCTGGCCTTGAAGGTGTAGTTGCCCGGATCCGCCTTGGTGCCGTCAGTCTTGGTGCCATCCCAGACAAAGCTGGCGTTGCCGGCCTTCTGGCTGCCCATGTCGATGGTCTTGACGGTATTGCCGTCCTTGTCGGTGACGGTCACGGTGACCGAGTTCACGCTGGATGGCACGGTGACCGAGCCGGTCATGCTCTTGCTGGTGTCGACCTGGGTAGTGCCGGTCTGCACGATGACCGAGCGCCCCACCAGGGACGAAGCCTGCAAGGCCTGGGAAGACTTGTAGTTACCCGTGATCGCATTCACCGAGGAGTTGAGGGTGGTGATGCCTTCCAGGGTGGAGAACTGCGCCAACTGCGCAACGAACGCACTGTTGTCCTGCGGATCCAGCGGGTTCTGGTTGTTCAGCTGGGTTACCAGCAGCTTGAGGAATGCGTCCTTGCCCAGGCTCTGTTTGCCGGTGGCGCTGTTGGTCGCCGCGGCCAGGCCGTCGGCGCTGGTATTGCTCGTCGTTTTCGACGAATTCGCCAGGATATCCTTGAGGGATGGGGCGTTGGTGGTATCAGTAACGCTCATGGTCTTCGCCCCTTATCACTGACCCAGGGTCAGGACCTTCTGCATCATGGTTTTGGCGGTGTTCATCATTTCAGCGTTGGTCTGGAACGAACGGCTGGCAGAAATCATGTCGGCCATTTCTTCCACCACGTTGACGTTGGGGTAGTAGACATAACCCTTGGCATCAGCGGCGGGATGGTTCGGCTCGTAACGAGCTTCGAGGTTGCTCTGGTCTTCGACCACACCCAGTACCTGCACGCCCTGGCCGGCAGCGTCCTGGTTCTGGAACAGCGAGTCGCTGCCGCCGCTTTGCGCACCCTGGAACATGGTGGCAAACACCGGGTGACGAGCGCGGTAGGTCTGGTCGATGCTCGACGAGACGCTCTCGGCGTTGGCGATGTTACTGGCGACGGTGTTCAGACGGGTGGTCTGGGCGCTCATGCCACTACCGGCAATATTGAAAACACTGGCGAGGGACATGGATTACTCTCCGCGCAGGGCTGCTACCAGCCCTTTGAATTTGCTGTTGAGCAGCGTGAAGCTGGCCTGGAAATCCACCGAGTTCTGCGCGTAGCTCGATTGCTCCAGCTGGGCGTCCACGGTGTTCTGGTCGATCGAAGGTTGCATCGGGGTGCGATACAGCAGCGATTCATCACCACTGCTCAAGCCCTGGGCTTCGATATGCCGGTTGTTGGTCATGTTCAACGCGAAGGTACCGTTCTGGGCCTTCTGATTCTGCTCGGCAAGCACGGCAGAGAAGTCCAGGTCCCGAGCCTTGTAGTTCGGGGTATCGGCGTTGGCGATGTTGTTGGCCAGAACTTCGGCACGCTTGGCGCGAAAGCCAAGGGCCTGTTCGTGGATACCGAGCGCTTTATCGAAGCTGATGCTCATGGCGGAAACCTTTGGGTGACCTGATTTTTCGTAACTCGGATATAGCAAGCTGCGTGCCAAGTCATCAAACCCCGTATTTCAAGGGTTTGCCGGCGACGGCAAGGCGGCAATGCCAGAAAAGCGGCAACGGATTTCCGCGAAACACCGGCAAAGCGGCAACCACCCTGCCGCTTTCAGCCGGCGCGTCAGATAATTGCAGGCACAAAAAAGGAGGCCCAATGGCCTCCTTTTTCGGTACGACGATCTGCTGGCTACTTGGCCTGGTAGATGATGCCCGGACTGCATTGCACCATCTGATAATGATCCGGCAGCCCATTGAGGGCTTCGGAAGCCCCCAGGAACAGGTAGCCGCCAGGCTTCAGGGTGCTGTGAATGCGCATCAGGATGTCCTTCTTGACCTCCGCCGAGAAGTAGATCAACACATTGCGACAGAACACGATGTCGAACTTGCCGAGACTGGCGTAGCTGTCCAGCAGGTTGAACGAGCGGAACTCCACGCGGCTCTTGATCGGCGCCTTGACCACCCAGCGCCCCGGCCCCTTGGGCTCGAAGTAACGCTGCAGGCGCTCGGCCGACAGGCCACGTCCAATTGCCAGGCTGTCATATTCACCGGTCTTGCAGTTGTTGAGCATGGTCCCGGACAGATCAGTGGCAACGATCTGCACCCCCATCTTCAACTGCCCCATGTTGCTACGCTCGAACTCATCGATGGACATCGACAGCGAGTAGGGCTCCTGCCCCGACGAACAGGCCGCCGACCAGATGCGCAAGCGTTGGTTGGGGCTGGCCTTGATGGCTTCGGGAAGCACCTTGTTCTTCAACACCTCGAATGGGTAGGTGTCGCGAAACCACAAGGTTTCGTTGGTCGTCATGGCATCCACGACCATCTCGCGCAAACCACTGCGGGGCTGGGTCTGAATCCGCTGGACCAGCTCACCCAAGGTTTTTATCCCTTGCTGCTCCATCAGTTTGTTGAGACGGCTCGAGACTAGATATTGCTTATTTTCCCCGAGCAAAATACCACAGGCTTTTTCCAGGAAGACCCGGAACTGTTCAAAATCCAAATTACCCGTAGACAATGCTGCCGCCTCTTAAATCTTATGTCCGCCAGGGCGAGTGCCCTTAGCTGTGATCTGCTGCTTTGATCCGGTCGACTACCCGGGATGCCAGGTCATCAGGGCGGAACTTGGCAAGGAAGTCATCGGCACCGACCTTCTTCACCATCGCCTGATTGAACACCCCTGACAACGAAGTATGCAGGATGATATGCAGCTTTTGCATGCGTGGATCATTACGTATCTCGGCCGTGAGGGTGTAACCGTCCATTTCGGGCATCTCGATGTCGGAAATCATCATGAGGAATTCCTCTTCCGGCTTCTTGCCCTCGTCCACCAGTTTGCGCAAGTAATCCAGCGCTTGCCGGCCATCATTCAATGCCACTACCTCGACACCTACGGTTTGCAGGCAACGGGTGACCTGCTTGCGTGCCACCGACGAGTCATCGACGGTCAGCACCCGCAGGGAAACAGCCTTGTGCTGGGTTTCGACATCCACCACTCCTGCCGAGATCGCCTCCGAGGTCGGCGCGACTTCCGCCAGGATCTTCTCCACGTCGATGATTTCCACCAACTGGTTGTCCACCCGAGTGACCGCCGTCAGGTAGTGATCGCGTCCGGTCCCCTTGGGCGGCGGATGGATCTCTTCCCAGTTCATGTTGACGATGCGCTCCACCGAGCGCACCAGGAAACCCTGGGTCTTGGTGTTGTACTCAGTGATGATGACGAACGGATTGCTCTGGTCCTGCAGGCCACCAGAACCCGTAGCCATTGCCAGATCCAGGATCGGAATGGTTGCCCCTCGTATATTCGCGACACCGCACACCACAGGACTGGATTTGGGCATCAGGGTCAGCTTAGGGCATTGCAGCACCTCGCGAACCTTGAATACGTTGATCCCGTAGAGCTGCCCACCGTCCAGACGGAACAGCAACAACTCTAGTCGATTCTGCCCAACCAATTGCGTGCGCTGGTTCACCGAATCCATTACACCAGCCATGCCCAGACTCCCCAAAGCTTTAAGATCCGACGCACGCTCATTGCTAAACGGCACGGCGCTTGCTTTTTAACTGTTATGAACGCCAAAACGACATTTTTCCGACGCCTGACATCCCGCTACCGCACTTTGCTGTGCGGGCTGTCGGCTTTGTGCATTTTAAACCCCGGCAACCCTGCCGTTGCTGATTCGGTCACCCTGCCTGATCTTCTTATCGGCGTCACTCAAGGGTTTCTTGAATTCACGGTAGAAGACTACCTGGCCACCAGTCAAACGGAAGGTCGCTATGAAATCCAGGTCAACCAGCTGGACCCGCGCATGCGCATGCCCAATTGCGACAAGGAATTGACAGCCAACCTGGAAAGCCCGGCCCAACCGCTGGGGCGGGTCACCGTCAAAGTGCGCTGCGAAGGCGCCTCGCCATGGACGGTATTCGTGCCGGCGCAGGTCAAGCTGTTTCGCGAGGTGGTCACCACTGCACGCCCGCTCAAGCGCGCCGGCATCATCGAACCGGAAGACGTGGTGCTGCGCGAACGGGACATCAGCCAGAACAATCAGGGCTACCTCACCTCAGTGGACCAAGCCATTGGTCAGAAACTTGTCCGACCAATGGTCGCCGACCAGCTCGTTACCCTGGCCCATCTGGAGCAGGCGGAAGTCGTGCGCAAGGGCGATCAAGTGGTGATATCGGCACGCAGCGGCACGTTGAATGTACGGATGCCGGGCGAGGCGCTGTCCAACGGCGGCATGAGCGAACAGATCCGGGTCAAGAATCTCAATTCGCAACGAGTGATCAAGGCCCGCATCACGGCGCCAGGGCAAGTGGAAGTGGCCATGTAGATAGCTGGCGCTCAAGCCGTGCGTTCCCTAAACTGTGGCCGATAAAGGGTCGCAGATACCTGACCTGGTTTGTCGACAATCAAGCCTAAAGTTTTTCAGGGTATGGCCGAAAACATGGCAAGCGTCCAAATACCCAGAGGTTTACTTCATCATGGTCATCGACTTCAGCCGTTTAAACAGCTCCCCTTCACTGACAGGCAGTACGCGTACCAGCACCAGCAAGGAAACCGGTGATGCCGGCAAATCCACGCCGCTGACAACCGCCGCCGAGACCAGCAAAAGCGGGGAATCGGTACACCTGAGCAATGAGGCTCAACAGTTGCAGAAAGTCACTGACAAGCTGCGTGATCAGCCTGCCGTCGACAAAGCCCGGGTGGCCGAGTTGAAGCAAGCGATTGCCGATGGCAGCTATAAGGTCGACAGCAACCGCGTAGCCAGCAAACTGCTTAACTTCGAAGCCCAGCGCTAGCCCCAGGCTTGCGCCAGGCTTTTGGACGCTTAATCCCCAAGGCCAGCCATGCACGACACCAACCTACTGCAATTGATCAACGATGACCTTGCTCCAGCGCAACACTTGCTGGAGCTGCTACGCGCCGAGTCTATCGCCCTCCACGGCCGCGACATGCCGCTGCTGGAAGATATCCTGGCGCAGAAGCAAGCCTTGGTCATCTTGCTGGAACAGCATGGCCGTAAGCGCACGCAAATTCTTGCCAGCCTGAACCTGCCGACCAACCGCGAGGGGCTCGAGCAACTGGCCAGCCACTCCAGCCTGGGCGCGCAATTGCTCGAACAGAGCAATGTCCTGACCCAATTGCTTGCCGAGTGCCAAGCTGCCAACGAGCTCAATGGTCGCTCGATCCAGATCCAACAGGCCACCACCGCCAACCAGCTGAAAATCCTCAATGGTGGCGAACCTCCTGCCCTATACGACGCCCGCGGCTCTACCTCAATGCTTGCGAAGCCACGCCCACTCAGTCAGGCTTAAACCCAAAAAATGAGCGCGCGCTACCAAGCCGTGAAACATGCTGGCAAAATGCTGGCTCCTGCGTGTAGTTGTATTTTGTCTGGAGATTGATGAACCGTGTTCAACGCCTCAAATGCGGAAGATACTCCGCAGCCACCCAAGGTGCTCACCACTGCGTTGGAGATCTCTTCCAACCTGCGGTTGCTGCAAGAGAGCCATGACCCGCTGATCATCACTTTCCACGAGCGTAGCCAGCGCTTCCAAAGCTATCTGGTGGAAGTGGACCGCGATAGCAGCATGATCGCCCTCGACGAAATGATCCCCCGCGACGGTGAACGCTTCCTGCTCGCAGGCGAACCGTTTCGCGTTGAAGGCTTTCATGAAGGCGTACGCATCGCCTGGGAAAGCAACGGCTTGCCCACCCTCGACGAATCCAACGGCGGCCGCTGCTACCGCACCACCCTGCCGGACGAAGTGGTCTACCACCAGCGCCGCAACGCCTTTCGTGCCGCCCTGAAGCTGGCACAACTGGTAGACATCGAACTGAGCGGCGAAAAACTCAAATCGCCCCTCAGCGGCAAGCTGCTGGACATTTCCGCCACCGGCTGCAAATTGCGTTTCGACGGCGATATTTCCTCACGCCTGCAACTGGGCCAGGTTTACGAGCGCTTTATCGCCGCCCTGCCCTTCGGCAGCATGACGGCCCCGGTGGAACTGCGTTACCTGCACCACGAAGAACGCATCGACACCACCTTTGCCGGCGTACGCTTCCACAACATGAGCGGCCTGGTACAGCGCCAGGTCGAACGCTTCGTCTATCAACTGCAGCGTGAAGCGCGGCGCTTCGATAAAGACGACCTCTGATTCAAAGGCATCAATGAAAACGGGCAGTGCCTTGCGGCAACTGCCCGTTTTTTTGCGCCTAAGGCCTGGCCCCGCTGAGGTGTTCCCGGGCGCATTCCTCGGCAGGCGGTTCGTCCGCAGCCTGCGGGGTATCCGCTGCAGGCTCATCAGGCACAGCTTCCGGCGCGGGCGCGCTCTGCATCTGGTCCTGAACCACCTGTTCGTCAACCCGCGGGTCCAGAGCCGCCACCAACGGTGAACTGGACATGCTGTCCGGCATCGCCACGTGATGCAGTGGCGCATCGTCGACCTGATGCAGATTGGTCACGGCCTTCGGCCGAATCCGCCAGACCAGCACCAGGGCAAAGAAACTGAAGAAGGCGTAGAGCATTTGGCTACCGAACAACTTCATCAGCACGCCTGCCGCCAACGGACCAATACTCGCACCCACGCCATAGGTCACCAGCAGCATCGCCGTCAGCGAGACCCGTCGATCCCCTTCCACATGGTCATTGGAGAACGCCACCGCCAGTGGATAGAGACAGAACTGAACCAGGGAACACAGGAAGCCCAGAACAAACAGGACCTCCAGCGGCACCGAAGGCAGGATCGCCAGGGGCAAGGCCACCACCGCCAGGAACAACGCAAAACAGCGGATCAGCAGCGCCCGGTCATAGCGGTCGGACAGCCAGCCCAGCGGCCACTGCACCACCAGCCCGGCGAAAATGCAGCTACCCATGAACAGACCCACCTGCTCGGTGCTCAAGCCCTGTTGCGAGGCATAGAGCGGCGCCAGACCGTAGAACGAACCGACGATCAGCCCCGAACCCAATACCGTGCTCAGCGATTGCGGTACACGCTTGATAAAGAAGCGCGGCTCCATGGGTGCAGGGCGCAAGGGTGCCGGGTGAATGCGCCGGGTCATGGCCACCGGCACCAGGCACAGGGCAAAGCACAGCGCCACCAGCATCAGCAGCTCCAGGCCCAGGGCCGGGTGCATGACCAGTATCAACTGCCCCAGCACCAGGCCCAGGTAAGAGGCAATCATGTAGCCGCTGAACACCAGCCCGCGCTGCTTGGCGTCGGCCTGCTCATTGAGCCAGCTTTCGATGACCATGTACTGGCACATCATCCCCAGGCCCACGATCATCCGCAGCACCAGCCAGGCCGGCAACCAGTCCACCAGGCCGTGGCCCAGCACTGCTGCGCCGACAATCCCGGCACAGGTGGCGTAGGCACGGATATGCCCGACCCGGGCAATCAGTCGGTGCCCCAGCTTGCCCCCCAAAACCAGGCCGAAATAGTTGGCCGCCATCAAGGCCCCCACCCATAGCCCGTCGACATGATCGGCGGCCAGGCGCAGGGCCAGATAAGTGCTGAGCAGGCCAGAGCCAATCAGCATCATCAGCGACGCGAAATAAAGCGCTCGAAAGGATTTCCAGATTTGGCGCATCGGCGTTCCGAGCGGCTCCTTGAATGAGGTATCGAGCCCCGGCAAACCGGGGCCCGACCAGCGACGGTTCGGTTATGCCTGGGCCGCTAACACACGCCGCTCCCAGGGAGTAATTTCATCAAAGAAACTGGTCAACTCCATGGTCTTCGAAGCGATGTAGCCTTCGATGAACTCGTTGCCGAACAGTTCCCTGGCCAACTGGCTACGTTTCAGACGCTCCAGGGCCGCATGCAAGGTACAGGGCAACGAAAGATTGTCCGGCACTTCGAACTCACCCTGGATGGCAGCGGTTGGCTCCAACTCGTTCTCGATGCCATGCAAACCTGCTGCCAGGCTCGCGGCGATCGCCAGATAAGGATTGGCGTCCGCCCCCGGCAGACGATTTTCCACCCGTCGCGCCACCGGTGAACTGGCCGGAATCCGCAGGCCAGCGGCCCGATTGTCGTGGGACCAGCACGCATTGTTCGGCGAAGCGTAAGGATGACACAAGCGCTGATAGGAGTTCACATTGGGGGCGAACAAGGCAGTGAAGTCGGCGAGGCCGGCCTGCAGGCCGCCAATGAAATGCCGGAACATCGCCGTAGGTTGCCCGGCGTCGTCACTGAAAACGTTACGGCCGTTACCCATCTCCACCAGGCTCTGGTGTATATGCATCGAGCTGCCCGGCGTGTGAGCCAAGGGCTTGGCCATGCAGACCACGATCAGGCCGTGCTTGAGCGCCACCTCCTTGAGCAGGTGCTTGAACAGGAAGGTCTGGTCCGCCAACAACAGCGGGTCACCGTGCAACAGGTTGATTTCGAACTGGCTGACGCCCATCTCGTGCATGAAGGTATCGCGGGGCAGGCCCAGGGCGGCCATGCCTTCGTAGACCTCCTTGAAGAATGGCCGCAGACCATTGTTGGAACTCACGCTGAACGCCGAATAGCCTTCCTCCCGGCGCCCATCCAGGCCGACCGGCGGCCGGAAGGGCTGCGCTGGATCGTCATTGGCCGCGAACACGAAGAACTCGAGCTCGGTGGCCACCACCGGCGCCAGGCCCAGGGCGGCATAACGGGCGATTACCTGCTTGAGCTGCCCACGAGTGGAGAGCCGCGAACTCTCGCCGCTGAGCTCATCGGCGTCACAGATGGCCAGCGCTCTGGGCGTTTCGCTCCAGGGCAGGCGGTAGATCTGCCGGGGGTCGGCATTGAGCGCCAGGTCGCCGTCGTCGCTGCCGTAGAAACGTGCTGGCGGATAACCGCCCATGATGCATTGCAGCAGCACCCCCCGCGCCATCTGCAAGCGCCGCCCTTCGAGGAACCCCTCGGCGGTCATTACCTTGCCCCGCGGCACGCCATTGAGATCCGCGGTGACACATTCGATCTCATCAATGCCCGTCAATCGCTCGGCGAGTGAACTGTGGCCATCGGTTGTCATGACTCAATCCTTGTTGTTATACGAGCCGCGAACGGCGACCCGTACAAAATACGCACCACCCGTTCAGGATTTCAAGCAGGCGTGAGTAAAATCCCCGGCCCTGCCCCCACTGGCGGGGCAAGCAGGCCGCCAGCCTTGTTACAGGTCCATGGTGTCCATCAATCAGGACAAGGGAGTAGGCTCGACAAGTCGCCTACGCCAACTTGAGGGAGCGCCCATGCTGGGAAGCCTTGCCGATATTGATTTGCGGATGCTGCGGGTGTTCTGCGCCATCGTTGATGCCGGCGGGTTCACCGCAGCCCAGGCACGGCTCAACACCAGCCTGTCGCGACTGAGCGTGGTGGTCCGGGACCTTGAGGAGCGCCTGGGCTACTCCCTGTGCAGGCGCGGCAGCAGCGGATTTCAGCTGACCGATCAGGGCCAGGAGCTGTTCGAGGCAGCACAGTTGCTGTTCGCCGACATCGAGCGCTTTCGCCAGCACGCCAACCGCCTCGGCCCCATCACCCGCGAGCAGTTGCAGATCGGCAGTGTCGACAGCCTGATCAGCCTGCCCTATGCCCCCCTGTCCCTGGCCCTGGGCCATCTGCGCCGGCGCCTGCCCCAGGTACGGCCGAACCTGCACCTGATGCGCCCCGACGAACTGGAACAGGCCGTGCTCGACGAACGCCTGCACCTGGCCATCGGCGCTTTCCACCATCAACTGTCGGGGTTGCACTATCAGCACCTGTTCGAGGAGGAACAGAACCTCTACTGCGCCAATGGCCATCCACTGTTCCCGCGCACCGACGAAACACTGACCCTGGAAGAGATCTGCGCCGCCGATTATGTGAGCCGGGGCTACATGGCGGAGCACCAGCGCCCCCATGACCTGCACTTCAACCAGAGCGTCAGCGCCTACGCCATGGAGGCCATCGCCACGCTGATTTTCTCCGGCACCTACCTGGGTTACCTGCCCAGCCACTATGCGGCGGCCTGGGTGGCCAAGGGCCAACTGCGCGCCTTGCTACCCGAGCGCCTGGCCTACCGCTCGCACTTTCACTGCATCACCCGCCAGGGCCAGGAACCCAAGGTCGCACTGGCAACCTTTCTGGAATGCCTGGCCCTGGCCGGGCGGCAACTGGGCGAGGCACACCTTCAACCACTCGCGGCTCAGGGCAAGTAGAGCTTGAACAACCCGCCGCCCAATGGGCCGCCGTTGCTGATCCGAGTGTGGCCGCACACGCCATTGCGCTGATGCAATTCGGCAATGCGCCCGGCAAAGTACAGGCCCAGCCCGGTGCTGCCGCTGCTTTGATTGATGCCCTGCACATAGTCGGCCTGACGCTCGATCATCCCTTGGGGATAGCCTTCGCCATCGTCGTTGATGGACAGCACCACCTGCCCTTCCTCATCACTGACGCTGATCAGCAGGGCATGACGTGCATGGCGAATGGAATTGTTGATGCAATTGGCCAATACCGAGGCGATCAGCTCACGATCGAAGAACCCCAGGGGGCTCAGCGGATCGACTTCATAGGCGGCGGAAATGCCACGGCTCTTGAACACGTCCTGGTGGCTCACCAGTTGCGCTTCGATGAAGTCATCCAGTTCGTGGTAGGCCGGCTGCAACGGCAGCTGGTTGATCCCCAGCTTGTACAGCCCCAGCAGTTGCACCAGCATGCCGTTGAGGTGGGCGAACTGATAGTCGATCACCCCCTGCTCTGGCGCATTCTGCTGCTCGGGCAAGCGCGCCAGCCACTGGGCGTGAGCCTGCATCAGCATGGCCAGGGAGTTCTTCATGTCATGTACGGTGGAGGCGATCACCGTGGAAAAGTCGAGCGCCTGTTGCTTTTCGATCATTGGCCAAACGCCTTGCTTCGCAGCTTCTGATAGCGCGGATAACGCGCGTCGGTATCGGGCATCATGCCCACCAATTTAAGGCACGCCCGGCATTCTTCCAGGAGTGCCGCGTCCGGATTGGCGTCGGCGCCGTGCAGCAGCGACTGGGCCATGTTCAGGGCAATACTGATGTTCTTCGGTTGCATGGCCAGGGCCTTGCGGAACAACTCCCGCGCTTCCGCGAGGTTGCCGCCCTTGTAGCTGCGCACGCCCTGACGGTTGATATCGGCGGCGGCATTGGAAGAACTGAGGATAGTCGGGTCGTCGGTCAGCTTGGCGATGTTCTGCATGACCTTCGGATCGTCACCATAGATCTCCGCACAGTTCTTGAGCATCGAAGCACCGGCACTGGCCTGCCCCAGCATCTGCAGTTGCTTGGCCACCAGCAGCGCCGCTTCGGGGCTCATGAACTGCTCCATGCCGTCCAGGCGCAGCAGCGCCTGCTCGGTGAGTTTTTCCGCGGTCTCGGCATCATTGAGCAACAGACTCGTGGCCTTCATCAGCCGCGCGCGAATCTGCAGGCCCGGGTCAGTGGGATTCTCCTTGGCCACGGCACTCAGGGTCTGGTTGATTTCCAGCCGGGTGCGCGTGTCCAGGCCCCTCTCGCTGCCCTTGCTGATCAGGGCATGGGCCAGCCCGAGGTTGCTTTCCGGGTCCTTGAAACGCGACTGCGCGCCCTGGGACACCGCCTGGCGATAAGCCCGGGAGGCGCTGTCAAAGTCTTCGTTGGCCATGGCCAGCTTGCCCAGCAATGCCTGGCGCCGCACGGCCAGGGGAGAAAGGCGCACCGCCTCTTCCAGCACGTTCTGGGCCCGCTGGGTATCGCCTTCGGCTACCAGCACCTCTGCCAGCCCGTCGTAGAGGCCCGGCATCATCGGAAAGGCCTTCAAGGCCTTTTCATAAACCGCCTTGGCCTCGCCAACCTGCCCGCGCTTGAACAGCAGGCGCCCCAGCCCGACGTAAGCCCAGGGCAGCGGCCGGTCCGCCAGGATGCTGTTGTACAGGCGCTCCAGGGCCTCGTTCTGATGCATGTCGCGCAGGGCATCGGCGCGGTAGCGCAAGCATAACGGCGCGTAACGCGGGTCCTGCTTGCACAGGGCGATGCAGGCGTTGAGCACCTCCACCGGCTTGCCCCGGTCAAGGGCCTGGAGAATGGGTTTGAGCAACGTCTTGCGCTGCTGCAGGCGCTCCAGGCGCTGGGCCAGACCGGAGCGGTTGAAAGGCTTGGTCAGGTAGGCATCGGGCTCATGCTCCAGGGCACTGAGCACCATGGCCTGGCTGCTCTCGGCGGTGACCATGAGGAACACGCTCTCATGGCTGATGAGCTTTTCCAGCATCAGGTCTTCGAGCACCTGCTGGCCGTTTTTCTTGCCGTCGCCCAGGTGATAGTCCTGGAGGATGAAGTCGTAGCGCTTCTGCGCGCACATGCGCAGGGCCTGCTCGCCAGTGTCGGCGGTGTCTACATCCTTGACGCCCAGCTCACGCAGCATCGAACGCACCGAACTGCGGAAGTCCGAGAAATCATCGACGATCAAAAAGCTCTTTTGGTGGTACGCCAGCATCGAAGATTCCAGGCAAGTAAGAAGATCAATCCAAAGACAGCAGGACCCACCCGGCTTCGCAGCCTGTTTTTGGCGCGCAGATAATAGCTGCTGGCCACGGGCTATCAAGCACTTTCCGGTCGGCCTGTGATCCAGGCCGCCACTTGGGAACACAATTGTCCACTGAGGTTATCGGCCGGATTACGCATTCCCTTATAGCCGACGGGCGGCATTTCACCGCGGATTACACAAGTCTCGACCAGCCCGTGTACTCAGCCGTAAAAGAGGCCTGTTTGCACGCTCAAACCTTGGATTCTGAAACATCACCTGATAGCGTGCTGCGCCTCACAGCCTCGATCGTTTCTGGCCGGAAATGCCCCTGCATTGCAGAGGGTCTGCCGCGCAATAAAGGGTCCATCAGTCGCAAGCGTCGCAGGCTTGCGACCCGGGTGTCGAAGGATCGGCATGACACCCCACGGCGGCACCAACGACGAGGAAATGCCGGTCTGCCAGGCAGTGCATCACGTGATGCGCAGGTCATTATCAAATGGAGTTAACGATGGCGCATAACAGCAGTGCGATAACCGGCATTGAACTGGAACAGTTCATGGACCGCCTGGAGGCGCAACAGCAAGAACAGGAAACCGATGCCCTGCTGGCTCAGTTGCAGGCACAACCGCTGCAGGCCGACTCCCTGGCGTCCATCGATCGCCTGCACACCCTGTGGATGCAGGCCGGTAATTCAGCGGCAGCCCGGGCCGTCATCGATCAGGATGGCGACGCTCTTGTACAAGCCGCCCCAGAGCCGGCCCGCGCCGAGCTGATGATGAACCTGGCTATCCTGCGCCTGCGGGTCGCCAACTACCTCGATGACGAGCCAACCCTGATCGAAGTGCTCGGACAGCTCGAACAGATGGCCACGCAAACCCTGGATTTCAATGTCGAGCATTACCGCCGCTATCGGATCTTCGACGATCTGGAACGCGCTAGTTGTGAAATAGCACTGAAAACCATCGAAGTGCGCTACGCCCTGACCTTGGGCAACCCTGCCCGCGCGGCCCTGCGTGCCTGGGATGCCGCCGATCAGTATCAGCGCCGCGCCCGAGTCCTGGCCTACCACGACCGCAATGAAGAGGCCCGCAGTGCAGCCCTGGAGGCGGTCAACGCCGTACGTACCGCCGGCCCGGACCAGGATATCGATGAAGGCGACTGGCTGTGGTTGGGCAACTCGCTGATCGAGATCATTCCGCTGCGCCTGGCACTGTTCGAGCAACCCATCGCGCAACTGACCGCTGGCCGCTCCCAGCCCCAGCGCCGCGAATGGGAAGTGCGCACTGCACGCTTGGCGGCCCGCGCCCTGCACGCCCAGGGCGACCTGGCCGGCGCCCTGAAGATCTGCAATGCCGCGGCCCTGAGCCTGGATTCCGACGGAGGCAACAACTTCATCGAATACGAATTGCCCTGGCTGATGGAAGCTGGCCGCATCGACGAAGCCGGATTTCGCGCATTCATCGATGTCTATGACCGGCAAACCGAGCTATGGCCTGCCACCGCCCGCCTGGTACTCGATCGCCTGCAAGACCCTGATGAGCACAGTGCCTGGTGGCCGATTTGCGTGATGCGTGCCTGTATCACCGAGGAAGTGCTGCAGAGCTTCCTGCAAGCGCTGCCCAGCCTCGAAACCAGCAAGCCTGCCACGCCACTGCTGGCCGCCCTCTCCCTGGCCATGGAGGACCTGCAAGCTGGCGACGCGCTGTATACCGAAGCTCGTGCAGAAGCGGTGCGTCGGGCGCCCGATCACCCCTGGATCACCCGCCTGGCAGCCGTGCACGACGCTGAGCACGGCCTGATCGATGCGGCCACTGAAGCCAGCCTGCTGCAAAACGCCATCCAGGCAGGCCGCATGCAAGACAACCGCAGTGCGTTTTCGCTGTTTGCCGCTCGGATCAACAGCCAAGGGATTATCGAGGCACTCAAAGCGCCCAAGCCCGTCCTGTCCTGCGGCAAGCACGCCTACAACTACGCACTGGGCATTGAAGACCTGGCCGAAGCAGAAGCCGACAAACTGCCCCCGGACGCCCGGGACCAGGCCTATTCGTTGCTGCGCGAAGCCCAGAGAGATGCCTACGAGCAGGGCCAGGCCCATATGGAGCGCTATTTCGCCAGCGGCAGCGGCCACCCGTACGATGCCTGCGCGCACCTGTATTCCATGCTCTGCAACAACCTGGCGATCAACTACCGCTACTACAACCCGATTCGCTACGAAGACGCCATCGAACTGCATACACGGGGCATCGCCGCCAGCCCGTTCGCCGAACACTACAATGGGCTGCTCAGTGCGCGTATCAGCCTGGAGGATCTGCCCGGCATTATCGATGCTGCGGAACAGCTTTGGCATTATTCGGCCGAGTTCGGCTACAGCCGCCACAACCCGGATGAATACGTAGCCTCGGTGGCGTACGCCCTGTACAAGCTCGATCGCGACAATGAGATCCTCATCTGGCTCGAACGCCTGCTCAAGTGGCAGGAAGAGCAAGGCGTCAGCGATCAGCAACTGGACAGCTCGGCGCTGTTTGCCCGGATCCAGGTCGCACGCTACCTGGCCCATGCCCATCCGGACAACGCCGACAGCCTCTGGCAGCGTTACCAGCCGGCGGTACTGTCCCTGAACGAGGTCTCGGTCATGTCCGCCTCGGTGGACTTCCTCAAGGCCCGGGGGCGCGCCGCCGAAGCCATTGACTACTGCGCACGCACCCTGGCCCTGTGTGCCCCGGACGATGACTACGACATCCGGTGCCGTGCCCGGATCGAGCAAATTCTGAGCGAGCTGCAAGCCCCGGCTCAACCGGCCGGCAAGAAAAACTGGTGGCAGATATGGAAGTAAGCGCCGACAAGCGCAGCCCCAGCTACGCCCCGCGCAACCTGCTCAATGCCGATGAACTGAAACGCGGCATCACCCAGCGCAGCCAGCAGCGCAGGGACGAGCAAGCAGTGCAGGGCTGGCTGTTGAACCACTTCTATCGCCACCTGGCGGGCAACTTCGAACCGGCACGGCGCATCCAGTCCCTGGATGACGCCTGTACGGCTCTGGGTAGCGACTCGGTGCCGGCCTGGGTGAGCGGCTATTTCGAGCGCGCTGCCAAGGCGCAATCCGAAGACCCCGCCAAAGCCCTGGCGCCCCTGGTCTGGATCGACCCGCAGGACCCGCAGCTGCTGCACCAGGAAGCCCAACTGGTGGAGTTCCTGACCTCACGCAAAGGCACGGCTCTTGAGGGCAAGCTGGATCGCATCACTTGCCCGCAAGCGCTGGCATTGTGGGAAAGGGAGCATGCACAAATGGCGGCCCGGGTCGACCAGGGGTGGCGCCAGAGCTCTGCCCAAGCCCTGACCGTGACCCTTACCTGTGCCGAGCACACCTGGGTCGAACTGCGCCCGCAAAGCCCGCTGTTGCGTGCCGAGATGGCTTTTGAAAGCTACGTGATGCGCCATTGCCTCGGGCAGTTCGCCGACCGTCGGGCCCTGACCGGCGGCTACGGAGAGCGTTACGCCGAAGCGGTGGAACAACAGGGCATGCGCGTGTTCAGCCTGCGCGATGCTCAAGGCCAACCCCACATCACCATCAGCCTGATCATCCAGGACGACGGTGCACTGACGGTGGAGCAGGTCAAAGGCAAGCAGAACCGCCCGCCCGTCGAACGTTATTTCCACGACCTGCTGCGCTTTCTCAACACCCTGGGTACCGACCAACAGACCCCGGCCGACTGCATTGCCATCGGCATAGTACGTACCGAGGCGGGTTGGCTGCGTATCGAAGAAGTCAGTGATCCTCAAACCCAGACCCGTCTGGTAGCCCGTTACCCACAGTTGTTCCGACGGCTGGAAGCCCCTTCGGCCATGGTCGAGTGGCTGGTCGCGGCACGCCAGTCCGACCTGCTGCTGGAGGTCGCGCCCCAGGCGCCGACCGTCAAGTACGCCACCCGTCACATCTTCAAGAAAACCCCCTTGCCACCACGTCAGGCCGAGGACCCGCAGTATCGGACCGAAGGCGTGCCCTGGTCAGATATGTCCCCATCCCTGGCCGAAGAAATCAGCACATGGCAAAACAGAAGCAGGTAATACGCAGATGATGACGGTAATTGTCGTGCTATTCGGCGCCTGGCTGGGCTGGCGTCACTTTCGCCGCCCGTCGGGAACATCCCTAGTGGTATTCACACCACGTAAGCGTTGGGCACTAACACTGGCACAACCCATGGTCGATGCCACCGGAATGACCGGTTTCTACGACCCCGATACCACCCACTTCATGGATCAGGCGAAAAGCACCCTGCGGGCCTCGTTGCTGCACCAGATCGGTTTTCGCAGCAACGCCACCGACGACGAAGTCTGCGCCCACCTCAATGGCACCCTGGAGCGCCAGTGGTTTCGTATTGACCTGCATGGCCTGAATCCCAGCGACGACCCGCGAGCAGCCATGGCCTTCGCCTGCGTGCGCAGCGCATTTTTTGTCCGTTGCGCCATGTTGATGAGCTGGCTCGAACCTGAAACAGGGTGGCGCATCATGCTGCTCAACGCCCAGCGGGCCCAGGACTGCTTCAACGATTGGGAAGACTTCGGCAAGGCCTTCATGCTGGGCCGCCAGCAATGGATAGCCGCATTCAGGGCCGATTCGCTGGGAACTTCATTCAATGAAGCGAAGCTGAGCCAGTTGCTTGCACCCGGCAGCGGAGTGTGGGCAAGCGTTGACTGGAAGGGATTGCCGGCGCTCTGTCCGGTAGCGGATTGACATTTCTGGCCCTGGTGACAAGCAGCCAGATCAGCAAAACAACGTGAATCCTTGCAGGCCATCAAAAACACTCACTGTGGCCCTATTCACAAGCACGTAGCCCCACGCTGGTCAGGCTGTCACCAATACAAGAAAAAGAGCCCGTTGTTTAACGTGCCCCTCGGATAGACGAAATCAAAAAAGCCCCGCCCGAGGATCGCCCGGTGGGGCTTTTCTTTATTCTTTCGCTCCGGGGTCCAAGAACAGATCAACCGCGCAGGGATCAGCCCAGAAAGATACGAATTATATGGTGTCCCAGGGCAGGTTCGAACTGCCAACCTTCCCCTTAGGAGGGGGATGCTCTATCCAATTGAGCTACTGAGACAAAACAGCGAGCGCCATTGCGGCACGGCGCGAAGGACGGCGTGCATGTTAACGGCCAAGGCTGCATTTGTCATGTGATCCATAGGGCTTTTTGCAGGAAGCATCAGGCTCGCCCCGCGGCTTCGATGCCGCGTCGTGCAAATTGCATCACTGCAAAAAGCCATCATTGCAAAATGCAATTCAAGAGACTTTAAAAATCAGCTCAACATATTGTTTTTAAAGACTTTATCGCCAGGTAAACTCTTGGCACGCAGGCTGCTTAATCAGTGGATAAACACTGAGGAGATGCCGCCCATGAATAGCGCTCTGTTGCTCTTGAATGCGATTGCCATCGCCGTATTGGCGGCCTTTCACTTTCAACCTGCAGATGACGCTGCCCCTGGCGGGACATCCTTCGCCCATTACCAGCAACGCCTGGCACCCCAGCTGGCAGTCATGAACACCCAGATTGAGCCTGGCTCAGTGACCCGGGTTACCCAGGGAAAAGCCTCGCAACAGCCAGCCGCCGCACCCACTGAACGCTGGGTATTTTGAGACCGAGACTACAGGAGCCATTTATGTCCACCGCCGCCAAAAGCCTGCTTGTTCTGACGCTACTCAGCGCCATTTCCGCTGTGTTCCTGCCTGAAGAACCTCTGGGCAGCGCGCCACTGATCATCAGCGGCTCACTGTTCGGCCTGTTCCTGCTGGCACTGCTGGCTGGCCGCAAGATCAAGTTCGACCCTGTATTGCGCTGATACCGTGCTCTTGCAGTATGCCTAAGAGGCGCCTCAAGGTAACCTGCAATTCGGCAGAATTATCCAGGCGAACCACTCCCTCCTCATCCAGCCAGCCGGCATGGGCAAACTGTTCATTACGCTGCAGGCGCTCTTCTATCTCCGGCAGGCTTTCCCTGGCCCGACGCAGCAAGCGACGGCGTAATACTTCGTTATCAACCGTCAGAACTATCGGAATCAGATCGGGATACCGAGCTCGTGCCCTGGACAGATAGCCTCTGGACCCGTTGACCAGGACATTGCGCCCCTGCGCCAACCAGCTATCGATCACCACGGGAATCCCATAACCCAGGCCATTGGCCTGCCAGAACAAAGCGAAATCCCCCCGGCCTACTCGTCCCGCGAACTCCTCGGCGGTGACCTCAATCGCCTCCTCTCCCACCGACTCGGCAGAGCGCGTGATCACCCTTCTTGCCACTTCACAGCCCAACGCACTTAAAGGCTGCCGGGCCGCATCAATCAGGCTATCCTTGCCGGCCCCTGAAGGCCCCATCAAGTAGATCAACCTACCCGGCATGGGTGGCTGCTCCGCAGAGCACAACTAGTAAATCGGCCATTTGCCACTATCCTCTGAGAGGTAGGGATTACACTTTCACCCGCATAGCATGCACCTTCGTCGGTGCACTGACACTCCCGCAGGATGGGAGAATGCGGCCAGCAACGCGGACCCGACGAACTTTTCAAACCAGTCCGCATTTCTGATAATTGGTGCTGGCATAACGCCTTTATCCAGTTCAATATTTGTCACAGAATTGACGCCAAGGATCTGGCAATTTTGAGGCATGATGCGGGCCTCTTAACAATTCAGGTTGAACATTTGGCATTCAGGCTTGTCCTAAAAGACAGCCCGCGGCCAATTCCGAGAACCGCTCCCCCTGAACTAACCGGTTAAATATATGCGCCCATTGAAACAGGCAATTTATTCCAGCCGTACGGCTGACAAGTTCGTCGTACGTCTACCCGACGGGATGCGTGAACGCATTGCCGAGGTGGCTCGCAATCATCACCGCAGCATGAACTCCGAAATCATCGCGCGCCTGGAACAGAGTCTTATTCAGGAAGGCGCCTTGGGTGAAGAGCTGAGCATGCGCCTGGACAGCCCCGAACTGTCCTTGCATGAGCGCGAACTGCTTCAACGTTTCCGCCAACTCTCACATCGCCAGCAAAACGCTTTGGTTTCGCTGATCGCCCATGACGCTGAAATGGCCGCAGACGCCACCTGATTGCATCTCGCAAGCTCAAGCCAGCCTAGTCGCTGGCTTTTTTTTGCCCCGCCAAAAGCAGCGAAGCGCCATTTAGGCGCTTCGTCGGTAACCAACAGGGAAGAACGGCTCAAAGCAGGAAAATGGTCGCCAGGCCGAGAAAGATGAAAAAGCCGCCACTGTCAGTCATGGCGGTGATCATCACGCTAGCGCCCATCGCCGGATCACGCCCCAGGCGCGCCAGGGTCATGGGGATCAGAACTCCCATCAGCGCCGCCAGCAGCAGGTTCAAGGTCATGGCAGCAGTCATGACCACCCCCAGCGACCAGCTCCCGTAGAGCATGTACGCCACGACACCGATCACCCCACCCCAGACCAGGCCATTGATCAGGGCTACGGCCAGCTCTTTACGCATCAAGCGCGAGGTGTTGCCAGTGCTCACCTGGTCCAGGGCCATTGCCCGGACAATCATGGTGATAGTCTGATTACCCGAGTTGCCACCGATACCCGCAACGATGGGCATCAGGGCCGCCAACGCCACCAGCTTTTCAATCGAGCCCTCGAACAGCCCAATCACCCGGGACGCGACAAACGCGGTAATCAGATTGATCGCCAGCCAGGCCCAACGGTTGCGCAGGGATTTCCAGACCGAGGCGAAGATGTCTTCCTCTTCCCGCAGACCGGCCATGTTGAGGACTTCGGTCTCACTTTCCTCACGAATCAGGTCGACCATTTCGTCGATGGTCAAACGACCGATCAACTTGTCGTTCTTGTCGACCACAGGGGCCGAAATCAGGTCATAACGCTCAAACGCCTGAGCCGCGTCGTAGGCATCTTCATCCGGATGAAAACTCACCGGATCACTGGCCATGACCTCGGCGACCTGCTTGTCCGGGTCATTGACCAGCAGACGCTTGATCGGCAGCACCCCTTTGAGCACGCCGTCGTAGTCCACCACGAACAGTTTGTCGGTGTGGCTTGGCAATTCTTTCAGACGACGCAGATAACGCAGGACCACTTCCAGGCTGACATCCTCGCGGATGGTCACCATCTCGAAGTCCATCAGCGCACCGACCTGCTCCTCATCATAGGACAGCGCGGAGCGAACGCGCTCACGCTGCTGGCCGTCGAGAGCCTCCATCAGCTCATGGACGACGTCTCGCGGCAGCTCGGGGGCCAGGTCAGCAAGTTCGTCAGCGTCCATCTCCTTGGCGGCAGCCAGGAGCTCGTGATCGTCCATGTCGGCGATCAGGGTTTCACGTACGGAATCGGATACTTCGAGGAGGATGTCGCCGTCACGCTCGGCCTTGACCAACTGCCAGACGGTCAGACGCTCTTCCAGAGGCAAGGCTTCAAGGATGTAGGCAACGTCAGCAGAGTGCAGATCATCGAGCTTGCGTTGCAACTCGACGAGGTTCTGCCGATGGACCAGGTTCTCGACCCGGTCATGATGATGGCCTTCCTGACGGTGCGTCAGGTCTTCAACTACCCGCTGGCGCTGCAGCAGCTCGACGACTTGAGCCAGGCGGTCTTGCAGGCTTTCCTGCGTTTTCTTTACTTCTACTTCGGTCATAGGCGAACTCCACTCCCAGCAGAGGAGCACGCCGGAAGGATCAATCAGTCAGTTCATGATTGTTAAAACGGGATACTGAGTAACTACTGGGTAAGTCCATGGAGGTATTCCACAAGCCCCGGCGGGGCTGACGGGCGCAATCATACACCGCTTGACGGTTTTAAACGTTAAAAAATCGCGGCAAGAACAAGCGCTTGCGGCATAAAGCTGAGCAACGTCCGAATCTATGAGACTGCGACGCCTCGACAGAAAAAGAAAACACACAGCACAGGAAAAAAGTCGGAGAGACAGACTCACAGGCATTGCATTCGACTTCCGCCGGGCAAAGCCGTTCCAGCCCAGGAGGGCAAAAGAGATAAAGGAGGATAAAAAGGCAGAAAGCAAAAAGCCCGCATCTTTCGATGCGGGCTTCCTGATGTATGGTGCACTCGACAGGATTCGAACCTGTGACCGCTCGGTTCGTAGCCGAGTACTCTATCCAGCTGAGCTACGAGTGCATTTTGTGTTTTTAGACCAGACCACAACTGGTTGAAGCCAAGTTAACTACATAACTGTAACTAACTCTTAAATGGTGCACTCGACAGGATTCGAACCTGTGACCGCTCGGTTCGTAGCCGAGTACTCTATCCAGCTGAGCTACGAGTGCATTTGTTGCCGCGCATTATAGGCCGTTAAATCTTTTTGTAAAGCACTTTTTCTAGTAATTTCAACAACTTACAGAAGAAGCCAGATTACAACGTACTAAGCAAATAATGGCGGAGAACGGGGGATTCGAACCCCCGACACCCTTTTGAGGTGTACTCCCTTAGCAGGGGAGCGCCTTCGGCCACTCGGCCAGCTCTCCGCAACACGGGGCGTATATTAACCAGCTTTCTCCCCGTTTGCAAACAAAAAAAACGATAAAAATTAATGGCTTGGTTCTTCGTCCTTCTCTTTCTTAATCCGCAGGTAAATTTCCTCACGGTGAACCGCCACTTCTTTGGGGGCGTTGACACCAATACGCACTTGATTACCTTTGACGCCGAGCACGGTCACAGTGATCTCGCCATCACCAATGATCAGGCTTTCTGCGCACCGACGAGTCAGAATCAGCATACCTTTCTCCTCACGCATTACATTTTCAGGGACTACAGTCTGCAAAAAAAAGGGTGTTGGCCTACAACCGGGTCGGCTGCAGTCCTACACGCCTAAGTATTGACTAGCACGGGCAAAAGAACAGTTTTCTCCCGTGCCGATCAAAAACACAAAGGGCGCGGTCAGACCGCGCCCTTTCAAACACGCATCACTCGCCCTGTCGGGCCGGAGCGTCGAGCTCGAAAGCGGTGTGCAGCGCACGTACCGCCAACTCCAGGTACTTCTCCTCGATCACCACCGAAACCTTGATTTCAGAAGTGGAGATCATCTGGATGTTGATGCTCTCTTTAGCCAGGGCCTCGAACATGCGGCTGGCAACGCCCGCGTGGGAGCGCATGCCGACACCAACGATCGATACCTTGGCAATGTCTGTGTCGCCTACCACTTCGCGGGCACCGATTTCACGTGCGGTGTTTTCCAGCACGGTCTGGGCCGCCAGGTAGTCATTGCGGTGCACGGTGAAGGTGAAGTCGGTGGTGTTATCGTGCGAAACGTTCTGCACGATCATGTCGACTTCAATGTTCGCCGCGCTGATCGGGCCAAGGATCTTGAAGGCCACGCCAGGATTGTCTGGCACGCCACGGATAGTCAGCTTGGCTTCATCGCGGTTGAAAGCGATGCCGGAAATGATCGGCTGTTCCATGGATTCCTCTTCATCAATAGTAATGAGGGTGCCCGGACCCTCCTGAAAGCTGTGCAGAACGCGCAGCGGAACGTTGTACTTGCCAGCAAACTCGACCGCACGGATCTGCAGCACCTTGGAACCGAGACTGGCCATTTCCAGCATCTCTTCGAAGGTGATCTTGTCCAGGCGCTGAGCCTTGGGCACAACCCGCGGATCGGTGGTGTAGACGCCGTCCACATCGGTATAGATCTGGCACTCATCGGCCTTCAGAGCCGCCGCCAGCGCCACACCGGTGGTGTCGGAACCACCACGACCCAGGGTGGTGATGTTGCCGTGCTCGTCAACGCCCTGGAAACCGGCAACCACTACCACACGACCGGCTTTCAGATCGCCACGAATCTTCTGATCATCAATCTGCAGGATTCGCGCTTTATTGTGAGCGCTGTCGGTGAGGATGCGCACCTGGTTACCGGTATAGGACACCGCCGGAACACCGCGCTTGATCAACGCCATGGCCAGCAACGCGATAGTCACTTGCTCGCCGGTGGAGACGATCACATCCAGCTCACGGGGAACCGGTTTGGCTTCGCCACTGATCTGCTTGGCCAGATCGATCAGGCGGTTGGTTTCGCCACTCATCGCCGACAACACGATCACCAGGTCATCGCCGGCTTCGCGGAACTTCTTCACCTTGTCGGCGACCTGCTCGATCCGCTCGACAGAGCCGACCGAGGTGCCTCCAAATTTCTGTACGATCAAAGCCATTTTCTAAGCCGCCTCAGCCCGTAAAGGGGCGCCCGTTAAACAATCAAACTGCACAGCGCAAGGACCCGCCACTAGACGACGGGCCCGGCTCGGCGCCTTAAATACCCTGCTCGACAAATGGCACGGTCAGGGCCAGCGCGGCATCCAGTGCAGCGGCATCAACACCGCCGCCCTGCGCCATGTCTGGACGACCACCGCCCTTCCCGCCCACTGCCGCAGCGGCTTGCTTCATCAAATCACCGGCTTTGAGTTGGCCAGTCAGGTCCTTGGTTACACCGGCAACCAGTACGACCTTTTCCTCATGGACACTGCCGAGCAGGATCACTGCGCGGCCGAGTTTGTTTTTCAACTGATCCACCAGCGCCAGCAGCGCCTTGCCGTCCTGGCCGTCAAGACGCGCAGCCAGCACTTTCACGCCCTTGACGTCTGCCGCCTGAGCGGACAGATCATCGCCCGCGGCGCTTGCAGCCTTGGCCTGCAACTGCTCGAGTTGCTTCTCCAGCAAGCGGTTGCGTTCCAGCACTGCTGACAGCTTGTCGATCAGGTTGTCGCGGCTGCCCTTGACCAGGGTCGCCGCTTCCTTGAGTTGTTCTTCCGCCGCATTCAGGTACGCCAGGGCCGCAGCACCAGTCACTGCCTCGATACGACGCACGCCGGAAGCCACACCGCCTTCGCTGGTGATTTTCAGCAAGCCGATATCGCCGGTACGATTGGCGTGGATACCGCCACACAGCTCTACCGAGAAGTCGCCGCCCATGCTCAGTACGCGCACGCTGTCGCCGTACTTCTCGCCAAACAGCGCCATGGCGCCCTTCTTCTTGGCGGTATCGATATCAGTTTCTTCGGTTTCCACCGGGGTGTTCTTGCGAATCTCGGCGTTGACGATGTCTTCCAGCGCCTTGATCTGCTCGGGCTTGATCGCCTCGAAGTGGCTGAAGTCGAAACGCAGGCGCTGGCTGTCCACCAGCGAGCCCTTCTGCTGTACGTGTTCGCCCAATACCTGGCGCAGCGCAGCGTGCAGCAAGTGGGTGGCCGAGTGGTTCAGCGAGGTCGCGTGGCGCACTTGCGCGTCGACCTGGGTTTCAACCGGCGCACCAACAGTCAGGCTACCCTTGGCCAGCACGCCATGGTGCAGGAAGGCACCGCCGGTCTTGGTGGTGTCGCGCACGTCGAAACGCGCGTTGCCAGCCTGAAGATAACCGCAGTCACCGATCTGGCCGCCGGATTCGGCATAGAACGGGGTCTGGTCAAGAATCACCACACCCTCTTCGCCTTCGCTCAGCACGTCGACCGATTGCCCTTCCTTATAAAGAGCAACCACTTTCGCCGAACCGCTGGTGGCGTGGTAACCGGTGAACTCGGTGGCCACGTCGACCTTGACCAGGCTGTTGTAGTCCATGCCGAAAGAACTGGCGGAGCGGGCACGCACACGCTGGGCTTCCATTTCGCGCTCGAAGCCTTCCTCGTCGAGAGTCAGGTTGCGCTCGCGGGCGATATCGCCAGTCAGGTCCATCGGGAAACCGTAGGTGTCGTACAGCTTGAACACCACGTCGCCCGGCACCACCGAGCCCTTGAGCTCGGCCAGGTCCTGCTCGAGGATCTTCAAGCCCTGCTCCAGGGTCTTGGCGAACTGCTCTTCTTCGGCTTTGAGCACACGCTCGATGTGCGCCTGCTGGGACTTCAGCTCCGGGAAGGCTTCGCCCATCTCGGCAACCAGGGCGGCAACGATCTGATAGAAGAAGCTGCCCTTGGCGCCCAGTTTGTTGCCGTGACGGCAAGCGCGGCGAATGATCCGGCGCAGCACATAGCCACGGCCTTCGTTGGACGGCAGTACGCCGTCGGCAATCAGGAAGCCGCAGGAACGAATATGGTCCGCCACCACTTTCAGCGAAGCCTGGGCATCGTTGGTACAGCCGATGGCCTTGGCTGCCGCATCCAGCAAGCTCTGGAACAGGTCGATCTCATAGTTCGAGTGCACGTGCTGCAGCACCGCGCTGATCCGCTCCAGGCCCATGCCGGTGTCCACCGACGGCGCGGGCAGCGGGTGCAACACGCCATCGGCGGTGCGGTTGAACTGCATGAACACGTTGTTCCAGATTTCGATGTAACGGTCGCCGTCCTCTTCAGGCGAGCCGGGCGGGCCGCCCCAGATATCGGCGCCGTGATCGTAGAAAATCTCGGTGCAAGGGCCGCACGGGCCAGTATCGCCCATGGTCCAGAAGTTGTCGGAAGCGTAAGGCGCGCCCTTGTTGTCGCCGATACGCACCATGCGCTCGGCGGGTACGCCGACTTCCTTGGTCCAGATGTCGTAGGCCTCGTCGTCGGTGGCATACACCGTGACCCAGAGCTTTTCCTTGGGCAGGTTGAGCCACTTGTCGGAGGTCAGGAAGGTCCAGGCGAAGGTGATCGCATCACGCTTGAAGTAGTCACCGAAGCTGAAGTTGCCCAGCATTTCGAAGAAGGTGTGGTGACGAGCGGTATAACCGACGTTTTCCAGGTCGTTGTGCTTGCCGCCGGCGCGGACGCACTTCTGGCTGCTGACAGCGCGGGTATAGGCGCGCTTTTCCTGCCCCAGGAAGCAATCCTTGAACTGGTTCATCCCCGCGTTGGTGAACAGCAGGGTGGGGTCGTTGCCTGGGATCAAGGAGCTGGAGGCTACACGGGTGTGGCCTTGCTCTTCGAAGAAGCGGAGGAAGGCTTCACGGATTTCTGCGCTTTTCATTAGGTTCTTCCACGGAGACTGCGGCCAAAGGCCTGTGCGCAACGTCAACAGACGAAACGACGGCAAAGGGCCGCATTATATCGGCGTTAATCACTAGGTACAGCGTGTTTGTACGATACAAACAGTCAATTGGACGGAGAACACTGTCAGTTACGGGAAAACTCGGCAAAAGTGCTCAGCACGTGCTCGATTTGCCCGGCGCTGACGTCCAGATGAGTGACCAGACGCAACCGTGATGCGGCGCTGAGCTTGATCCCGCGCTCGGCGGCGAACGCCTTGAGCGCCTCGGCCCGATCCCCCATCTCTACATACACCATGTTGGTCTGCACCGGCTCGACACTGTAGCCCACCCGCCGCAGGCCATCGGCCAGCAATTGTGCATGGGCGTGGTCGTCGGCCAGACGCTGTACCTGATGGTCCAGGGCATACAGCCCCGCTGCCGCCAAACCGCCTGCCTGGCGCATGCCGCCACCGACCATCTTGCGCAGGCGCCGGGCCTTGGCGATCAGTTCCACCGAGCCACACAGCACCGAGCCCACCGGCGCACCTAGACCTTTGGACAGGCACACCGACACCGAATCGAAATGCTCGGCAATCACCCGTGCATCCACCCCCAGCTTGACCGCTGCGTTGTACAGCCGCGCGCCATCCAGATGCAGGGCCAGCCCGTGTTCCCGGGTAAAGGCCCGCGCCTGGGCCAGGTAGGCCAAGGGCAGCACCTTGCCCTGCATGGTGTTTTCCAGGGCCAGCAGGCGGGTGCGGGCAAAATGAAAGTCATCGGGCTTGATGGCCGCAGCCACCTGGACAAGGTCCAGCGAACCGTCAGCCTGCAATTCCAGTGGCTGGGGCTGGATAGAGCCGAGTACCGCCGCGCCCCCGCCTTCATATTTATAGGTATGGGCCTGTTGCCCGACGATGTACTCGTCGCCCCGCTCACAGTGAGCCATCAAGGCCAGCAGGTTGCTCATGGTGCCCGAGGGCACGAACAGCGCCGCAGCAAAACCCAGGCGCCGCGCCAATTCACCTTCCAACCGATTGACTGTCGGATCTTCGCCGTACACATCATCCCCGGTGGGCGCACTGGCCATGGCATCGAGCATGCCAGGGGTCGGCTGGGTCACGGTGTCACTACGAAGATCGATCACGCTCATCACATCTGGCCTCGGCTGTGGGACCTGCAAGGTCCGCTCTTGAACAGGGGGAACTCCCTTTCGAAACGAAACTGCGGCCATGGCCGGCAATAATCAAGCAACAACTGTAGAAAAGCCTGAGTCTGGCGTTGAAAAATCCGATGAGAATTATCCAAAAGGTGCGATGCGTCTCGAGAGGATCTGTGTTAAAAACTCACCGCCCGCGAAAAATTGCGGGCAAACGTTCTCAGGGCGGGGTGCAATTCCCCACCGGCGGTAATTGCGTGCAATGCGCATAGCCCGCGAGCGCTTGGCGAGACCGGTGGCTTGGCCACAGGTGACGACAAGGTCAGCAGACCCGGTGTGATTCCGGGGCCGACGGTCATAGTCCGGATGAAGAGAGAACGGGATTGGCGCCAAAGGGCCGTTGCCGGGCAGTTCGTGGGAAATCCACGACCGTTCTGCGCGCACCCTTAAATCCCATTCGATTCATATATGCCCTGTTTTTCACACAAACAGGAGTCAGAACAGATGCAACCCACTGCAATCGATAGCAAAAGCAAACACCACCCCAACGAGCGCGTCGCCTTTATCCAGGCCTGCTGGCACAAGGAAATCGTCGATCAGAGCCGTCAGGGCTTCGTCACTGAAATGCTCGCCCAGGGCTATCAGGAATCCGATATCGACTTCTTCGAAGTCGGCGGCGCCTTCGAAATCCCGCTGCACGCCAAGCTGCTGGCCAAATCCGGTCGTTATACCGGGATCGTTGCTGCCGGCCTGGTGGTGGACGGTGGCATCTACCGTCACGAGTTCGTCGCCCAGTCGGTCATCAGCGGCCTGATGCAAGTGCAACTGGAAACCGAAGTGCCGGTCTTCTCGGTGGTGCTGACCCCGCATCATTTCCATGCGGGTGAAGAGCATCAGAAGTTCTTCTTCGAGCACTTCGTGCACAAAGGCCAGGAAGCGGCGAGAACCTGTGCCGACACCCTGCAGAAGGTCCGCGCCCTGCGCCGTAACGAGCAGCGTGCGGTAGCGGTTTAAGCGGTAGCGGTATCGCCGGCAAGCCGGCTCCTGCGGGGGCCCGGCTTGCCGGCGAACCTCAGGCCAGGCCGTCGGCCGTGGCCGGCACAATCAGAATCCCTGCGCGCAAGCCGTTCTTCACCTTGGGATTGGGGAAAATGATCCGTGCCCCCGTCTCCTCGATGACCCAGCGGGTCTGGGCGATATCCTCGGCCAGCAGGTAACCCACTTCCAGTTCGGAAAAGTTCTCGATGTCTGCCGGCAGATGCAGGTGGAAGCTGTCGCTGTGCTTGATGACTTCCCGAGCCACGCTGAACAACTGCAACCCGTCGAGGCTGTCCTGCTCCGCAGGTGGTTCGCTACCGTCGATGATCTGCTTGAGCCGGGTTTCCAGGCGTTCGACATTGACCCCCTGGTTCTGCCCGAATGGCCGTGCCTTGCCCAACTCCAGGGTGAAGGACTCGGCCCCCAGCTGATCGTAGGTGTAGGCACTGAAAACGATGGAGGGCTTGTTCTGCAACAGCACCGCTTCCATACCGGCAGCCCGCAGGCGGGCCAGCTCACGGCGTGAATGCTGACGCCCGTCCTTCCATGGGTACAGGGCAAACTGCTCGATCTTCGAGCCGCGGATTGCCGTGTGCAGGTCGTAGTGCAGGCGCTGGCGATCGGGCTGGCTGAAGAAGCTCGCCGCCAATCGCTCCAGTTCACAAGCGCGCAGGGCTTCGAAACCACTGCTCGATTCATGCCGGCCATTGAATAGCCGGTTGACGTCCTGTTCGACAAAACGCTCGCCGCGGCGCATGGCCTCGGGGTTGCCGAACAGGAACAGGATACGTGCGCGGGGCTTCAGATCGCCCCGGGCGATGTCATGCAACAAGCGGTCGAGCAGCTCGATGGGAGCCGTCTCGTTGCCATGGATTCCCGCTGACAGCAGCAGGTCCAGGCCGTTATCGCGAGCCTCGGGCGGCCGCACTTCCAGCGCCCCCTCGCTCAGCCAGCGCATGCGCACGCCGTCGACAGTCAGTTGAGTCTTCTCCGCCGGTTCACGGCCGGCGAGGGTCAGTTCAAGCAGTTTGCCGAGGGCGAGCATAGAGCGGACTTCCTTAGTGAGCGTGGCCGCAGTCAGGGCCGTGCACGTGATCATCGTCACCGGCGTCGGCCGGCTCCATTTCCAGTTGCAGGCTGACCAGGTTGGTCGCCAGTGGGCGCAGCAGCAGGCTGGCGTATTCCGCATCGCCTTCTTCCACATCCACGCCGATCAGCAGCTGGCCGCGGCCGTCCTGCTGGATCCACACTTCCTTGCCCTGCCACAGCACGGCGAAACGGGTGCAGGACGTTTCCAGCTGAGTGCCGTCGGTGTCTTCAAGGATCAGCTGCAGGGTATCGCTCATGGGTCGGTTCTCATCTGGGGTAAAGCTGCGCGCCCGGGATCGCCGGGCGCTGGCTTTCAATTGATCTGGAAGGGATAAACCGCGCCCAGTTTAAGGATTTGCGTCAGTTCATCCAGTGCCGTCCGGCACTCAAGCAGCAGTTGCGGGTCCGCCAGGTCGCTTTCGCTCAGGCGGTCGCGATAGTGCTTGCCGACCCATTGGGTCAGGGTGTCGTACAACGGCGCGGTCATGATAACCCCAGGATTGACCGCCGCCAGCTCGGTTTCCTTGAGCGCTACGCGCAAGCGCAGGCACGCCGGGCCACCGCCGTTCTGCATGCTCTGCTTGAGGTCGAAGACCTTCACTTCACGAATCAGCCCGCCAGAGCTGGTGAGGCTTTGCAGGTACTGCCAGACCCGCTCGTTGCCGCGGCATTCCTCGGGCACGATCAGCAGCATCGAGCCGTCGGCGCGTGACAGCAACTGGCTGTTGAACAGGTAGGAGCGCACGGCATCTTCCACCGTCACCTGCGAACGCGGCACGCAGATCGACTGGAAGTTGCCGCCGCGCTTGCCCAGCTTGCCCTGCAACTCGGCGAGCATCTTATCGGTCTCGAGGAAGGCGTCCTCGTGATAGAACAACACCTCGCCATTGCCCACCGCGATCACGTCGTTGTGGAACACGCCCTGGTCGATCACCGAAGGGTTCTGCTGGGCATAGACCACCCCTTCCTCGCTCAGGCCATGCAACCTGGCGACGGCCTGGGAAGCTTCCAGGGTCTGGCGTGCCGGGTACTTCTGCGGTGCCGGGTAGCGAGTATCGAAAGCACTGCGACCGAAGACGAAGAACTCCACGCCGGCCTGGCCATAGTCACGGCAGAAGCGCGTGTGGTTGGCGGCGCCTTCGTCGCCGAACTGCGCTACCGCCGGCAGGGCCGCGTGATGGGCGAAATGCTTCTGGTCGGCGAACATGGCCCCCAGCACGCGGCTGGTGGTGGGGTGCTCGATACTGCGATGGTATTTGCAGTTGAGGTTGGCGGCAGTGAAGTGCACACGGCCATCGGCGGTGTCGGCACTGGGGCTGACCGTGGCGGCGTTGGCCACCCACATGCTCGATGCCGAGCAACTGGCGACCAGCAATGGCATCGCCTGCTTGGCGGCCTGCTGGATGACTTGGGCGTCTGTTCCGGCAAAACCCAGGTTGCGCAGGGCGGCCACGTCCGGGCGCTCTTGCGGGGCGAGCACGCCTTGCTGAAAGCCCATTTCCATCAGCGCTTTCATTTTCGCCAGGCCTTGCAGCGCCGCTTCCCTGGGATTGGAGCCCTGCTGGCTGTTGCTCTGGGAGGCAACGTTGCCGTAGGACAGGCCGCCGTAGTTATGGGTCGGCCCCACTAGCCCGTCAAAATTGACTTCATAGGATTTCATCAGCGAGGCTCCACGAATCTGTTTGTTATAGGCAATCGATATCTACACATGGCGAACGCGGTGCGCTCGTTCGCCGGCAAGTCGGCTCCTGCACAGATCTGCAGGAGCCGGCTTGCCGGCGAAAAGGCCACGCCAATCAGGACAGGCGCACACCCGGCGTCAACGCGCTCGGCAGCACCAGGCTCGGGGTTTCCAGGGAAGCCACCGGGTACGCGCAGTAGTCCGCCGCGTAATAGGCACTGGCCCGATGGTTGCCCGAGGCCCCCACGCCACCGAATGGCGCGCTGCTGGCGGCGCCGGTCAACTGCTTGTTCCAGTTGACGATACCTGCTCGACTTTCCAGCCAGAACTGCTGGTAGCGCTCGGCGGAGTCCGACAACAGACCGGCCGCCAGGCCGTACTGAGTGTTGTTGGCCTCGGCGATCGCGTCATCGAAATCAGCGTAGCGGATCACTTGCAGCAACGGCCCGAACAGCTCCTCATCAGGGCGCTCGGCCACGGCGCTAACGTCCAGGATGCCCGGGGTCAGCAAGGCGGCCTGGGCCTGGGGCTGGGTCATTTCCAGCAAGGCTACGGCGCCGTTGGCCAACAGCTGCTGCTGCGCATCCATCAGTGCGCGGGCGGCGCCCAGGGAGATCACCGAGCCCATGAACGGCGCAGGCTGCTGGTCAAACGCGCCGACCTCGATGGTTGCGCTGACCGCCACCAGGCGCGCCAGCAACGTGTCACCCCAGGCGCCTTGCGGCACCAGCAAGCGCCGCGCGCAGGTGCAACGCTGGCCAGCCGAGATAAAGGCCGACTGGATGATGGTGTACACCGCAGCGTCCAGGTCGGCGACCTGCTCCACCACCAGGGGGTTGTTGCCGCCCATTTCCAGGGCCAGGATCTTGTCCGGGCGCCCGGCGAACTGCTGGTGCAGGTGATTGCCGGTACGGCTGGAACCGGTGAAGAACAACCCATCGATACCCGGATTGGCCGCCAGGGCGATGCCGGTTTCCCGAGCGCCTTGCAGCAGGTTCAGCACACCGGCCGGCAGGCCGGCTTCGATCCAGCACTGCACCGTCAGCTCGGCGACTTTCGGCGTCAGCTCGCTGGGTTTGAACAGCACGCTGTTACCGGCCAGCAAAGCGGGAACGATGTGCCCGTTAGGCAGGTGGCCAGGGAAGTTGTAGGGGCCGAACACCGCCACCACACCGTGGGGCTTGTGCCGCAGCACGGCGGTGGCGTCGCCCAGCGGGCCGCTCTTCTCGCCGGTACGTTCGCGGTAGCTCTGCACCGAGATGGCGATCTTGTTGACCATGCTGGTGACTTCGGTGGCAGCTTCCCACAGCGGCTTGCCGGTTTCCTCGCCAATGCAGCGGGCCAGTTCGTCGGCACGGCTCTTCAGGCTGGCGGCAAAGGCTTCGAGCACGCTGATGCGCTCTTCCAGGGAACGCTTGGCCCAGGCCGGAAACGCCTGGCGGGCAGCCTGCACGGCGCTCTCCACTTGTGCGGCAGTGGCACCGTTACCCGACCAGATGACCGCCTGGGTCACCGGATTGACCGAGGTGAAGGCCTCGCCCTGACCGGCCAGCCATTGGCCGGCAATGTACAGCGTGCTCATTATTTCGACTCCCGAGAAGCAGACAGCGGAACCGCGCGGACCTGGTCGCCGGCGTTGAGTTGCAGGCGCTTGGCGGTCAGGGGATCGACCACCAGGGTGCCGGCGGCAAAGCGCGCCGGTGCCGCGGTGATGCGGCAGTCCTCGCGCTTGCGGTTGTGGATCAGGAACGGCGTGGCGTCGTCGCCCGGGGTGCCGATGGCCAGCACCAGCGCCTGGCTGTCACGCACTGCGCGGATCTTGCTGGTCTCGCACTCCACCGCCGGGCCGGCGTCGAAGATGTCGACATAGCCCTGGTAGCTGAAGCCTTCGCTCTTGAGCATGGCCAGCGCCGGCTCGGTGTCGGTGTGGACCTTGGCGATGACGTTGCGCGCATCTTCGGACAGGAAACAGGTATAGAGCGGGAACTTGGGCATCAGCTCGGCGATGAAGGCCTTGTTGCCGACGCCGGTCAGGTAGTCGGCCTGGCTGAACTCCATCTTGAAGAAGTGCCGGCCCAGGCTTTCCCAGAACGGCGAGCGGCCATTCTCGTCGGACATGCCCCTCATCTCGGCAATGATCTTGTTGCCGAACAGCTGCGGGAACTCGGCGATGAACAGCATCCGCGCCTTGGCCAGCATGCGGCCGTTGAGGCCGGTGCGGTAATCGGCATGCAGGAACAGCGAGCACAGCTCGGAGTTGCCGGTCAGGTCATTGGCCAGGAACAGCGTGGGGATCTCGCGGTAGATGTTCAGCTCCTGGGAGGCGCTGACCGTCAGGCCGACCCGGAAGTTGTACCAGGGCTCGCGCAGGCCGACGGCGCCGGCGATGGCGGAAATGCCCACCACCCGGCCGTTGTCGTCTTCCAGCACGAACAGGTAGTCCGCATCGCCGCGCTCGGCTTCACCGCGAAAGGTCTTTTCCGCCCAGCCGACCCGGTGGGTCAGGCGCTCTTCGTTGGCCGGCAAGGTGGTGAGGCCAGTGCCGGTGCTGCGGGCCAGGTCGATCAGCGCGGGTAAATCGCTGCTGCGTACGGGACGAACGATCATGCTATCTCCTCAGACGCAGGCCGCTGGCGGCCTGCGCGAAACTCGCTGCTTCTAGGCTTGCTTTCCAGGTAGTGAAAGCAGGCGTTAAACCGCCACCAGGCGCACGCTGGCGCCTTCGCCGACGCCCAGGGCTTCGGCGGCTTGCAGGTCCAGGGTCACCGGTTTGCCCGGGGCGTAATCCAGCTCCAGCAACACGGCGCGGTAATCCTGCAACTGGCCGTTGGAGACCAGGTACTGGCGGCCGCCGCCCTTGGCTGCTTCACCGATCTTCACCGGCACCACGCGGCTCTGGGCAATCGAGCGGATACCCGAGACCCGCGCATGCAAGGTCGGGCCACCGTCGAAGATGTCGATGTAGTGATCGGTTTCAAAACCTTCGCGCATCAGGATGTCGAAGGTGATCTGTGCCCGCGGGTGCACCTGGCCCATGGCTTCCTGGGCCGCATCCGGCAGCAGCGGCACGTAGATCGGGTAATGGGGCATCAGCTCGGCGAGGAAGGTCCGGCTTTTCAGGCCGCACAGGCGCTCGGCCTCGGCGTAGTTGAGGTCGAAGAAGTTGCGCCCGATGGCATCCCAGAACGGCGAGTCGCCATGCTCATCGCTGTAGCCGACGATCTCGGTCACCACCGAATCGGCGAAGCGCTCCGGGTGGCTGGCGACAAACAACAGGCGGCCGCGGGAGTTGAGCTCCGACCAGGCCGAGCCCACCAGCTCCGGTACCACGTAGAAACTGGTCAGCAGGCTGTTGCCGGTGAGGTCGTGGCACTGGGACAGGACGTGGATCTTGTTGTGGATCTTCAGCTCGCGGGAAGCGTGGACGAAGGTTTCGTTGCGAAAGCTGTAGAACGGCTCGGAGTAGCCGGCCGAGGCGACAATCGCCGAGCAGCCCACCAGCTTGCCGCTGTCGCTGTCTTCCAGGACGAAGAAGTAGCTCTCTTCACCGTTGAAGCTCACTTCAGCGGCGAACGAAGCCTCGCTTGCGGCGATCTTGTCGCTCAGGCGATCCACATCATCCGGCAAGGAGGTGACACCAATCGGGCTGTCTGCAGCCAGACGCTGTACCTCGCCCAGATCAGCCATTTGCGCGGGGCGCATCACCAGCATGGTGTCACTCCTTACTCTAAAACAGGTCGGAAACCGTCCGACTCAGGGAAAAAAATGCCGGGATAGCCCGGCACAGGAATTAGGCTCGACGCCGGCCGCAAAGGCCGGCGCCGAGAAGCACCGCCGCCCTGGATCAGGCTTGAGTCAATTTCGCCACGGCGCGCTCGAAGCGGTCCAGGCCCTGGTCGATATCGGCATCCTCGACCACCAGGCTCGGCGCGAAGCGCACCACGTCAGGGCCGGCTTGCAGGATCATCAGGCCTTCTTTCTCGGCCGCGTTGAACACGTCCTTGGCCTTGCCCTTCCAAGCCTCGCTGAGCACGCAGCCGAGCAACAGGCCCAGGCCGCGGACTTCAGTGAACAGGCCGTACTTCTCACCGATCTGCAACAGACGGGTCTTGAAGCGGTCGTGCTTGGCTTTCACACCATTGAGCACCTGTGGGGTGTTGATCACGTCGATCACCGCCTCGGCCACCGCACACGCCAGCGGATTGCCGCCGTAGGTGGTGCCGTGGGTGCCGACTACCAGGTGCTTGGCCAGCGCTTCGGTGGTCAGCATCGCCGCGATCGGGAAACCGCCGCCCAGGCTCTTGGCGCTGGTGAGGATGTCCGGGGTCACGCCGTAATGCTGATAGGCGAACAGCTCGCCGCTGCGGCCCATGCCGGTCTGCACTTCGTCGAACACCAGCAGCGCGTTGTGCTGGTCGCACAGCTCGCGGGCGCCTTGCAGGTAGGCCAGCTCGGCCGGCAGCACGCCGCCCTCGCCCTGGATCGGCTCCAGCACCACGGCGCAGGTCTTGTCGGAAACCGCGGCTTTCAGGGCGGCCAGATCGTTGTACGGCACATGGGTGATGCCGGTGATCTTCGGACCGAAGCCATCGGAGTACTTGGACTGGCCACCCACGTTCACGGTGAACAGGGTACGACCGTGGAAGCTGTTCAGGGCGGCGATGATTTCGTACTTCTCGGCGCCGAAACGATCGTGAGCCACGCGACGGGCCAGCTTGAAGGCGGCCTCGTTGGCTTCTGCGCCGGAGTTGCAGAAGAACACGCGCTCGGCGAAGGTGGCGTCGATCAGCTTGTGGGCCAGGCGCAGGGCCGGCTCGTTGGTGAAGACGTTGGACACATGCCACAGTTTGCCCGCTTGCTCGGTCAGTGCGCCTACCAGGGCCGGATGGGCGTGGCCCAGTACGTTGACCGCGATGCCGCCGGCGAAGTCGATCAGTTCCCGACCCGACTGATCCCATACTCGGGACCCCGCGCCACGCACAGGAATGAAGGCCGCAGGTGCGTAGTTGGGAACCATCACCTGGTCGAAATCGGCGCGTTGCACCGGAGCTTGCTCAACGGACATCGGAGTCTCCTGAAGAGGAACACCCGCCTGAAACTGGCGAGCGATGGAGGGATTGTAAGGACAGTTTTGTGCCCGGCCTTGTCGCCAAGCGACAACTTCTTATAGCGCCAACCCAGGTTTTAAGCGGGTTTATGGCAATGCGACAAATAGCGTCGCAAAGGCGCAGTTTAAACTGCGCACAGCCTCAGCGGCAGATTTGCCGGGCAATTTGCCCAAGGTAATTACCCAGGTAGTTACGTGGCGGGCGGCCCCAAATCTCGAAAAGGTTATCGACGTTACGACAAGAGGGCGTCGAACGGGATTTTGCGGGCGAGCGGGTGGCCTGTGGGATTCGCCGGCAAGCCGGCTCCTACAATACGGGGTCAGCCGCGCTCGGAAGGCACGGAGGAGAGTTCGAACGGGCTGCTGCTGCGCCGCTGATTGCGATCTTCACGCGGGGTGGCGCCAAAGAAGTTGCGATAAGCGCTGGAGAAGTGCGGGCCGGAAGAAAAACCACAGGACAGGCCGATCTGAATGATTGACTTGCTGGTCTGCATCAGCATCTGCCGGGCCTTGTTCAGGCGCAGCTCCAGGTAATACTGGCTGGGCACGCGGTTCAGGTACTGCTTGAAGATCCGCTCCAACTGACGACGGGAAACACAGACGTGCTGGGCAATCTCGTCGGTGGTCAGCGGCTCCTCGATATTGGCCTCCATCAGCAGCACTGCCTGGGTCAGCTTCGGATGGCTGGAGCCCAGGCGATTTTGCAGCGGGATACGCTGGCGCTCGCCGCCTTCACGAATGCGCTCCACCACCAGTTCCTCGGACACCGCACCGGCCAGCTCGGCGCCATGATCCCGGGCCAGCACCGCCAGCAGCAAGTCCAGCACCGACATGCCACCGCACGCGGTCAGGCGATCACGGTCCCAGTCGAACAGATGGCTGGTGGCGATGACCTTGGGAAAACGCTCGGCGAAATCATCCTGCCAGCGCCAGTGCACCGCTGCCCGATAACCATCGAGCAACCCCAGTTGTGCCAAGGGGTAAACCCCGGCTGACAACCCACCAATCACACAGCCGGCACGCACCAGCTGCTTGAGGGCACTGCTCAAGCCGGAACTCATCGGCGCCGGCGGCTCGTCCGCCAGCAGGAACAGTTTCTGACAACCTTCCAGCTTGCCCGCCCAAGGCTCGCCCGGCAGTTGCCAGGCGCCTTCGGCCGGGGCCTCAGCCTGCAGGAAAGCCAGCTCATAGACCACTTCCGGGTGCACCCGCTGGGCAACACGCAAGGCCTCCTCAGCCAGCGCCAGCGTCAAGGCTTTAGTGCTGGGCCAAATCAGGAAACCAATTCGATGGGCAGTCATGGCGGGCAATCCGAAACGAAAACAAGGTGAGAAGCCAAGGGCGGCAGCACCAAGTTAGACCATCTGGCGCGCGGTGCGCAGCATGACCTAATTTGGTGCACAACGGCAGCTATTACTTGAGGCTGCCCGAGAGGAATTGTTGCAAACGTTCTGATTGCGGGTTCACCAGCACTTCACGCGGGTTGCCGCTCTCTTCCACCACACCCTTGTGCAGGAACACCAGCTGGTTGGACACCTCACGGGCAAAGCCCATTTCGTGGGTCACCACCACCATGGTCCGGCCTTCCTGGGCCAGGGCCTGCATGACCTTCAGGACGTCGCCCACCAGTTCCGGGTCCAGGGCCGAGGTCGGCTCGTCGAACAGCATGACTTCCGGTTCCATCGCCAGAGCCCGGGCAATCGCCACCCGTTGCTGCTCGCCACCGGACATGTGCCCCGGATAGGCATCCTTGCGGTGCGCCACACCGACCTTGGCCAGGTAGTGCTCGGCCTTCTCGCGAGCCTCGGCCTTGGACACACCCAGCACATGCACCGGCGCTTCCATGATGTTTTCAATCGCGGTCATGTGCGACCACAGGTTGAAATGCTGGAACACCATCGACAGGCGCGAGCGCATGCGCTGCAACTGCTTGGGATCGGCGGCCTTCAAGGCGCCGTCCTTGTTGGCTACCAGCTTCAGCTCTTCGTTGTTCAGCAGGATCTTGCCCGCATGGGGCTGCTCCAGCAGGTTGATGCAGCGCAGGAATGTACTCTTGCCCGAGCCACTGGAGCCGATGATGCTGATTACATCGCCAGCTGCGGCCTTCAGGGACACGCCCTTGAGCACTTCGTGACTGCCATAGCGCTTATGCAGGTCTTGGACTTCAAGTTTGTACATGCGGTCGGTTCTCACAAAAACAGTCAGTCGTTGAGCAAGCGCCCGTGACGCAGCGCTTCGCGCCCCGCCACCTTGGCCAGCCAGAAACCGGGTTGGGCATAACGCAGCCGCTCAACGGCGAACAGCACGCCGCTGGTGCCAGCACACACCGTGCTGACCCGATCGAATAGGGGATCAATCACTTCAAAAACCGGCTCGCCCGCCTCCACCCAGCTACCGGCCGGACGCAGAAAGCTCACCACGCCGGGGTGCGGCGCATACAGCAGTTGGGTGCCTTCGAAAGGCATGGCCTCGCAGGCTTCGCGCCCGGGGGCCGGCCAATCACCGGCAATCAACCCCTGCTCGGCAAGAAACGCCAGGATGCCTTCGGCGTGCGCTTGGGCCTGAGGCCGCCCGGTGTCGGCCTGGCCGCCCAGCTCGAGGGTGGTTGCCAGGCAAGCCAAGGGGATCTGCGCTTCAGGGAACTGCCGCGACAGGCGCAACCAGGGCAACGAACAGGCTTCGTCGAAGGAACTGCCACCGGAATCTTCCGCCAGCAGGCCGACCTTCACATCCAGGTGCGCGGCCAGGGAGCGCCACTGCGGCCAATGCTGCGGCAATGCATACATGTGCAGCGCCGCCTCGGCATCGCAATGCAGGTCCAGCACCACATCAGCGCTGCAGGCATGGCTCAGGAGCACCCGCTGCATGCCCTGCAACTGGCTGGACGCCGGCGGTAGCTCCGCCAGCACCTCGGCCATGGCCTGGCGAATCAGGCGCACATTGGCGTGCGGATCATCCCCCAGGCGCCCTTGCAGGCGCTGGCCGACCGGCTCGCTCAACTCGACGAAATCACGGTTGAAGTTCTTGCCGCTGCCGGCCTCGAAACGCCCCTGGTGATTGCCTTGCAGCAACTGGCCCAGGCCCAGCGGGTTGGCCACCGGCACCAGCTCGATGACGCCGTTGAGAGTCCCCTGGGCTTCCAGTTCGCCGAGGCGCTTCTTCAGCTCCCAGGCAGTACGCATGCCCGGCAACTCGTCAGCATGCAGGCTGGCCTGGATATAGGCCTTGCGCTCGCCGCTGCCGAAACGGAACACCGAGATATGCCGCTCGCTACCCAGGTGATTCCAGGGCAATGGATGATCGATGCGTTCCATATCAGTGCTTCCGCGGCGCCAGGTAGCGCAGCCAGCGGCCTTCGGCCAGCTTGAACAGGCGCACCAGGATAAAGGTCAGGCACAGGTAGAACACGCCGGCGGTGATGTAGGCCTCGAACGGCAGGTAGTACTGCGCGTTGACCGTCCGCGCCGCGCCGGTGATGTCGATCAGGGTCACGATGGACGCCAGACTGGTGGTCTGCAGCATCATGATCACTTCGTTGCTGTACTGCGGCAGTGCGCGGCGCAGAGCCGATGGCAAGAGAATGCGGCGATACATCTTGTAGCGCGACATGCCCATGGCCTTGGCCGCCTCGATCTCGCCATTGGGCGTGGCCTTGAGGCTGCCGGCGATGATTTCCGCGGTGTAGGCGCTGGTGTTGATGGCAAAGGCGAGGCAGGCGCAGAAGGTCGCGCTGGACAGCCAGGGCCAGAGGAAACTCTCGCGCACCGCTTCGAACTGAGCCAGGCCGTAGTAGATCAGGAACAGCTGCACCAGCATTGGCGTGCCGCGGATCACATAGGTGTAGAGCCAGGCTGACATGTTCACCAGCGGCTGCTTGGACACCCGCATCAGCCCCAGGGGCAGCGCCACCAGCAAACCGAAGAACAGCGACAGCGCCAGCAGTTTCAGGGTGGTCAGCAGGCCGCCAAAGTACAGCGGCAGGGCCTCATAGATGACGTTGTAGTCGAAGATCATAGATCAGCCGCCCTTACGCCTACCGAGTAGCGCTTCTCAAGGTAACGCAGTGCCAGCAACGAGACGCTGGTGATCACCAGGTACATCGCCGCCACTGCAAGGAAGAAGGTGAATGGCTCGCGAGTGGCATCCGCCGCCTGCTTGGCCTTGAACATCATGTCTTGCAGGCCCACCACGGAAATCAGCGCGGTCGCCTTGGTCAGTACCAGCCAGTTGTTGGTGAAGCCGGGAATCGCCAGGCGAATCATCTGCGGCACCATCACCCGGAAGAACACCTGGAAGCTGCTCATGCCGTAGGCCATGCCGGCTTCCGCCTGCCCCTTGGGGATCGCCATGAAGGCGCCACGGAAGGTTTCGGAGAGGTAGGCACCGAAGATGAAGCCCAGGGTGCCGATACCGGCCGCCAGCGGATTGAGGTCGATGTAATCGTCATAACCCAGCAGCGGCGCCACCCGGTTGAGCAGATCCTGGCCGCCGTAGAAGATCAGCAGGATCAGCACCAGGTCGGGAATACCGCGGATTACCGTGGAGTACAGGTCGCCCAGCCAGGCCAGCCAGCGCACCGGCGAGAGGCGCAGCGCAACCCCGATCAGACCCAGAACAATGGCCAGGGCCATGGACGACAAGGCGAGCTGAAGCGTCAGCCAAGCGCCATCGAGGATGACAGCCCCGTAGCCTTTCAACATGATTCAGGTCCTCGAAAATTGGGATGAAAAAATGGCGCAAACTTCAGAGACTCTGCTGCTTGCGCCATCTCGGACTGACTGATTCGACGGTCTTACTTGCCGTAGATGTCGAAGTCGAAGTACTTGTCCTGGATTTGCTTGTACTTGCCGTTCTCACGAATGGCAGCGATGGCGGCGTTGATCTTGTCCAGATCGGCCTTGTCGCCCTTGCGCACGGCGATCCCTACGCCGTCGCCGAAGTATTTGACGTCGGTGAAGGCCGGACCGACGAAGGCGAAGCCCTTGCCAGCGTCGGTCTTCAGGAAGCCGTCATTCAACAGGGTAGCGTCCGCCACGGTACCGTCGAGGCGCCCGGCGGCCACATCCAGGTAGATTTCGTTCTGCGAGCCGTAAGGCTTGATCTGCGCACCCAGGGGAGCCAGCACTTCACGGGCGAAACGCTCGTGGATCGAACCGCGCTGCACGCCGATGTTCTTGCCCTTGAGCTCGGCCAGGCCGTCGCTGATCTGGGTACCGGCCTTCATCACCAGACGCGCCGGGGTGTTGTAGTACTTGTTGGTGAAGTCCACGGATTTCTTGCGATCGTCAGTGATCGACATGGACGAGAGGATGGCGTCGATCTTGCGAACCTTCAGTGCCGGGATCAGGCCGTCGAACTCTTGCTCGACCCAGACACACTTGACCTTCATCTCTTCGCACAGGGCGTTGCCGATGTCGTAGTCGAAACCGACGATGCTGCCGTCCGGCGCCTTGGAGGCAAACGGAGGGTAAGCCGCTTCGATACCAATTTTCAGCGGCTTTTCATCGGCGAAAGTCGGCAGGGACAGCACGGACAGTGCCAGGGCGCCAAGAAGCACGAGTTTCTTCATCTTAGAACTCCATCGGTAAAGGGCGAAAACGGCAGAGTGAGCGACAGCCCAATATGCGAATGGGTGAAATAGCAAATAGCGGCGCTGCGGCCCGGGCAGCCCGCAGGGGGCTCACACACAGGCAACGACGAGCGAGTGACCGGCATTCTAACGACAGGCTGGAAGCCGATATTTCCTCAATGCGACAACAAATTACAGAAGCATCGAGAATGCCTGGCCAGCGCATTGACAGCTCTTCAATTCTATGTAAGAGCGAAAGACGGGGAACCGATCTATGCTGCAAATTGCGGGCCTATTATTGGCAAAGCCTTCTATTCCGGCAAGCGCAGCGTGATGACTTATTTTTTATAAGGATATAAAAGGCCCTGAAATGGGGCCCGGCGTTTCCCATTGCCCCGAAAGTAGGCGCAAGGTTACATCTTCGGCCGTACCGGTAACATTCGGATACACCGAACGGATAAATCCGATATTTATTCGCCCCTTCTTCGCGGGCAAGCCGGCACCTGCAACAGCCACGCAGAGGGCTTTGCGGCCCATCGCCACCGCACAAAAAAGCCCCGCCCGGCACAGGGCCGGGCGGGGCTGGGTGACTCGAAAACCGCCTCAGGCGACGTTCATGGTCTTGTGGGTATCGATCAGGTGCTGCACCACACTCGGGTCAGCCAGGGTCGAGATATCGCCCAGACCGTCGTACTCCGCCGTGGCGATCTTGCGCAGAATCCGCCGCATGATCTTCCCGGAACGAGTTTTCGGCAGGCCCGGCGCCCATTGGATGACGTCCGGCGAGGCGATCGGCCCGATTTCCTTGCGCACCCAGTTCTTCAATTCCAGGCGCAGGGCTTCGTTCGGCTCTTCGCCACCATTGAGGGTCACATAAACGTAGATGCCCTGCCCCTTGATGTCGTGAGGCACGCCCACCACCGCCGCTTCGGCGACCTTCGGGTGCGCAACCATGGCGCTTTCGATTTCGGCGGTACCCATGCGGTGCCCGGAGACGTTGAGCACATCATCCACCCGACCGGTGATCCAGTAGTAGCCATCTTCGTCGCGACGGGCGCCGTCACCGGTGAAATACATGCCACGGAACGTCTTGAAGTAGGTATCGACGAAACGATCGTGGTCGCGGTACAGGGTCCGTGCCTGGCCTGGCCACGAGTCGAGAATCACCAGGTTGCCCTCGGCCGCGCCCTCGATGATGTTGCCCAGGTTATCCACCAGGGCCGGCACCACGCCGAAGAACGGACGCGCTGCGGAACCCGGCTTCAAGGCATGCGCCCCCGGCAGCGGGCTCATGAGGGTGGCGCCGGTCTCGGTCTGCCACCAGGTGTCGACGATCGGGCAGCGGGACTGACCGACGTTCTTGTAGTACCAGTCCCAGGCTTCCGGGTTGATCGGCTCGCCCACCGAACCCAGCAGGCGCAGGCTGCTGCCATCGGCGCCTTCGCAGGCAGCGGTGCCCGAAGCCATCATGGCGCGGATTGCGGTCGGTGCGGTGTAGAGGATGTTGACCTTGTGCTTGTCGACGATCTTCGCCACCCGAGTGACATCCGGGTAGTTCGGCACACCCTCGAACAGCACGGTGGTGGCGCCGTTGGCCAGCGGGCCGTAGACAATATAGGTGTGGCCGGTGACCCAGCCGACGTCGGCGGTGCACCAGTAGACTTCGCCCGGGCGGTAGTCGAACACCCGCTCATGGGTCAGCGACGCATACAGCAGGTAGCCGCCGGTGGTGTGCTGCACGCCTTTGGGCTTGCCGGTGGAACCGGAGGTATAGAGGATGAACAGCGCTTCTTCGGCGCCCATCTCTTTCGGCGCGCAGACGCTGCCGGCGACTTTCATCAAGTCTTCGTACCAGATGTCGCGGTGCTGGTTCCACTTGATGTTGCCACCGGTGCGCTTGCACACGATGACCTTCTGAATGCTGCTGGTTTCCGGGTTGGTCAGGGCATCGTCGACATTGGCCTTGAGCGGCACTTTCTTGCCGGCACGGATACCTTCGTCGGCAGTGATCACCACCTTGGAGCGGCAGTCGATGATGCGCCCGGCCAAGGCTTCAGGGGAGAAGCCGCCGAACACCACCGAGTGGATCGCGCCAATGCGGGTACAGGCCAGCATGGCCACCACCGCCTCGGGAATCATCGGCATATAGATAGTCACCACGTCGCCGCGGTGCACGTCCTGGCCACGCAGGGCGTTGGCGAACTTGCAGACTTCCTCATGCAGTTCGCGGTAGGTGATGTTGCGGCTTTCGGAAGGATCGTCGCCTTCCCAGATGATCGCGATCTGATCACCGCGCTCGGCGAGATGGCGATCCAGGCAGTTGTAGGAGACGTTCAGGGTGCCGTCGGCGAACCACTTGATATCGACATGGTGATCGTCGAAGGAGGTCTGCTTCACCGTGGTAAAAGGCTTGATCCAGTCGAGACGCTTGGCCTGTTCGCGCCAGAAACCGTCCGGGTTCACGACCGACTGCTGGTACATGGCCTTGTAGGTCGCCTCGTCAGTCAGCGTATTGGCCAAAACCTCGGGACGAACGGGATACAGAGAAGCCGCACTCATCTTTCTTACCTCGGTGACATAGTTGTTTTTGTATGACCCCCTTGTAGCCGGGGGGCGTCTATAGAACCATTCGACGATGGTAGTAACAACCCCCTGCGAAATACCCCTTCACTTGCCAACCCCCTTCAAGAATGCGCCTTACAGCGATATCCACCCTACCCAAAAAAGTTCCAGCCAGCTGCCAAACAGCCCTTTTTCGGCGATTGTTACAAAAACTGTCAAAGGTGTTTATCAAAAGTACGCCTATATGACTGCGGCCCCCGCGCCTAAAATCTGCCTCGCCCAACAGGCAATCTGATTAACCAAGTTGCAGCCCCCACGAAGGCAGTTAATCAAACTTCTACTCAAGTTCCACACGCAGCCCCATAAAGGCTGCGTGACCTCACACGACCTTAGAAAGGTAAAACGCAAATGAAAGCTTTATTAGTTCTGGCCCTCAGCAGTCTGTGCGTAACCGCGATGGCTGATGAGATCCCGACTGATGTCGCCAACCAGCAAGTACCGGTAGAGGAATACACTTACTCGACTGATCTGGATATCGCCAAAGTTATCTCCATGAGCGAAGTTCCAGAAGTATGCGAAGTTGTACCAGCGCGCATGGAATATGAAGACTCCCACGGCCAGCGACATATTCTTCAATATCGCGTAATGGGCAACGGTTGCTCTAACGGCTAATAGCAAAGTTCATTGCACATACCTTGATGACTGCCGGCCGCAAGAAATCCCTCTTGCGGCACAGATGCCTGATGTCTACCCACCCATGGGCAGCAAAAGGCCTCAGCCTGACGACGTGCGAGCCCGGCAATCGCACGCACCTTTCCTCCTGAGGTTGATGGCCTTCTCATAGCACCGCCCACGACCTTGCGAGCAACTCCAGCGACCGCTTCGACGGAGGAAATCCGGCCACCCCCTGAAGACCTGCTCCAGGAGATTTCCCAAGGCAATACCGAGCGATTCGAGTTGTGTTCAAAACCTCAAAAAAGCTTGCAAAAACACAACATCTAGTAAAATTGGCTATTTTTTGGCCATTTCCGGCTATTTTTTTCAAGCGTGAAAAAAAATCTTCAACCGCCAAAGCCTTGTAAACCCGCGCTCTGCTCCAAGTCCCCCCCCCTTCTCGGGCTCGCCTGCGCCCATCGGTCGCCCCACGCCCCCGAAAATATCCTTATAATGCGTCCTCAAAACGGGCCTGCAACATTCCCTTACCGGATGAAAACGACCTGCTGAATCCTGCGCAGGAGCTGGCACGCCAAGCTCCGCCCGACAGCGGCCTCCAGGCACCCGGACACGTATTTCTGTTTATTGCCTGCGTTCACTGCTGCAACAAACGATTTCCAATGATTTAACGCGGCCAGCGTGCCGTGTGAAAAACCACCCCTTTTGTTTTCACACGGGCATCTGGCCCTCGAGCAGGAGACGACACGTCATGCTGAGCTGGGACGAATTCGATAAAGAAGAAGGTGAAGTTGCGGTCAAAGGCGCCAACGCCGGCCACGCTACTGAAGCCAACATGGACCGCCTCGACAGCGCCGGTGGCGCCGCCGCTCTCGAAGCCCGTACCGTGACTGCCAGCGACTCCGCTGCCGTAGCCCGCGCCAAGGCGTCTCTGGATCAGCTCGACATCGCCGAAGGCCTGGCCGAGCTGGAAGGCTCTTCCGCCCGTGTCGCGGTTGACGAGAAGCGCATGATCAACTGCCGCGCCGACCTCAACCAGCTCGTGCCGTTCAAGTATGACTGGGCCTGGCAGAAGTACCTCGACGGCTGCGCCAACCACTGGATGCCGCAAGAGGTCAACATGACCGCCGACATCGCCCTGTGGAAAAACCCGGAAGGCCTGACCGACGACGAGCGTCGCATCGTCATGCGCAACCTGGGCTTCTTCTCCACCGCCGACTCCCTGGTTGCCAACAACCTGGTACTGGCCGTGTACCGCCTGATCACCAACCCGGAATGCCGCCAGTACATCCTGCGCCAGGCGTTCGAAGAGGCGATCCACACCCACGCCTACCAGTACTGCATCGAATCGCTGGCCATGGATGAAGGCGAGATCTTCAACATGTACCACGAGATTCCATCGGTCGCGAAGAAAGCCGCCTGGGGCCTGAAGTACACCCGTTCGATCTCCGATCCGAAGTTCGAAACCGGCACCGTCGACACCGACAAGGAACTGCTGCGCAACCTGATCGCCTACTACTGCGTTCTGGAAGGCATCTTCTTCTATTGCGGCTTCACCCAGATCCTGTCCATGGGCCGTCGCAACAAAATGACCGGTGTTGCCGAGCAGTTCCAGTACATCCTGCGCGACGAATCCATGCACCTGAACTTCGGCATCGACGTGATCAACCAGATCAAGATCGAAAACCCGCACCTGTGGGATGCCGAGATGAAGGAAGAGGCGACCCAGATGATCCTCCAGGGCACCCAACTGGAGATCGAATACGCTCGCGACACCATGCCGCGCGGTGTACTGGGCATGAACGCCGCGATGATGGAGGACTACCTCAAGTTCATCGCCAACCGTCGCCTGTCGCAGATCGGCCTGAAGGAAGAGTACCCAGGTACCACCAACCCGTTCCCATGGATGAGCGAGATCATGGACTTGAAGAAAGAGAAGAACTTCTTCGAGACCCGCGTGATCGAGTACCAGACTGGCGGAGCCTTGAGCTGGGATTGATTCCCGGATCAATGACACAAACAAGAAGCCCTGACCTGGTCAGGGCTTTTTTATTGGCCGCACCAATGTACACAGGGACTGGCTCATCAAAGTACGTGCAGGCTGCATGACCTGCCGCTATAAAGAACCCTCTTCCGCTTAAGGATCAAAGCGCCCATGAAATTCGATACCGCGTACTGCATCAGCCTCGACGACAAGTTGTCGATCTATGACGTGCGTGATCTGAATTTCGATGAAACCCTGGTCTTCGATTCGGCCAGGGAAAGTTTCCAGTGCCCCAACGATGCATGCCGCGCAGCGTTCGATAGCACTAATCAACTAGGCACTTTCAACGCCAAGAACGTCAACTACATCCGCACGCCGCATTTCAAGAACCTGCCCGCCACGCTTCATATAGAAGGATGCCCTTATGGGGTCAGCAAAAGCGCCGGTAGCGTGGAAGGCACCGCGACCGAAGAGGAACGCGAGGAGCATTTCCCCTCGGAGCTGCTCTTAAGCCGCCGTGAATACGTGCGCAAGCCGGCTAGCCCCCAAGCGGCAGTGGATGCCCCACAGGACACTCCGCCAGCCGCTACGGCCAGTTCGCACAAGCCCCATCCCGGGCGCGACACTACCCCGGACAAGACCAGCGTCTTCGCCCACCCAGTGGAGTGCTTTGTGTCGAACATCGACGACAAGGAACTGCTCAAGCGCATGCCGCTGAAGGTCGGCGAACACACGGCCAGCTACGCCTCATTCTTCAAGAAGATCGAGTACCTGCTGGACAACAAGGGGCTTATCTACTGGGGCAAGATCAAGGAGATCAAGGACTACACCCAAAGCTTTCGCATCGATTTCGAGCAGAAAGTCTGGTTCAAGGCAGAGGGCGAAACCAAGAAGAAGCCCTACTCGGTCAATGTCTACCTGAGCAAGAAGCTGATCGACAGCTACCGCAAGCGCAAAGCCTTCCTCGAGGAGATCAAGGGCGCCGCCGACAGCCAGCGGGAGCTGTACTGTTTCTTCTATGGCGTGACGCCGGCGCTCAAGCAAGTGCCGAGCAAGAAAGACCCCGAGTCGACCTTCGGGGTCTTCAGCGCCAATATCGAGAACCTGGATCACTTCGTGATCCGTGAGGCGCCGGGGCTGGAAGCAAAATAACCTCCTTCGGTTTCAATGCTTGGGCAGCTCCAGAGCGACGGCCCCGGGGTGCTTCCTGACCAACGCATACGGCAGCACCGCCCACTCAGGCCCGTCACAGGCCCGCGCTACCCGAGGAAAGTAGGCCTTGAGGAACAGCCCCTTGGGAGTGAAGTACCAACTGTTATCGCCCCAGACGCTCTCATCGCTGTAGTTGCAGCCCTCGTCGGGGTCGGTCGGCTCGCGCATCTTGGCGGGGTACAAGGCGCGAAACTGCTGGACCAGCCAGGGTGCCAGTTTTTCCTGGGTGTATTCGTAGAGGCCTGTGCGCTCAGCTTCGGTGAGACGAGTGTCCCCTTTGCCATTGCGGTCGCTGTGCAATAGCGGTTTGCCTTGCCCCACCCAGAGCACATCGGACAGTGACAACGGGTGGCCACTGTTCACGTCGATATTCATGGGGGAGTCGCCAAAGTCCGGGTGAGCACCGCCGCAGGAATAGCTGGTGGAGATATTCACGCTCAGTACCGCCGCTGAGAAGAACTGTGGTTTTACCGTCTGCATGAATTCGCCCTCCTGGGAGCCGGCTCCCAGCAGGCACTCGTGGTAGGCGCTCACCTCGCGCCACAGACGCTCCATCAACAACTGATTGAGACGCTGTTGCTGAGCTTCCGGGTAACCGCCGACCACCTTGAACATCGACAGCTTCGACCCTGGCTCGCTCCACCATTGCAGGGTGTAACCCATGAAGCTCTGCTGCTTGCCCTGCTTGAGGGCCAGGCCCTGCAGGCGCAGGTATTCGTACAGATCATTCGGATAAAGCTGCGCCAGATAGGGCAACGCATCCGGCTTGGGCGCCTCAGCCTTGGCCGTGGACAACTGCACATCGAGAGTCTTGCCCTTGGAGTCCTGCCACTGCCCCTGCCAGCCATCGGCAGTTTGCTGCAACTTGAAGGTGGGCAGGGCCGCCTGCTCATCGTCAGGGCGGCCTCCTCCCTCCCGCAGCTCCAGCGCCTGCCCGACAAGCGTGCCGTTGAGTGCCAGATCATGGTGATACTTCTGATAGAAATATCGCCCTGTGACGTCCTTGGGATCGCCGGTATTGATTTCCAGCACAATCGGCATCTTGCCCAGAGTGCCGCTGAGAACCTGTCGAGAGGGCGAGGCCTGCAGACCCTGAAGGTAGATACACAGCAACAGGGCACCGAGGATCTGGCGCATCAATCCGTTGAACATGGAAACTCCCTTGCATGAAAAGGCCGCCAGCGTCGTCAGCAGCGCCTGGGCCTGTGGTAAGCGACGAGCAATTATGGACCGGCGCCCCAGGACAATCGAGCGGCCAAGCGTGACGCTTCTATCACTTCAGGCACATGCTCAGCAGCACCAGAAACAACAGACCGATGTAAACCCTCGCATGTACCCGGTCAGGGATCCTGCCGATCCAGGGCGCGGCCAGACGAATACCCAGCAACGAACCCAGGGTGAGGACAAAAAACGCCAGCAGGTCGACATAACCGACAAACCAGGGGCCCAGATCGAAGCGGCTATAGCCTGCCAGCGCCATATAGGTCGCAGTACCCGCCAGCGCCACGGGGACACTCAGCGGATTGGCCATGGAGGTGGCCTGGGTCATGCTCAGGCCGCAGCGACGTAGCAGGGGAACAGTCATGACACTGCCGCCCACTCCGAGGAAGGTAGCAATGACGCCTATTCCTACACCGCCAAAGAGCGTTTCGCCTGATCCCAGGTCACGGGTTTTCTGCCCTACCGACTGTTCAAGAAACCCCCGGCGCAGCAGGCAGTCGGCAATGGTCAGGCCCAGGTAGGCAATAAAGGCATAGCGGATCACCTCGCCACTCACCCACATGGCCCCCGCCGCGCCAACTATCGCCCCCAGCCCGATATAGCCACCCAGGGGCCACAGATAGCGGCGGACAAGATTGCCTGCGCGCTGGTGCCTGCCGGTGGCAACCAAGGCGTTGACGATCATCACGCAGGTCGAAGTGGCTACCGCGACATGCATCGCCGCCTGTCCCACCGCCGAATCGGCGCCCTGGCTGCCGAGCAACATCCAGTACAGCAGCGGTACCACCACAAACCCGCCACCAAAGCCGAACAGCACGGCGCTGATGCCCGTCATGCAACCAAAAAGTGCCAACAGTAGATAGAACATCAAGGCGTTTCCATTCAGGTAGACGCCCTGGAAGATAGAACCCCAGCGCTTGGCCGGCTTCAGCAAATTGGCCAATAATGTTTGCGTTTACGCCAAATACGGGACTGTGTCGGCATGCGCAATATCTCCATCGACCAACTGGATCAGACCCCGCGCCCCGTGCTCGCCATTGGCACCGACTACCCAGACGGGCAACGCCTGCCGCGCCATCGGCATCGGCGGGCGCAACTGCTCTATGGCGCCACCGGAGTGATGCAGGTCAGTACCGATCAGGGCAACTGGGTGGTGCCACCGCAGCGGGCGGTGTGGATTCCACCGGGGGTGGAACATGAGGTGCTGATGCTTGGGGTCAGCACTCGCAGCCTGTATATCGAGCCGGCCGCGGCGCCACTGGACAGCAGCGGCTGCCGGGTCATCGGCATCTCGCCACTGCTGCGCCAGCTACTGCTGGAAGCAGTGGACATGCCCCTGGAATACGACCTGGACGGGCGCGACGGGCTGCTGATCAACCTGCTGCTGCACGAAATCCAGCGTTGCCCTGGCCTGCCGCTGCACATTCCCTTGCCGGCCGGCGGCCCACTGCTGGAGCTGTGCCGGGCTTTTCTCGCCCGGCCCGATGTCCATCAATCCCCCCTGCACTGGGCAGACCGACTGCATGTCAGCCTGCGTACCTTCAATCGCTGGTTTCGCCAGGAGACCGATATGAGCTTCGTGCAGTGGCGGCAACGGGCCTGCGTGATCCAGGCCCTGGCCCGGCTGGCGGCCGCGGAGCCGGTAACCCGAATCGCCCTGGACCTGGGTTATGACAGCCCTGGCGCGTTCTCCACCATGTTCCGTCGGGTGCTGGGGCGATCCCCCAGCACCTACCTGAATCAAGAACATCCAGCCCCTGGAAAAGCCTTGTGACCAAAGGCTGGCGCAGTGGCAGAAATTGAGTTTGATCCGGACGCAAAACAACTGTACAAATATCCAGTACAAAGCCAACGCACTGCCTAACCTCCCGGAGAAAACCATGGCCTCTCTCGCGATGAAAATCACCCTGGAACGTATCGCTCTCTATCAATTCACCCCGCAACACTGTTCCCAGGCCCGGGACATGCTGGGCTGGGACATGGATCAGCTGTCCCGCGAGTCCGCGGTCTCGGTGCAAGCCATCCAGCGCTTCGAAGCGGGCTACGAGGTCCGTGACGTAACCCGCCTGGCCCTGGCGTTCTGCCTTGAGGCCCAGGGCCTGGTGTTCTTCCCGGGCTTCACCCCGGGCCGCGGCATGAACATCAAGGGAGCCACTCCCAACCCGATGGAGCGGCCCGACTACGCCCTGATCGAATGATCCAGCCGCCTGAGCAGGTGCTCGCACAAGGCCGGTACTGGCAGAGGGGTCGAGCCCGGACGAACCGGCGGGCAGGCCAGGTTTTTTTTCCGGGCCTCATGGCGCCGCAAACGGCGGATGCCATGGTCACCATCCTCATAACCCGCCGCCCGGGCGAAGAAGGCCTGGGTCAGGCGGATTCGACGCCCGCCTGCTCCAGTGCACCTTCCACCTCCAGCCACCAGGCGGCTCCCCGCTGCGGCTGCGCCAGGTTGAAGGCTTCGCCCATTTGCGGCGTGGTGATGTTGGTACTGCGCTCCCAGGCCAGGGCCAGGATGCGGTCGAAGGGTTCGTGCCAGGCGTGCATCGCCAGGTCGAAGGTGCCGTTGTGGATCGGTAGCAGCCAACGACCTTGCAGGTCGATGTGGGCCTGCAGAGTCTGCTCGGGCTGCATGTGCACATGGGGCCATTCGACGTTGTAGGCCCCGGTTTCCATCAGTGTCAGGTCGAATGGGCCGTACTGCTGGCCGATACGCTTGAAACCGTCGAAATAACCGGTATCGCCGCTGAAGAAGATCCGCGTGGGGCCATCGATCATCACCCAGGAGGCCCACAAGGTCCGGTTGCCATCGAACAGACCACGCCCGGAAAAGTGCTGCGATGGGGTGGCAACGAAACGGACGCCAGCGACCTCACAGCCCTGCCACCAATCCAGTTGCCGGACCTTGGCCGCCGGCACGCCCCACTTGATCAGGGTATCGCCCACCCCCAGCGGGGTGAGGAAATGCCGAGTCTTGTCCGCCAGGACCAGCACGGTCTTGTGATCAAGGTGATCGTAATGATCATGAGACAGGATCACCGCCTCGATATCGGGCAATTGCTCCAGGCTGATCGGCGGCTGGTGAAAGCGCTTCGGCCCGGCCCATTGCACGGGTGACGCGCGCTCGGCAAACACCGGATCGGTGATCCAGAACTTGCCGCGCATCTTCAGCAGCACGGTGGAATGCCCCAGGCGGTAGACGCTGTGATCGGGCGCCGCCAGCAACTGCTCGCGGGTCAGCGGCTGCACCGGAATGGCTCCGGCCGGGCGGGTATTGCGCGGCTTGTGGAACAACATGTTCCAGAAGATCTGCAGGGTCTTGCCAAAGCCGGCACGACGCACCGGCGCATGGTTGCGAAAAGCCCCCTGCTCCTGGCGCGAGGTTTCCTCGCGGGGAGCACGGGTGATGCTTGACGAGACAGTGGCCATGATTGAAATGACTCCATGGAACGCAGCAAGGTTGCGACGTGGTATTGCGGGACGATCTACTGGCCAAGGCACGCAAGCATCAGCCGCCAATCATCGTTTCAAAGATGAATTACACTACACAGTGTAGTTTCTACATTGCAACAGGAAACAGACGAAGTAGACTGCCGAGTGTTTTTACCGACCATCCTGACCGAACCCAACTTATGACAGCCCCGAAGCGCCTCACCGACCTCAAACGCAGTGCCATCGTCCAGGCGGCGATCAGTGAATTTCGCACCAGCGGTTTCGAGATCACCAGCATGGACAAGATTGCCGCTACGGCTGGGGTGTCCAAGCGCACGGTGTACAACCACTTCCCCAGCAAGGAGGAACTGTTCGCCGAGATCCTGCACCAGCTCTGGGCCAGCATCAGCGCGCAATCGGAAATCATCTACCGCAGCGACCTGCCCCTGCGCGAGCAGTTGGAAAAGGTCGTGCGGGCCAAGCTGCAACTGCTGGCGGACGACAACTTTCTCGATCTGGCCCGGGTGGCCATCGCCGCAGCCATTCACTCGCCGGAACGGGCGCAGAACATGGTGGCGCGGCTTGGCGAACGGGAAGAAGGCCTGACCCTGTGGATTCGCGGCGCCCTGGCCGACGGTCGCCTCAAGCCGGTAGACCCGGAATTCGCCGCGACCCAGATGCACGGCCTGCTCAAGAGCTTCGCCTTCTGGCCGCAGATCACCATGGGCCAGGCGCCACTGGCAACAGGCATGCAAAATCAGGTCGTCGAGTCGGCGCTGGACATGTTCCTGGGCCGCTACCAGGCCTGAGTTCCCGGGGCACCTATGCGCGCCGAACCGCAGCCGGCGGTCGCCACCACTGTGAAATGGCTTGGAAGGACACTGATTATTCTCACTGGAATAAATGACAATATTCACCAGACTGATCCGATAAACGGCTAAGCCGAAAAAACACCACAAGGTGTTTCAGTACAGAACCTGGTGCAGGAATTTATGGAAAACCAACGCGGCAAGGGGCTGTCATTTGCCCGGCGCATCTATCGGCCAAGGATCATCGGCCTGGGTATCGGCGGTATCAGTGTATTCGCCACCCTCTACCCCCTTGCACTGCCCAGTTGGATCTGGGCCCTGCTCCTGTTCCACGGCCTGCTCTGGCCTCACCTGGCCTATCAACTCTCCACCCGTTCTGCCTTTCCCTACCAGGCAGAACGTCGCAACCTGCTGTACGACTCGATGCTGGGCGGTTTCTGGGCTGCCACCATGCAGTTCAATCCCCTGCCCGCCGTCACCATCCTGTCGATGATGGCCATGAACAATGTGGCCGCCGGGGGGGTGCGTCTGTTCATCCGTGGCGCTCTGGCCCAGGGCATCGGGGTCCTGTTGTCCTGGTCGCTGTTCGGCGCCAGCTTCAATACCCGGATCAGTCCGCTGCAGATCTATGCCTGCCTGCCGATGCTCACGCTCTATCCGCTGGCCGTGGGCATGGTCTGCTACCGGCTGGCGATCAAGCTGTCCGAGCACAAGCGCGCCCTGAGCGCCCTGAGCCGCACCGACAGCCTCACCGGTCTGCTCAACCACGGCTCCTGGAAAGACCTGCTGCATATCAAGTTCCACAAATGCCAGCAGCAACAGATCGATGCCAGCATCGCCTTGATCGACATCGACCACTTCAAGGCGATCAACGACACCTACGGACACATCATCGGCGATACGGTGCTGCGCCATCTGAGCAACGAACTGCGGCGCAACCTGCGTCACGACGACCTCGCCGGCCGCTACGGCGGTGACGAGTTCTGCGTGATCCTGCCGCGCATGGACCGCCAGCAGGCACTGGAGGTCATGGAACGCCTGCGCCAGGTCTTCAGCCAGTACCGGCATCCGCAAGTGGCTGAACTGAAAGTCAGCCTGAGCATCGGCCTGGCCGCCTTCGACCGCGAATTCCAGGACCCTTCAAGTTGGCTCAACGCCGCCGACAAGGCCCTGTACCTGGCGAAAAACAGTGGCCGCAATCGAATTGCCAGCAATGACGACGAGGCTCATTCCCGGCAAACACAAATGGCATAAAAACCCAAAAAACTTATACAAAAAGGGAGTAAAAAATATTTTTGTACAAGTTTATTTGGATTTATCCCGGCAACTGACATCATAATGCCGTCACTTCGCTACCGCACAAGACCTCCATTCGGGGTCAAATGCCGTGGCCCATCAATCCAACTAAATCGATTCGCAGCCACTACGTCTCCTCTTGATGCGGCCAACGATGCACGCCCGCGTCATCGCTGCGAATTTATCTGTCAGTCATGGAACGCTGGCATTGAGCAGATAATGCCGAACGCTGGGGAGCATTCGGCATACCGGCGAACTCAATAGGGATCGACGCGACGTTTCTCCCACAGAGCACCAGCTACCATGCTATTCAACCGCCACAACAAGACCATCGATTCCCTGCAGCAAACCATTGCCGAACAATCCCGAATGCTGGAAGCCATCGATCGCTCCATGGCGGTGATCGAATTCGACCTGCAGGGCAACGTCCTGCGAGCCAACGCCAACTTTCTCCAGACCCTGGGCTATCGCGAAGACCAGGTGATAGGCCAGCCGCACCGCCTGTTCTGCACCCCGGAGTACGTTCGCAGCAGCGACTACCAGCAATTATGGAACCGCCTCAGAAGCGGCCAGTTCGAATCCGGCACCTTCGAACGGGTGGCCAGCAACGGCCAGAGCCTGTGGCTGGAAGCCAGCTACAACCCCATCCGCGACGCATCCGGCGCAGTGTACAAAGTGGTCAAGTACGCCCTGGATGTCACCGCCCGAGTGCAGGAAGAGGTGGAGGCGCGAAACAAGCTGGACGCCATCGACCGGGCCATGGCGGTGATCGAGTTCAACCTCGACGGCAGCATCATCGGTGCCAACAGCAATTTCCTCAGCCGCATGGGCTACAGCCTGGCCGAGATCAAGGGCAAGCATCACCGCATGTTCTGTAAACCCGAGCTGATCAACAGCAGCGCCTACCAGGAATTCTGGAACCGCCTGAACCGGGGTGAGTTCTTCAACGGTCAGTTCGAGCGGATCGACAGGCACGGACGTACGCTGTGGCTGGAAGCCAACTACAACCCGGTCTACGACGCCAGCGGGCGCCTGTGCAAAGTGGTCAAGTACGCCGCCGACGTCACCCAGCAGGTGGAAAAACACGAACAGGATGCCCAGAGCGCGAGCCAGGCTTATCACATCTCGGTGCAGACCCGAAAAGTCGCCGAACAAGGCACCGGAGTGATCCAGCAAGCCGCCAGCGAAATGCGCCAGATCGCCGAGAACATCGAGGGATCTTCATCGCTGATCGCGCGCCTGGGCGAACGCTCCGAGCAGATCACCGCCATCGTCAACACCATCCGCGCCATTGCCGACCAGACCAACCTGCTGGCTCTGAACGCCGCCATCGAAGCGGCCCGGGCCGGGGACCAGGGCCGTGGTTTTGCCGTGGTGGCCGATGAAGTCCGGCAATTGGCGGCGCGCACCAGCGGCTCGACGGCGGAAATCTCCAGCATGATCGACATGATCCAGAACGAAACGCAGCAAGCCATCAAGAGCATGGACGGTACCCGGGAGCGGGCGGCCAAGGGCGTGCAACTGGCGGATCAGGCGGGCTCGGTGATCCTGCAGATTCGCGACGGTGCCAGCGAGGCGGTAGAGGCCGTGAGCATGTTCGCCAACGAACGCGGCGCCCCCTGAGGGCAGGCTTTCCCGGCGTCGAGAGCGACGTCGGGCCTGGCCCGGGAGGCTATAGTGGCCTGACGTCCCAGTGCCTGGCGGAGGCCATCATGAGTTCCAGCGACACCCCGAAGAAACCCACTCCGGTCATCGACCACCTGCGCTTTCATCGCGCCCATGCCCACCTGGCGCCGACCTTCGGCACCGATAACTTCGCCCTGAAGGCAGAAGCCTTCGCCCGGTTCTTCGGCACCCCGACCTTCCTCGGCGCACAAACCCTGGTGGTACTGGTCTGGGTGGCCCTAAACCTGACCGGCGTCACCCATTTCGACGTCTATCCCTTCATCCTGCTGAACCTGGCCTTCAGCCTGCAATCGGCCTATGCCGCCCCGCTGATTCTCCTCGCACAGACCCGCCAGGCCGCGCGGGACAAGGGCCAGGCGGATGCCGATGCGCAGCACCGCGAAGCCCTGGCCGTTGCCAACAGCGAGCGCCAGGCCCAGGCCGCACAGACCACCACGCAACTGATGGAGCTGCTGGAACAGAACACCCGCCTGACCGAAATGACCAAGCAACTGACCGAGCGCATCGAGAATCTCACCAGTGAGATGCATGAGCATTTCGTGCGCAAGGATCAACCCAAGGCCTGAAGGCCTCAGGGCCAGCGCAGGTGCCGCGCCAACTCGTCGAACAGTGTCACCACCGAACGCAAGGCCCGACAGTCCGGGCGGGTCAGCAGCCACAGGGCGGTTTCCTGGCCCAGGGGTTCACTCAACGCTTCCAGCCCGGCGCTGCCCACCAGGAAATCCGGCAGCGCGGCCACGCCCAGGCCAGCGCGCACCAGCTCGGTAACCGAAAGCATGCTGTTGCAGCGGTAACTGGGCTGTACGCCGGGCCATTGCTGGCGACGCCAGACCACGGTGGGGTGATCGGGCAGGAAATCGTCCGGGGCGATCCAGGCCAGCCGCGACAGATCAGTGCAGTCGACCCGTTGCCGATAGGCCGGGCTGGCGCATACCCGGTAGGACACCGCCCCCAGGCAGCGCCCCACCAGGTGCTCTGGAGGCCTGGCGGTCAGGCGCACGGCAATATCCGCATCACGCCGGTTGAGATTGGCGAAATCATTGGACGTGCACAGCTCGATGACCAGTGCCGGGTAGTTCGCCATGAACTGCGCCAGGGCCGGCAGCAACAGGCCTTGCAACACCGAATCGGTACAAGTCAGGCGTACCGTGCCGCTGACCACTTCGCCGCCCCGGGCCACGCCGATACGCGCCGCTTCCAGGGCCTGTTCCGCGTGTTCGGCCTGCTGCGCCAGGGCCTGGGCCAGGCTGGTGGGCAAGTAGCCGGCGCGGCTCTTGTCGAACAACTGCTGGCCCAGCCCGGCCTCCAGCCGGCGCACGGCGCGAAACACCGTCGAGACATCGACCTTGAGCAGGGCCGCAGCACGCGCCAGGGAGCCGCCGCGAACCAGGGCCAGGATCAATGAGAGATCGGGATAGTCCAACTGATAGTGCGCTGGTGCAATGATCATTTGGGTAAACGCCAATATTGATTGCGTAGGCGCCAATTTATAGTGGGCCCAGGCCATCGACAAGTCAGGGTCACAACCGGAGAGTTCCATGCATCCACAGGTACCAGCACCGACCATTCGTATCGCCCTGGTGGGGGATTACGACCCACTGATCACCGCGCACCAGGCCATCCCCCTGGCCCTGGAGCGGGCAGCGCAGGAGGGTGCCGGCCCAATGGAATACCAGTGGCTGGCAACCGCCGATCTGCACCAGGAGAAAGACCTGGAGGGCTTCCACGGTATCTGGTGTGTCCCCGGCAGCCCCTACCGCAACATCGAGGGTGCCCTGCTGGCGATCCGCGTGGCGCGTGAACAGCAGCGGCCATTTCTCGGTACCTGTGGCGGCTTTCAGCACGCGGTCCTGGAATACGCCCGCAATGTGCTGGGCTGGGCCGATGCTGAACACGGCGAAACCGCGCCCGACGCCGAGCGCGTGCTGCTCACGCCCTTGAGTTGCGCCATGGTGGAAGCCCGGGACTCAATTCAGTTGCGCGCCAACAGCCGCATCGCCAGGGCCTACGGCACAACCTGCATCGAGGAAGGTTATCGCTGCCGCTATGGCGTCAATCCGGACTTCGCTGGCGCCCTGCTCAGCGGCACCTTGCTCCCCACTGGCCATGACAGCGCCGGCGACCTGCGCAGCATGGAACTGGACGAGCATCCGTTCTTCGTCGCCACCCTGTTCCAACCCGAGCGCGCGGCCCTCCAGGACCGCACACCGCCTCTGGTCAGGGCCTTGCTCACGACCTGCCGGGAGTGCCAAGCATGACTGACCGGACTCCCGCACCGCCCTACTACGCCGTGATTTTCAGTTCCCAGCGCGGTGAAGCCGACCCCGCCTATGAACAGGCAGCCGAACGCATGCTCGAACTGGCGCGCCAGCAGCCGGGGTTTCTCGGGGTCGAATCGGCACGAGGTGAGGACGGCTTCGGCATCACCGTGTCGTACTGGAGCAGCGAAGCGGCGATCCTGGCCTGGAAGCAGCACCCCGAACACAGCGCGATCCGCGAGCGCGGTCGGGCACAGTGGTATCGCCAGTTCAGCACCCGGGTGAGCAAGGTCCAACGGGCTTACGGCTTTCCAGGCTGAGCCCGCTTCAGGCACGGATTCCCGAGCCGCCCGGGTGACGGCTCGGGGGCACGCATCAGCCCTGCGTGGTCGACAGCAGGCTGCGCACCGCCTGGATTTCCGGCAAGTCGCTGCGGCGCATGTATACCCGCAGCGGCTCGCTGATATTGATCCGGTCGTCGATGTTCTGATCCAGCAGCAGCTGGATCTGCTCGCGCTTGAGGCTCATGGCCTGGTCCGACACCGGCGCCCAGACAAACTCGTGGGCCGGCACTATGGCGTCGTCGGCCACGTCCATGCCAAAAGAGTCTTCGCTGAAGCGCACGATATAGCGACCGGTCTTGCGATTGAAGCCGACAAAGCCCTTGAGCTGGTCGGCAGCCTGACAGATGAGTTCGGAGGTGATGCTCATGGTAAACCTCACTAGAGTCCCGCAGGACAGGTGATCAATGGTCTACACGCGAGGCAAGGTACAGCGGAGTTTTCAGGGCCTCCCTCTGATGGGGAAACTGCAGCGCCCAAGAGTACTGCAAAGCGCCGGAAAAAAGTGCTGAAAAATGCAAATGAGAGGGATTTATGTCGCTCTGGAGATAGCACAAGCGTCATCGAGTTGTTAAAAGATATCCCCTTGCACACGCCCCCACGAAAGGATTTCGAGCATGCCCGCGACCTTCACCCCTTGTGCCCTGATGCTGGGCCTGATGCTCGCTTGCGGACTGGCCCAGGCCTCTGAACAGCCTGACCCGGACGCCCTGGCCGCTCGCCAGGGGATTCCACAGCCAGCGGTGATCGCCCACCGCGGCGCCTCTTTCGATGCCCCCGAATCCACCGCGGCTTCCTACACGCTGGCCCGGGACCTGGGCGCCGACTACCTGGAAATGGACCTGCAACGCAGCAAGGATGGCGTGCTCTTCGCCCTGCACGACAACAACCTGCAACGCACCACCGACGTGGCGCAGAAATTCCCCGAACGCAAGGACAGCCCGGCCAACGCCTTCACCATGGCGGAACTGAAAACCCTCGACGCCGGCAGCTGGTTCAACCAGGCCCACCCGGAGCGGGCGCGGCCGGGCTTTGCCGGGCTGAAGATCCTCACCCTGGATGAAATCATCGACATCGCCCAGGGCAATGCGCAGCACAAGCCCGGGCTGTATATCGAGACCAAGGAACCCCAGCTGTTCCCCGGTATCGAGCACGACCTCAAGGAAAAACTCCAGGACCGTGGCTGGCTGAGCCCGGCCGGTTCCAAGCTGGCGAAAAGCGAACTGGCGGTGGGCCAGGGCAAGGGCAAGGTGGTGCTGCAGACCTTCGACAAGCACAGCCTGGAACTGCTGCACCAGGCAATGCCCAACGTGCCGAAAGTACTGTTGCTGTGGGTCGCGCCCGGCAGTATCGAACCCGCGTCCGGCCAGAGCTTCGCCAGCAGCGGCGAAACCGACAAGGCCGCGTTCTATGCCCGGCAGCAGCCCAAGGACCAGGCCGAGTTCAAACGCTGGGTGGATTTCGCCAAGGCCCAGGGTGCCATCGGCACCGGCCCTTCCGCGGCCCTGACCGGCGGTGGCGAGCAGAGCTACTCGGACCTGGTGCAACCCTGGATGAACCAGTACACCCACGACCAGGGCCTGCTGGTGCACGTCTATACCATCGACGAGCCGGTGGACTTCAAGAAGGTCATGGATGCCGGGGTCGATGGCATCTTCACCAACCGCAGTGCCGAACTGCTCAAGTACTTCAAGCGGCCGGCCAGTGCCAGCGTGGCGCAATTGCTGGACGCCAGCGGTTACTGAATGACGGTTTCGCACTGGCACGGCGAGCTCTGGCTGGGCCGGGATTTCGGCCTGATCCACGGGGCGATGGGGCCAACCGAGCCCCATGCCCACTATGCCCATCAGCTGATCATCGCCCCCGGGCAACCGGTCACGGTGGCGCTCGCGGGCGGGCTGCAGAGCGCTCATTACCTGTTGATCCCGGCCTTGCAGCGCCACGCCATCGTTCAGGCTCCCGAGCAGGCCTTCACGGTGTACGCCGAGCCGCTGCTGATCGCCGTCGAAGACCTGCAAGCATGCGTCAGTGGCGCCGCCCCCTCACTGCCCGGCCTGGAAGCGGCGCTGCGCCGTTGCCCGCGCCAGCCCGTTGCCGACCCACGTGTAGCGCGGGCACTGCACGCCGTGGATGCCGCCCTGGAGGGCAAGGTGGCCGCCGCGCAACTGGCGGCCCGGGCCCATGTATCCCTGAGCCAGCTGGAGCGTCTGTTCGCCCGTGACGTCGGCCTGCCGGTAAGGCGCCTGGTGCTCTGGCGCCGCCTGCGCCTGGCCATGGCCCTGGTGCTGGAGGGCCAGACCCACACTGGCGCGGCACACGGCGCCGGGTTCGCCGACAGCGCGCACTTCTCCCGCACCCTGAAGAGCCTGTTCGGCGTCACCGCCAGCCAGGCCCTCAAGCACCTCAAGCCCCGCTTGCTGGTCTGACGCGCCGGCGCAACTGCTCGGGCACCACGGGTTCTGCCCCATAGCGCTGGGCCTTGAACGGCTCCAGCAACTGCGGCCAGTAATCCACCGGGTAGTCGGCACGGCTGCCAATCCCCAGGTCGCCCTGGCGCATGCAATAGTCATCGCGATAAAACGCGGTGCCCAGCAGCCAGTCCCAGAGATTGAAGAACAGCCCGAAGTTCACATCCCCGGCGCGTCCGTACTTCATGTGGTGAAAGCGATGCACCGGCGCCCAGGCGAAGATCCAGCGCAAAGGCCCCAGGCGCATGTCGACATTGGAATGCTGCAACAGCAGCTGGACGGCAATGGCCAGGGCCAGCAACTGCGCCACCGGCAGCGGGATGCCCAGCAACACCAGCGGCAGCAGCCCGGCCGAAGCTTCGATCAACTGGTGCAGGGGATGCTTGAGCAAGCCATTGAAACCGTACATGCGCTGCACACTGTGATGCACCGCATGCAAACGCCAGAGCCAGGCCAGGCGGTGGCTGGCGTAGTGGGCCAGGGTAATGCCGCAATCAGCGATCACGATGGCCAGCAGCAACTGCCCCCAGAGCGGCCAGCCCCGGGGCCAGAGCCCATCATGGGCCAGCAGCGCCACCAGCCCGGGCAACGCCAGCAGCCCCAGCGCATTGAGGCTTTCATTGACCAGGGCATGCAGGCTGTCGCGCAGCCGGTCGCCTTGGGAACGGTTCCAGCCAGGCTCATAGGGCAAGCACCATTCCGCCAGGAACGACACCCCCAGCGCAGCCCCGAACACCCCCAACAACCCGCTGGCAGACGCCGGCCCAGCACTCATCCACCACACCCCGGCGCCGATGAACCCGGCAAACACCAAGGGTGCGTACAACCATGCAAGCATTCGTTTCATTTGCTGCAGCTCCTGTAGGGAAAACCGCAGCTTGCGACCCGATGCCGGGGCGCGGCTTGAACAAACGACGCAAAGAGTGACCTGAATTAAGGGTGAATTAAGTTGCGTTGGCTAACCTGTGCCCATCGAAACCCATCACCCCAAGGAATCAACCCATGACCAAGTTCTCCGCCCTGTTCGCAGCCGCCGCCCTGACCCTGACCGCTGGCCTGGCCCAGGCCGATGTACGCCCGGACCTGATCCCTGGCCTGCTCAAGTCCGGCGCCATCATGGACCTGGAAAAACTCAACCAGGCCGCCCTCGCCCAGCACCCGGGCACCACCGCCGCCAGCATCACCGACACCGAGCTCGAGCAGACCGCCACTGGCGCCTACGTCTACCAGGTGGAACTGCGCGACAGCAAAGGCATCGAGTGGGACGTGGACCTGGATGCCAAGACCGGCAAGGTCCTGAGCAACAAGCAAGACAAGTAACCCCCCGCCCCTACAAGGCCGCGCCCCGCTTCGGGAGCGCGGCCTTGTGCGTTGGGGCGTGCGGATCAGTCAGGCACTGGTGCTGACCAGGGAGCCTGAAGTACTGCTCTGGGATTGCTGCAGGGCCTGGAACAAGGCCGCGGTGGCGGTCTGCAACGAAGCGCTGGTGCTGGCCACCTGAGCCTGGGCTGCCGCTACTTGCGCGGCCTTGGCATCGGCACTTTCCTGCTTGCTCTGCGCGGCCTGCAACTGCTGCTGTTGCTCCTGCAATTGCTTTTGCAGTTCAGCAATCTGCTTGCGCAACTGCTTGACCGAGTCGCTGCTGGAATCATCGCTGCTGGAACTGCCGCCGGCCGCGCCAGCACCCGTGGCCGGCGCCTTGGTCGCGTCGCTGGCAGCAGTGATACTGGCGGTGGAGGTCGCTGAAGTGTCGCTGTCCGAACTGCCGGCGATGCTGGTCTTGCTCGGGCTGACCTGGGTCTGGTTGATCGCGATGGAAGTGATGCTGACCATGGTGTGAGTCCTGTCGGGTGTGAAGATACCCGGTCATCGACACCCGCCCCGGCCACTTGAGAGTGATCGTGTATCGGCCTGGTAAGCAGGCCGATACACCCCGGCCGGCCTCAGGCGCTCAAGCGCGCCGTGACCTCGCTCAACTGCCCCGACAGGCCGTGCAGATTGCGGCTCGCCGCCTCGGTGCGCTGCACGTTGTCCAGATTGGTACTGGCGATGGACGTGATCTCGGTGAGGTTGCGGGAAATGTCCTCGGCCACCGACGTCTGCTCCTCGGCGGCGGTCGCGATCTGCCGGTTCATGTCGCGAATCGCTTCCACCGCTTCGGTGATGCGCTCGAGCATGGCCCCGGCCTCGGTCACCTGCTGCACGCTCTGCTCGCTGCGGGACTGGCCGCTCTCGATGGCCTGGGCCGCATCCACGGCCCCGGTCTGCACGCTCTGGATGATCTGGTTGATCTCGGTGATCGAGGCCGCGGTGCGCTGCGCCAGGCTGCGCACTTCATCGGCGACCACGGCAAAACCGCGCCCGGCCTCACCGGCCCGGGCCGCTTCGATGGCCGCGTTGAGGGCCAGCAGGTTGGTCTGTTCGGCAATGCCCTGGATCACTTCCAGGACCTTGCCGATGCGCCCGCTGTCGGCCTCCAGCCGGCGGATCACGGTGGCGGTGTTGGCAATCTCGCCACGCATCTGGGTGATGCTGTGGATGGTCTGCTGCATCACCTGTTCGCCCTGCTGCGCCGACTGGTCGGCATCGTCTGCGGCACGAGCGGCGTCGGCGGCGTGGCGCGCCACTTCCTGGGCGGTGGCGGACATCTCGTTCATCGCCGTGGCCACCTGGTCCGTGCGGTTGAACTGCTCGTTGGTGCCCTGGGACATCAGGGTGGCGATGGAGTTGAGCTCGCCGCTGGAACTGTCCAGGTCCGAGGCACTGCGCTGCAAGCTGGCGAAGGTCTGGGCCAGGAAATCCCGCAGGGTGTTGGCGGCCATCGCCAGCTTGCCCAGTTCATCCTGACGCTCGCTGGCCACCCGCTGGGCCAGTTGGCCGCGGCTGAGCTGGGCGACATAGTCGATCAACTGACGGATCGGCTGCACCAGGCTGCGATTGACCAGCCACAGGCTGAGCAGGCCGATCAGCAAACCGGACGCCAGCATCACCAGAATACCCAGCCACACCGTGCGGTCGGCCGCTGCACTGATCTCGGCGGACTGCCGGTCGCCGTGCTGGCGCAGCTCGGTCACCAGTTCGCTCATCTGCTCGCTGGTGGCCCGGTCCACGCCCTTGACCGCGGCATCGCCGGCACTCGGATCGGCACCGCCGGCCACATAGGCATCGCGGCCCTTCTGGTAGGCCGAACCCAACTGCCGGTGCTCATCCGCCAGGCGCTGCACCCGGCTCTTGAGGGAGGCGTCCAGCCCGGGGGTCTGCACCAGCTGGCCGAGGATGCTCTGCACATCGCGCTGGCGGTCTTCGAACTGCTGCCAGTACTTGTTCAACTCCTGGGGCTGCTTGCCCCGCAACAATACGTTCTTCCACTCCTGCACCTGGCTCTTGAACTGCAGGTTGGCCTCGTCGATCAACTGCGAACTGCGCAGCGGACCTTCAATCAGCTCGCGGTAGCTCTGCACGCCACCGGACAGCAAATGAAAACTCGCCAGGGCGATCAACAACATCGCCAGCAGGCTACCGCTCAGCAGGGCAAGGATTTGCGCTCTCAGGGATTTTTGCAAAAACATCGAGGAGATCTCATGGCAGGGATAGAGCAGGCCCGATGAAGGCATGCGTAGTGCCGAACATCCCTGTAAGGCGCATTCGAGAGGGGTCGAATGAGTGCAGCGTAGGAGTGTGATCGGCCTGCGCAAGACAATCTTGAGTGCCGCCGACCATCGGTATGACGGGCTCCATCATGCACTTCAAAACGTCACAAAAATGTCAAAAAGCCTTGCCATGATGGGGCTCAAGTGAACCTGAGAAACCCGCGCCAGGCACTGTCCCTCCTGCGAGACTCCATGAACCACAGCATCGACCAGAGTCACCGTGATTCCGATCTGTTCGGCCTGCTCTACGGTTTCAGCTTTCGCCCCGGCGAACGGGGCCGCGAACTGGACTCGGCCAAGGCCCTGCAAGCCCTGCAACACCCCGAGGACAGCGAGGAGTTCCTCTGGCTGCACCTGAACCTGGCTCACGCCGCGTGCGAGCGCTGGATGAAGTCCCACCTGCAATTGCCCGACGAATTCTTCGAGGCCCTGCACGAAGGCTCGCGCTCGACCCGCATCGAACAGGTGGATTCGGCCCTGCTGGCGGTGGTCAACGACGTGGTGTTCAACTTCGGCAGCATGGTTTCCTCGGACATCTCCACCCTCTGGGTCTGCGCCCGCAGCCGCCTGATCGTCAGCGCCCGCCTGCAGCCGCTGCACTCGGTGGACAAGCTGCGCTCCTCGGTCAAGGCCGGAGAACGCTTTCGCTCGCCCCTGGAACTGCTGGTGCACCTGCTACGGGACCAGGGCGAAGTGCTGACCCAGATCGTGCGCCGGACCAGCCTCAGCGTGGATCAGATCGAGGACCAGTTGCTGGCAGCCCGGGTCTCCACCAACCGTGCCGAACTGGGGGCCATGCGCCGGGTGCTGGTGCGCCTGCAACGGCTGCTGGCCCTGGAGCCGGGCTCGCTGCTGCGCCTGCTCAACCGCCCGCCGCAATGGTTGCAAAAGGAAGACGTCAAGGAGCTGCGCAAGTCCACCGAAGAGTTCGCCCTGATCATCAACGACCTCACCGCCCTGGGGGAGCGGATCAAGCTGCTGCAGGAAGAAATCGCCGCCAACCTCAACGAACAGACCAACCGCACCCTGTTCACCCTGACGGTGGTCACGGTGCTGGCGTTGCCGATCAACATCATCGCCGGTTTCTTTGGCATGAACGTCGGTGGCATTCCGTTCTCCGGCGACCCGGAGGGCTTCTGGATCCTGGTAGCGCTGGTGGCCACTTTCACCGTGATCGCCGGGCGCTGGGCCTTTCGCAAACGCCAGGACTACTGACTCCACCTTGTAGGAGCCGGCTTGCCGGCGAAGGCGTCCGCCAAGGCAGGTGCTTGGCTTGAGGGCCTCTTCGCCGGCAAGCCGGCTCCTGCGGGATGGAGGGATGGAGGGATGGAGGGATGGTCGTGCGTGATCGATCTGATCAACGCAAGGGCTCAATTGCGTAAACCATGACCTGAGGCAGCCTCCCTGTAACATTCAGCAACGATCATGGGCAGCACTCCTTCTCGCCACAGGATTGTCCAGCAATGGCCACCCCGTCCCTGACTGCCGCTTCGTCCAACCTCGACAGCAAACCGCAACTGGATAAAAAGCCCGGCCCCTTCACCCTCGTCGCCTTCTTCGCGGTGCTGGCCATGGGCTTGCTGTTCACCGCCTACAGCCTGGTGCACGATATGCACGAGCTGGGCACCACGGTCACCACCTGGACCCCGTTCCTGCTCCTGGGCGTGGCGTTGCTGATCGCCCTGGGCTTCGAGTTCGTCAACGGTTTCCATGACACCGCCAACGCCGTGGCCACGGTGATCTACACCCACTCGCTGCCGCCGCAGTTCGCGGTGGTCTGGTCCGGCCTGTTCAACTTCCTCGGCGTACTGCTGTCCAGCGGCGCGGTGGCTTTCGGCATCATCGCCCTGCTGCCGGTGGAACTGATCCTGCAGGTGGGTTCCTCCGCCGGTTTCGCGATGATCTTCGCCCTGCTGATCGCCGCCATCCTATGGAACCTCGGCACCTGGTGGCTGGGCCTGCCGGCTTCGTCTTCCCACACCCTGATCGGCTCGATCATCGGTGTCGGCGTGGCCAATGCCCTGATGCATGGCCGCGACGGCACCAGCGGCGTGGACTGGGGCCAGGCCACCAAGGTCGGCTACGCCCTGCTGTTCTCGCCCCTGATCGGCTTCGTGTTCGCCGCCCTGCTGCTGTTGGCCCTGCGCCTGTTCGTCAAGAACCGTGCCCTGTACAAGGCCCCCAAGGGCGACGCACCGCCGCCCTGGTGGATTCGCGGGCTGCTGATCCTGACCTGCACCGGCGTGTCCTTCGCCCACGGTTCCAACGACGGCCAGAAAGGCATGGGCCTGATCATGCTGATCCTGGTGGGCACCCTGCCCATGGCCTACGCCTTGAACCGCACCATGCCCGCCGACCAGTCGCTGCAATTCGCCGCGGTGGCCGAAGTCACCCAGCAGGCCCTGGTGAAGAGTGCCCCGCAACCGGCGCCGGCCGATTCCCGCGCGGTGCTCTCGGAGTACATGCGCAGCAAGGAAGCGACACCGGAACTGATCCCCGCGCTGGCCGCCCTGACCGGCGCCATCGGCACTGAAGTGAAGGGCTACGGTTCGCTGGCCAAGGTGCCCGCCGAAGCCATGGGCAACGTGCGCAACGACATGTACCTGACCAGCGAGGCGATCCGCCTGATGGACAAGAATCAGGTAGGCCACTTCGACCAGGACACCCGGGACAAACTGCAACTGTTCAAGCAACAGATCGACAACGCCACGCGCTTCATTCCGCTGTGGGTGAAGATCGCCGTGGCCATCGCCCTTGGCCTGGGCACCATGGTGGGCTGGAAGCGCATCGTGGTCACCGTTGGCGAAAAGATCGGCAAGACCCACCTGACCTACGCCCAGGGCGCCTCGGCGGAAACCGTGGCGATGCTGACCATCGGCGCGGCGGACATGTTCGGCCTGCCGGTGTCCACCACCCATGTGCTGTCCTCGGGGGTGGCCGGGACCATGGTGGCCAATGGCGGCGGCTTGCAGATGCGCACCATCCGCAACCTGGCCATGGCCTGGGTGCTGACCCTGCCGGCGGCGATCCTGCTGTCCGGCAGCCTGTACTGGTTGTTCACTCAGCTGTTCTGAGGGGCTTGCCTCCCCCCTCTGTAGCCGCTGCCGAGCCTGCGAGGCTGCGAAAAGGCCCGCGGGGCCTTGCCTGGCGATCCCTCGCCAAACCTGCAGCAACCTCAGGCTCCCAGCGGCTACACGAGCAAGAGGGTCAGGAAGGGAACAACTTGCTCAGGCAACTGAGCTTTTTCTTGTAGGAACGCCGGGCCTCCAGCGCTTCTTCCAGGGTCACCGCGACAAAACGGGCCTTCTGGTTGGGCTGCATCTGGCCGATCAGGTCGAGGTCGGCGCTGATCACCGTGCCGATCATCGCGTAGCCACCACCGGACACCGCGTCCCGGTGCAGGACGATGGGTTCGAGCCCCGCCGGCACCTGGATCGAACCGATGGGATAGCAGCTGTCGACGATGTTCGACGGATCGGAACCGGCACCGAACGGCTGCTCCCGGGGCTGGAAGCTCAAGGCGCTGCCGCCCTTGAAGCGATAGCCGATGCGGTCCGCCTCCGAGCCCACGGTCCAGGGTTCGGCGAAGAAGCTGGCCTTGGCCGCCTCGCTCAAGCGCTCGTAGTACAGGCCCGGCACCACCCGCAGGGTGATTTCGCCCCCCAGGGACTGGCGCAGCGCCATGGGCAAGCTGGCACCGGGACGGCTTTTGCCGCTGGCGACGCCCACCGGCAGCTCATCACCCGCCACCAGGCGCCGGCCCTGGAAACCACCCAGGGTACCCAAGGCGTAAGTCGAGCGGCTGCCCAGCACCAGCGGCACATCGATGCCACCGGCCACCGCCAGATACGCCCGGGCCCCGGCCTTGGGAAAGTCGAAGCGCAGCACTTGCCCGGCCTTGACCGCAAAGGCGGTGTCCAGGTGCATGTCCACGCCATCGAGCTTGGGGGTCATGTGGGCACCGCAGACCGCCACCAGGGCATCGGTGCTGAATGCAAGCTCAGGGCCGAGCAAGGTGCACTCCAGCCCCGCTGCCCCCGCCGGGTTGCCCACCAGCTGGTTGGCGGCGCTCAGGGCGTACTGGTCCAGGGCCCCGGACGGCGGAATCCCCAGGTGATAGAAACCTTCGCGACCCAGGTCCTGTACCGATGTGGCCAGGCCCGGTTTGATGACCTTGATCATGCCAGCACCTCCTGCAGCGAAGTGGGATAGCCGACCGGGTCGGCGAGAAAGGCATCCAGGGAAAACTCCACCTCGCGGATGCGCAAGTCGAAACGCCCGGCCTCGACCTCGGCCACGGCAAGGTCATAGGCCTGGCGGTCAATGGGCTTGAACTGCACGATGTCCCCCGGACGGAAGAACACCATGTGCTGCTTGAGGTAGGCCAACTGTTGCTGCGGGTCGTAGATCGGCGCCGGGGTGACGCCGAACATCTGGTAGCCGCCGGCACCGCGCACCGAGTAGATGCAGCCGAAACAGCCGCCATGGCCCAGGGTCAGTTTTGGCGTATCGGTGCGTGGCCGCAGGTACTTGGGCACCTGCAGTTGCCGTTCACGTTCGACCATCTGGAACATGAACGGCAGGCCCGCCACAAAGCCCACCATGGAGACGAACCAGGGCGCGCCGCTGTGGGCGGCGATAAAGGCTTCGACATCCGCCAGGCCGTTGATCCGCGCCGCGTACTCAAGATCGGTGGCGCTGGGGTCCTGGTGCCGGTCGCGAAAACGCATCAGGGTTTCATGGGTCCAGGGGTCGTTGTAGAGCACCGGGATCTCGATGATCCGGGTATGCAGGCTGCGCTCGGCCACCGCGCAGGCCTCGGCCTGTTGCACCGCCTCCAACAGGGTGTGCGGGGCGATGCGGTCCGGGTCGAAGCGGATCTGGAACGAAGCATTGGCCAGGCACACATCCAGCACGCCATCCAATTCCAGGCGCTCCACCGCGCGGGTCACCGCCATGCCCTTGAAGAAAGCTTCCAGGGACATGCTGTCGCTGACTTCGGCGAACAGGTGCTCGTCGGCACCAAAGCTGTAGCGGATAGGCAGGTTCATGCGACACCTCCGGCGCGGCGTTCGGCCAGCCAGGTTTCCAGGGTTCCGGTGTGAAAGTCGGCCTGCTCCAGCCAGGGTTCGGCCAGCAGTTCACGGTGCAGCGACAAGGTGCTGGCCATGCCGGTCAGGGTGGTGTGTTCCACGGCCAGCCGCGCCCGGGCCAGGGCTTCGCCACGGTCACGGCCATGGACGATCAGCTTGGCCAGCAGCGAGTCGTAGTAAGGCGGCACAGCATAGCCCGGGTACAGGTGGCTATCGACTCGCACCCCGGCGCCTTGCGGCCAGATCAACTGCTCGACCTTGCCCGGGCTGGGGAAGAAATCCCGCGCCGGATCTTCGGCGTTCAGGCGCATCTGCAAGGCCGCGCCGTTAAGCCGGATATCACTCTGGCGCAAACCCAGGGGCTCGCCCCCGGCAATACGCAGCATGGCCTGGACCAGATCGATGCCGGTGATCAGCTCGCTGATGGGGTGCTCCACCTGGATCCGCGTGTTCATCTCGATAAAGAAGAACTCGCCGGTGCTGTCGTCGTAGAGGTATTCCAGAGTGCCCGCGCCCTGGTAGCCCAAGGCTTGGGTGAGGCGCACGGCGCTGCTGCACAACTGCTCACGCTGCTCGGCACTGAGTACCGGCGACGGCGCTTCCTCGAAGATCTTCTGCCGCCGCCGTTGCAGCGAACACTCGCGTTCGAACAGGTGCACCGCGTGTTTGCCATCGCCCAACACCTGGACTTCGATGTGCCGCGCACGGCCAATGAAACGCTCCAGGTACACTGCGCCGTTGCCGAAAGCCGTCTGGGCTTCGCGTTGCGCCCGAGGGAATTCCTCGGCCAATTGCGCCGCGTCCCGGGCCAGGCGAATCCCGCGCCCGCCACCGCCGGCACTGGCCTTGATCAATAGCGGAAAGCCCACGACTTCAGCGGCCGCCAGCGCACTGTCCAGGTCGAAGAGTTCTCCTGGGGAGCCCGGTACCACCGGCACTCCCGCCGCCTGCGCGGTGCGCCGGGCTTCGGCCTTGTCACCCATGCGGCGGATGGTTTCGGCACTGGGACCGACGAAGATCGCCCCGGCCTCGACCACCGCCTCGGCGAAGTCGGCATTCTCGGAAAGAAAGCCATAGCCCGGATGTACCGCGTTGGCACCGCTGGCCTGCAAGGCACCGAGCAGGGCCTGGACATTCAGGTAGCTCTTGTCGGCCCGCGCCGGGCCGATGATCTGCACTTCATCGGCCATACGTGCGGCCATGGAATCGGCATCCGCCTCACTGCAGGCGGCAACGGTGGGAATCCCCAGGGCCTTGGCCGCGCGAATGATGCGCACGGCAATCTCGCCACGGTTGGCCACCAGCAATTTGTTGATTGATCCAGTCATGCCCCGGCCCTCACTGTTCGAGCGTCGCGACGACCTGACCCGGTTCCACCGGATCACCGTCTTCCACCAGAAAGGCGCTGACTTGACCCGCGCTCCCGGCGGTCAGTTCGGAAAACTGCTTCATGACTTCGATCAGGCCGATCACGGTATCGGCGCTGACGCTGTCGCCGACCTCGACGAAAGGCGCCGACTCCGGGGTGGCCTTGCGATAAAAGGTGCCCGGCAAGGGGGTGATAACACTGTATTCGGCCATGTCTGTTCCTTTTGGAATAGTTGTAGAAAGGCAGGCAAAAAAAACAAAACCAGATGAACCCCGCGTCTGTGCGCGGTGCTTCGTGTCGATGCGCCTCAACGCGGTGCGCGGACCTCGATACCGGCCTGATCCAGCGCCGTTCGGGTGGCCTGCACCAGGTCCAGGGCGCCGGGGGTGTCGCTGTGCAGGCAGATGGAATCGAACTCGAGGAACAGCTCCTCGCCTTCGACGGTGCGTACCAGGCCGGTCTGGCAGGCGCGCAGCACCTTGGCCGCCACGGCTGCCGGGTCCAGGGCGCGGACGTTGCGGGTAAACACGATGGAGCCGCTGAGGTCGTAGTCGCGGTCGGCGTAGAACTCGCGGATCACCGGCTGCCCCAGCTCCTGGGCCACACGCCAGATCACCGAATTGGGCATGCAATACAGCAGCAACTCGGGCTCCAGCCGGCGCAGGTTTTGCACCAGCAGCCGCGCCGCTTCCTCGTCCCGGGCCAGGTGCATGTAGAGCGCACCATGCGGCTTGATGTGCTGCAGCTTCACGCCTTGTACCCGGGCCATTTCCCGCAGGGCGCCAAGCTGATAGAGCATGTCGTCCACCAGCTCCTGGGCCGGGGCATTGATGTGCCGGCGGCCGAAACCCACCAGGTCGCGAAACCCCGGATGGGCGCCGATGGCCACCCCCAGGCGCTTGGCCTGTTCGATGGTGCGGCGCATGGTGCCGGGGTCGCCGGCGTGAAAGCCGGTGGCGATATTGGCCGAGCTGATAAAGCCCATCAGCTCGTTGTCGACGCCATCGCCGATGGTCCACGGGCCGAAGCTCTCGCCCATGTCCGAATTGAAATCCACTGCCTGCATCACTGTTGCTCCAACTCTCGTGACTTCGTGCGACGAAAATTAGAGCGCCCTTGACCCCTTGGGAAGATCTATTATCAGATAGAGCTTGTTCTGAAAAACAGATAAAGCTAACAGGCAGCGTGATGCGTGACGGCGCAGGCGCTTGCACGATCGCTTTCGCCGGCAAGCCGGCTCCTGCAGCGTTAGAGGGGAATGGGCCGTGTCGTTGACCTTGCGCCAGGTGCGCTATTTCGTTGCTACCGCCGAGATCGGGCAGATTTCCCAGGCGGCGCTGCACTTGAATATTTCCCAGTCGGCGGTGACCACGGCGATCAAGGAGCTGGAGGCGATGCTCGCCGTGCAGCTGTTCGTGCGCTCGGCCCAGGGCATGAACCTGACCGATGCCGGGCGGCATTTTCTCAACCGCGCCTACGTGATCCTGCGCAGCGTCGAAGATGCCCTGAACAGCCCGTTGCCGGACTATCGGGCCAGCGGCGTATTGCACCTGGCGGCCAGCTACACAGTGATCGGCTACTTCCTGCCGCACCACCTGCAGCGCCTGCAGCACTGGCACCCGGACGTCACCATCGAGCTCCATGAACAGGAACGCCAGGCCATCGAGCAAGGCTTGCTGGAAGGCCGCTTCGACATGGCAGTGGTACTCACCGCCAACCTGACGCACCCGGACATCGTCTCGCAGACCCTGTTCAACTCCGAGCGCCGGCTGTGGCTGCCGGCCCATCATCCGCTGTGCGAGCGCAGCAGCATCAGCCTGGCGGACGTGGCCGAGGAGCCGTTCATCCTGCTCACCGTCGACGAAGCCGAGCAAAGCGCCATGCGTTATTGGGAACAGGCCGGCCAGCAGCCACGGGTGCGCGTGCGCACCAGCTCGGTGGAAGCGGTGCGCAGCATGGTGGCCAACGGCAGCGGCGTGGCGATCCTCTCGGATCTGGTGCACCGGCCCTGGTCACTGGAAGGCAAGCGTATCGAGACCCTGAGCCTGAGCGATGCGGTCACGCCCATGAGCGTGGGGCTGGCCTGGCACCGCGAGCGTACCTTCACGCCGGCCATGCAGGCCCTGCGCGATTATTTCCACGATGCCTTCCTGGCGCCCCAGCAACTCAGCGCCCGGCGCTGAGCGTGTGGCCCTGTCACCTGCTGAGCCGTTCGCAACCTGCGCCAGCGGCTACAGGGTGATTCAGGGGCAGGTCCAGCGTTGCGCGGCGGCGGCGACCTGCCCGGCCAACTGGGCGATGGCCTGTTGATGGGCCTGGACCAGGCTGTTCAGTTCCACCCCCGCCGGCTGGCGGATCTGGCTGCTGCAGGTCAGGCTGCGGGCCGGGCCGCCCTCACCCCGCTGGCGCAGGCTCCAGACCACATCGATCAGTGCATAGCGCCCGGGCAGGGACTCGAAGCGCCGCACATCGGTCTGCAACGACAGCACCGGGCGCCCGGGTTGCTTGGGCAGGCCTTCAAGGTTGCGGGTACCCAGCTTCTGCTCCATCTGGCTGGCCAGGGCGTCGTGGAACTCATCCACCAGCGGCGCGCTCCAGCGCTGGGTTTCGAGGATCGCCAGGGTGCCGCTGTCCTGGCGCACCACCAGTTGCGGCTGGTCCACCTGGACCGGAATCCGCACCGTGGACATTTCGAACTGCGGGCCCCCGGTGCGGGCCGCGCTGCTGCCTTCGGCCACCGGTGGCAGCAGGGTGTAGTAATGGGTGGGCGCGGAGCTGCAGGCGGCAAGTCCCAGGGTCAGGCAGAGCAACAGGGCACGGGTTTTCATGGCTGGGCTTCCGGTACGGATTCGCGAACAGAGGAGGATGGCGACTGGTAGGCATCCGGTTGATTGTCTTTGAGGCGCCCGCGGATCAGCGCTTCAGGATGACGCCCGAGGAAATCGCTGAGCACCCGCACCGAACGCGCGGTGCGCTGCACTTCCTCCATGGCCTGGCCGAGTTTCTGCCGCTGCGGCGAGTCTTCGGAGAAACTCTCGTTGGCGCTGGCCAGGGTCTTCTTGGATTGCTCCAGGGTGTCGCGCATCTGTGGCAGCACTTCGCCGTTGACCTGTTTGAGGGTCTTCTGCATCTCCGCCAGGCTGCCATTGAGGTTGGCGGCAATGGAATCGATCGGCAGCTTGCTGATCTTGTCCACCACGGCCTGCAACTGCTCCTGCAACTTGTCCATGCTGCCAGGCACAGTGGGAATCTCCAGGGGCCGTGCGGTAGCGTCATAGGCCACCGGCTTGGCGTTGGTGACAAAGTCCAGGGAGATGTACAGCTGGCCGGTCAGCAGGTTGCCGCTGCGGGGCTGGGCGCGCAGGCCGTTCTTGACGAAGGCGCCGATCAGTTTCGCCGAGCGGGCGTCGTCTTCGCCGCCGGTCTGCTTCACCAGCTTTTCGTGGGCCTTGCCCAGCCGCTCGGGGTAGATCACCGCGCCGACCAGGGTCGGGAAATACTTGCGCTGCTCGTCGTAGTCCAGGTCCATGGACACCACCTTGCCGATGTTCACCCCGAGGAACTCCACCGGGGCATTCACCGACAGGCCGCGCAAGGCCTGGTCGAAGCGCATGCGAATGTAATAGGGCGCGCCGTCGGGCGGCGCCAGGGCGGTGTCCTGGTCGCCGAACAGGGTGTACTCGGCGTTCTCGTCAGCCGGCTTGGCGTTGGGGCTGTACTTGGGTTCGACGAAGGCAATGCCGCCGGCGAGGATCGACGACACCGACTCGGTGTTGACCTTCAAACCGTTGGCGCCGAGGGTCACGTCGACGCCGCTGGCGTTCCAGAAACGGGTGTCGGTGGTGACGTACTTATCGTTGGGCGAGTTGACGAAGATCTTCACGTCCACGCCCTTGCCGCTGTTGGCCAACTGGTAGGACACCACCTGCCCCACCTCGATGCGCCGGTAATAAACCGGCGAGCCGATGTCCAGCGAGCCCAGGTCATCGGTGTGCAGGGTAAAGCGCTTGCCTTTCTGCCCATAGGTGATGGGCGGCGGGGTTTCCAGGCCCTTGAAGCTGTCCTTGCGTTTTTCCGACTTGCCGGCATCGGCGCCGATAAAGGCCCCGGAAAGCAGGGTGTCGACCCCGGAAATGCCATTGGCGCCGATTCGCGGGCGCACCACCCAGAACAGCGAATCGTCGGCGGTGAAGGGTTCGGCGGACTGGTCCAGCTCGACCTTGGCCACCACCTTCTTGCGGTCGTCGCTCAGGGCGATGGAGGTCACCTTGCCGATCACCACGTTCTTGTACTTGACCTGGGTCTTGTTGGCTTCCAGGCCTTCGGCGGTCTGGAAGCTGATGCTGATTTCCGGCCCCGCCGAGAGTGAGTTGTGCACCACCATCGACAGCCCCACCAGGGCCGCGACAATCGGCACCAGCCACACCAGCGAGACATTGAAACGCCGCGTGCGCAGCGCCGGAGCGCCAGGAACGGGCGGGGGATTTGCTGCGTTGGAACCTGGATGATCAGACATCTTCAACCTCTGCGTCCCAGATAAGCCGGGGATCGAAACTCATGGCCGCCAACATCGTCAGCACCACCACCAAACCAAAAAACAGAATACCCATGCGCGGGTCGATCGAACTCAGGGCGCGAAACTGCACCAGGGCCGCCACCAGGGCCACCACCAGCACGTCGAGCATCGACCAGTAGCCGATCAGCTCGATGAAACGATAGAGCTTGGCCCGCTCGCGCTGGGCCCAGAGGCTGCGGCGCTGGCAGGTCACCAGCAGGGTGCCGAGGACAAAGAACTTGCTGCAGGGCACCACCACGCTGGCGATGAAGATCAGCAGGGCGATGTCCCAGGAACCGTGTTTCCAGAACTCCACCACGCCACTCATGATGGTGTTTTCACTGGCGCTGCCAAAGATGCTGGTGTGCATCACCGGCAGCAGGTTGGCCGGAATGTAGAAGATCAGGCTGGCCAGGAGAAAGGCCCAGGTGCGCGCCAGGCTGTTGGGCTTGCGCGCATGCACCGGCGAATCGCAGCGCGGGCATTGATGCTCGGACGCCTGGCAGACCTGGCCGCAGGTGTGGCACAGCATCAATTGGTGGTCCCGGGCGTAGGGTGGAGCGCTCATCAGTAGCGGCCCTCCAGGTCATCCCAGAGGTAGCGGATGTCCTTGCCGGAAATCAGGATGATCAGCACCGTGAGCATCGCCAGGGCCCACAGCCCCAGCCCCGGGTGCACATCGAGCATCCCCGCCAGCTTGACGATGGCCACCAGGATCCCCAGCAGGCACACCTCCAGCATGCTCCAGGGCCGCAGGTGCTCCAGAGCGCGCATGCTGGCCTTGAAGCCGGGCGCGGCGCGCCCCACATTGGCAAACCCCAGCACCCAGCACAGCAGGATGATCTGCAGGCAGGGCGCAAGAATGATGGTCAGGCCGGTGATCGCGGCAATCAGGCTGATGCGGCCCTGGGCCAGGGCCTCCACCGATTGCCAGAGGGTCGCCTCGTTGCTCAGGCCTTCGAGGCTGATCTTGATCACCGGAAACAGATTGGCGAAGACGAACAACAACCCGGCGGTGATCGACAGGGCCAACAGCTGCTGCACACTCAGCCAACGGGCACGGGCCAGTACCGCGCCACAGCGCGAGCACTGGGCCGTCTGGCCTTTGCCGAGCGGCACGGACTCGTACAACGAATCGCAGTGTTCGCAGATGATCCAGTTGCGGGAAATAGTCATGGCCTTCAGATAGTCAGGAGGACAGCAGGTTCACTGAACGGAACCCGAAGCCGGGTATTTTCTGCAAAAGTAGAGGATGGTGTCTAGTTTTCTCTAGGACTGCACCCCACGCTCTACGCCATAATAGGCGCCCCCGGACATTTCGCTGACCATGACCGAATCCATTCCCTCCCCCGCCGCTCCCCACCGAGCCCCCAAACAGTCCCGTGGCCATGAACGGGTGATGGCGATCCTCGACGCTTGTGCCCGGCTACTGCCCAGCCAGGGGGCGGCGAACCTGACCATGCACGGCATCGCCCGGCTGGCCGGTACTTCCATCGGTTCGCTCTATCATTTTTTCAGTGACAAGCAGCAAGTGCTCGAAGCCCTGGGCCAGCGCCACATCGAAGCCCTGAGCACCATCACCAGCGACCTGCTGGCGGTTGCTCCGCAGGTCTGGACGGGGTCCAGTGGCCGGCAAGTGATAGAGCGCATGGTGCTGCCGATCCTCGAATACCTGGAGCAGCACCCCGACCTGCTGCTGATGATCAACCCGGGGTTTGCCATGGGCCAGTTGCAGGCCCTGGACCTGCGCCTGCAGATCAAGAGCGTCTATCGCCAGGTCCTGGCGCTGCGCCTTCCCCAGGCCAGTGACGCCGAGCGCGAGGCCTACGCCATGGCCATGCTCGGCCTGCCCATCGGCCTGTTCCACCTGGCCCTGGAACACCCCGAGTTCAAGAGCCAGCTGCTGCTCGAAGAAGTGCCGCGGGCGCTGGAAGCCTATCTGGCTGCCATCGAAGGGCGGCACCCGGCGCCCTGAAACCGGCTCAGTGAGCCAGGCGCTGTTGCAGCCACTTGTCCCGCAGCACGTCGTAGACCCAGTGATAGACATAGGTGTACGGCAGGAAAAACAGCAGCACGCCGATGTCCAGGATGAACGCCTGCAGCAGGCTGATATTCAGCCACCAGGCAATCATCGGTACGCCCACTGCCACCAGCCCGCCTTCGAACATCAACGCATGCAGGACCCGGGTCCAGCCGTTGTGGACCCACTGCAAGCGCTTGAGCAACCGGTCGAACAGGCCGTTGAACACCACGTTCCAGGCCAGGGCCAACAGGCCGATGCCGATGGTCACCAGGCCCATGTCGGCCATGGGCTTGTCCATGATCCAGGACAGCAGCGGGGTGCAGATCAGCACCGCCAGCAGTTCAAAACCTACCGCCTGGAAGATGCGTTCGTTAAGGGATTTCTGAAGGCTCATGGCCGGCTCCTTGAATGAATGTGTTGCCGATCTTCCAGGACAAGGCCGATACTTCATAATCAATAACCATCGAGCAGGGCGATAGTTCATGGCCTCACATGAAGTGCTCCTGGCGTTTGTCCAGGCAGCCACCCAAGGTTCCTTTTCCGCTGCCGCGCGCAAGCTGGGCAAGAGCCAGTCCACCATCAGCGCGGCGGTGGCCAGCCTGGAGATCGACCTCGACGTGCAGCTTTTCGACCGTTCCAGCCGCAAGCCCGGCCTGACCCCGGCCGGGCATGTGCTGCTGCAGCGTGCCGAAGCAATCCTGGCTGCCACCAGCCGCCTGGAAATGGCCGCCAGCCAGCTGTCCCAGGGCATTGAGGCGAAACTCACGGTGGCGCTGTCGGACACCTACCAGTCGGATCGCTTCGAAAGCAGCCTGAGCGCCTTCGAGCAGCGTTACCCGGACCTCGAGCTGGAATGCCTGATTGCCGAGTGCGAAGACCTGATCGCCCTGGTGCAGAGCGGCCGGGCGCAGATCGCCTTTGCCGAGATGCAGGCCGACTACCCGGCGGACCTGGAGCACAAGACCATGCAAGAGCGCAGTGAGATTTCCCTCTACGTGGCCTGCAAGCATCCCTTGGCGCAGCAGGCCCGGGTCGATGAGGAAAGCCTGCGCCAGCACCGTGAATTGCGTCTGGCCACCGTGCTCAACCCCTACGACAGCCGCTGCCAGGGCCGGGTCTGGTCGGCCCCCAGCTACCTGATGCTGCTGGAGATGGCCCAGGGCGGCTTTGGCTGGGCACCCCTGCCGCGCTGGCTGGTGGAAGGTTTTGGCGCGGGCAAGTTGCAGGAGCTGAACGTGCGTGGCTGGCCGCGCACCGTGGCGGTGGACGCGCTCTGGTCGCGCCTGCACCCGCCAGGGCCGGCGGGCAGCTGGTTGCTGGCGCAGATGCTGCAATGACCGCGCTCGTCAGCGCCGCCCGCTAGCCGATTGGCCGCAGGGTGCGCAAGTAGTCATGCAGCGTGCGCAAGGTCGCCGACTCCAGCGCCTGCACGGCGTAGCACAAGCCGATCCGCCGGCTGGGCGCCGGCAGGTGCAAGGCCCGGCTTTCTACCCCCTCGCGGCCCTGCACCAGCGACAGCGGCAGCATCGCCACCCCCAGGCCCGCCGCCACCATGTTCAGCGCCTGTTTCAAGCTCCCGGCATGCCCGGCCTGGGCTTGCACAGCACCGCCATAGAGCGCCATCAGGCGCTGGTGCGAGGCGTGTTCCGGGCAAGTGACCCAGTCCTCCACCCGGGGCTGGGGCTGCTCTTGCTCCAGCAGCCTGTGCCCCACCGGCACCGCCAGCACATAAGGCTCCTCCCATAACGGCAGGAACAATTCGTCCTCGCAGCACAGCTCTTCCACCGCCAGGCGCGCGTCGCCGACACAGCCTTCCTGCAAGGTCAGCAACAGGTTGGGCAACGCCTGCTGGGCCATTCGTACGAAAGCGGAGACCTGGCTGTCGGCAATATCACCTTCTACTCCCAGCTCCAGCGCCAAACGGCTTTCGTCCTGGCGAAACAGACGGCTCAAGCTCTCGGCCTCGGCCACCATGCGCCGGGCCTGGGGATACAGCACCCGCGCCTGCTCGCTGACTTCAACACCCCGTGGCTGGCGCAGGAACAACTGCGCCCCCAACTCGTCCTCAAGCTGTTTGATGGTCACCGACAAGGTCGGCTGGCTGATGCACAAGCGCTGGGCGGCAGCGGTGATGTTGCGCTCCTCGAACACCGCAAGGAAGGCTTTGAGATGGCGGATATCCATAGGAAATACCGATGACAGACAGAGGAATAAGGCATTTTTCAGCCTCAAGAGGGCTAAATATACTGCCCGCCCCGTAAAGCCATGCATTTTTCTTATTCCTGGAGTCCTCCCATGAGCAAGCCTCTCGTCATCATCACCGGCGCCAGTTCGGGCATCGGCGAGGCCACCGCCCGCCTGCTGTCGGCGGCCGGCCATCCCCTCCTGCTGCTGGCCCGGCGCGTCGAGCGCCTGCACGCCCTGGAACTGCCCGACAGCCTGAGCCGCGCGGTGGACATCACCGACCGCGCCGCACTGCTGGCCGCCGTGGAGGAGGCCGAAGCGCGGTTCGGCCCGGCGGACGCCCTGATCAACAACGCCGGGGTCATGCTCCTGGGGGAAATCAGCCGGCAGGACCCGCAGCAGTGGGAGCGCATGCTCGACGTCAACGTCAAGGGGCTGCTCAATGGCGTGCACGCCGTGGTGTCCGGGATGATCGAGCGCCGCCAGGGCACCCTGATCAACGTCAGTTCGGTGGCCGGGCGCAAGACCTTTGCCAACCACGTGGCCTATGTCGGCACCAAGTTCGCGGTCCACGGGCTCTCGGAAAACCTGCGCGAAGAGCTGGCGCCGCACAATGTGCGGGTCATCACCATCGCCCCCGGTGCGGTAGAAACCGAACTGCTGAGCCACACCACCGACGAGGCCATCAAGGCCGGTTACCAGGCCTGGAAACAGGACATGGGCGGTACGGTGCTGAGTGCAGACGACGTGGCCGGGGCCATTGCCTTTGCCTACCAGCAGCCGCAGCAAGTGTGTATCCGCGAGATCGTCCTGGCGGCGACCCGGCAGCAGGCTTGAGCCGGGGCGAGGTTGGCGCCCCGGCGGGTTCGGTCGCAGCCTTCGGCAGCGGCTACTGGGGGAGCTGGGCCAGGCGCTGTTCGAGGAAGCGCCGCTCGGGGGCTTGCCGGACCAGGGCCAGGGCCCGCTGGTAGGACTGGCGCGCCGCGGCGATATGCCCCAGTTGCCGGCAGAAGTCGGCACGAGCGGCATGGGCCAGGTGGTAATCCTGCAAGTCGCCGCGCAGCAGGATCGCTTCCACTTGCGCCAGCCCGGCACCGGGCCCGTCGCGCTGGGCCAGGGCCACGGCACGGTTGAGCTCGATCACCGGCGAAGGCTGCAGGCGCAGCAGCACGTCATACAAACCGACGATCTGCGGCCAGTCGGTCTGTGCTGCACTCGGCGCTTCGGCATGCACCGCGGCAATCGCCGCCTGCAGGCAATAGGGCCCGGCCTGGCCGCTGCGCAGGCCGCGCTCTACCAGGGCACAGCCCTGCTCGATCAAGTCCTGCTGCCACAACCCGCGATCCTGCTCGTCCAGCAGGACCAGCTCGCCGTCGCTGGAAAGGCGCGCGCCACGCCGTGACTCGTGCAACAGCATCAGCGCCAGCAGGCCCATCACCTCCGCTTCCGGCAACAGTTCCAGCAGCAGGTAGCCCAGGCGGATGGCTTCGCGGGTCAGGTCCTCCCGGGTCAGCTCGGCGCCCATGGAAGCCGAATACCCTTCGTTGAACACCAGGTAGATCACCCGCAGCACGCTCTCCAGGCGCTCGGGCAGCTCGCTCAACGCCGGCACCTGGTAGGGAATCCGCGCATCGCGGATCTTCGCCTTGGCACGCACGATGCGCTGGGCGATGGTGGCCGGCGTGGCCAGAAAGGCCCGGGCGATTTCCTCGGTGCTCAGGTCGCAGATCTCCCGCAGGGTCAGGGGTACCTGGGCATCCGCCGCCAGCGCCGGGTGGCAGCAGGTGAAGATCAGGCGCAGGCGATCGTCTTGCACGTCCTCGGCGCTCCAGTCGTCCTGTTCCAGTTGCTCGAGCTGGCTGAGCAGCGCCGCCTGTGACGCCGCGAAGCGCGCCCGGCGACGCAGGGCGTCGATGGCCTTGAAGCGGCCGACGGACACCAGCCAGGCCCGCGGGTTGTCCGGCACGCCATCGCTGCGCCAGCGCTCCACCGCCACGAAGAAGGCTTCATGCAGCGCCTCCTCGGCCAGGTCGAAATCCCCCAGCAGGCGGATCAGGGTGGCGAGGATCCGCCGCGACTGCTCGCGGTAGACCTGCGCCACCGTTGCCGCGATGACTTCCCGAGGCTGGTCGCTCATCAGTCCGGCAGGTCCCGGGTGACCAGGGCCACCAGGCGCTCCAGGCTCTGCCCCCAGCCCTCGTGAAAGCCCATGGCCTCATGGGCCTTGCGATCGGCCTCGGTCCAGTGCATGGCGCGGGCAGTGTAGAGGGTCTGGTCGCCCTGCTCCTCGAAGGTCACTTCAGCGGTCATGAACGGCTTGCCCGAGGGGATCCAGCCCGGCAGGTAGGCGTCGGTAAACACCAGCCGCGACGGCGCGGCGATCTCCAGGAACACCCCCATGGTCGGGTACTCGCTGCCGTCCGGGGCGCGCATCAGGGTACGAAACTGGCCGCCGACCCACAGGTCCATTTCACACTCCGGAGTGGTCATGCCGTGGGGCCCCCACCATTGCGCCAGCAAGGCCGGCTCGGTCCAGGCGCGAAAGACCTTGTTGCGCGGCGCGTCGATCAGGCGGCTGATGGACAGTTCATGCTCGGCGGGCTTGCGGCCCGCGGTCTGGAAAGTCATCGCGAAACTCCTGTTTATCGTTGTTTTCAGGGATTCAATTCACGTACCGGACGCACTTCGACACTGCCGACCCGGGCCGCCGGTATCTGCCCGGCCACCTGGATCGCTTCGTTCAAGTCCTTGGCCTGGATCAGGTAGAAACCGGCCAACTGTTCCTTGGTTTCGGCGAACGGGCCATCGGTGATCGACAGCTTGCCACCGCGCATGCGCACCGTGGTGGCGGTGTGCACCGATTGCAGCGCCTCGGCGGCAAGCATCCGCCCGCTGCCCTGGACCGACTCGGCATAGGCCAGGCACTCGGCATCCTCGGGGCTGTCGGGCAGGCTGTGCAGCAACTGTTCGTCGCTGTAGACCAGGCATAGGTATTTCATGGGCACCTCCGGATTCGGGCTGAGCAACTATGGTCGCTGTTCGCCGCTTTGGCGAACCGCTGGTTGCTCAGGGTTGCAGGTCGAACTGGGTGGTCCCGGTGAGCATGTCGAACGGCGCCGACCAGTGCTCGTGCACCACCAGCCATTGGCCCGCACGGCGCTGGTAAGCGGCACTCACCCGCATCCAGCAGGCCTTGGTCACGCCCTCGGCATCGGTGCCACCGCAATGGGCCAGCCAGTGGGCGAAGGCCAGCTCTTCGTCGGCCAGCACCTGCAACTGATGGAACTCGAAAATGCCCGGGCCGGGGCAGACCTGCATGCACGCTTCCCAGTGTTCGCGATAGGCGGCCTTGCCCTTGAATTGCAAGGCACCGACCGCGTCGAAAGAGGTGATGTCGTCGGCGTAGTAACTGACAATACGCTGGATATCCCGGGCCATCACAGCCTGTTGCCAGCTGTCGATCAGGCTGCGGATCTGCGCTTCGTTGGATGGATTGTGCATGGCCAAACTCCTCATGAATGGAATGAACCGCTGCTGAACACCCCCTGCACCCACGCCGTTGAATGTTCAGTTCACCCTTAGTCGTCTGGCCATTCGCGCAATCGACACTGCGCATAAAAAAATTTACCCGCGGGGCAAAATCGCTAGAATCCGCCCCCTCCCCCCACCGGATCTACGTGCCCGTGACCACTCGCCTGGTGCCTTACGAACAGCTCGACAGCCACCAGCATGCCCGCTTGCTGGAGCTTGAGGTGCTGCCCGGACAGAAGGCGTTTAGCGGGGACATTCATGGCGCGCTGTACACCCTCGGCAACGCGCCGCGGGGAGCAATCAGGGGCTTTGCCCTGCTCAGCGAGGAGTGGCCGGTGGCCTTCCTGCTGCTCAAGCGCCCGCCCTGCCTGCCGGCCTGGGCCGATGCCGACAGCGCCAGCCTGCACGCCCTGCAAGTGGACCGGCGGCACCAGGGCCGGGGCTTCGGCCAGGCCTGCCTGCAAGCGGTGCCTGAGGCCGCCCGCCAGGCCTGGCCCGAGCTCAAGGGCCTGACCCTGGCGGTGGACAGCGACAACCAGCCGGCCCTCAGGCTGTACAGCAAACTGGGCTGGGTGGAAAACGGCGAAGCCTGCAAGGGCCGGATCGGCTATGAACGGCGGATGGCGCTGGCGTTCTGACCCCGGGCCCGCCGCTGCAAACCCGATATCCGCTCTACAGCGACTGCACCATCTCGTGCCAGGCCATGCCGCCGTGGTCCGACTCCGACGCCTTGATGTAGACAAAACCAAAGCGCTGGTACAGCGGTACATGGCGTTCCTTGCACATCAGGTGGATGCGCGCCTTGCCCAGTTCGCGCATGCGCGCGATGAAGGCTTGCAGCAGGTGCCGGGACAGGCCCAGGCCCTGGAAGTCCGGGTGCACCACCACCGACATGATCACCACTTCCGGGCCCGCCGGGTCGTGGCCGATCAGTTCCTTGAAGGCCTCGTCGGCCATCTGCACGTCGAAGGTAGCGCCGGAGTTGATGAAGCCGGCCACCACACCCTGCACTTGGGCAACGATGAAACCTTCGGGCCAGGTGGCGATGCGGGTGGCGATCTTGTCCCGGGTCGCGGCCTCGTCGCCTTCGTAGGCCAGGGTCTCGATGGCAAAGCAGCGGTCCAGGTCGGTGGGCAGGACGGTGCGGATCAGCGGAGTCGAAGCGGTCATGGGCGGCAACCTGGGGTCGGAGAAGGGCCGCCGATTCTATCAACAGTGCAGCCTGCGTATGCATTGCATAGGGATCGAAGGGGCCGCCGTAAAGCTTTCATATAAGCCCTGGCAACGCCTGCGCCAAGGGCTTATCTATCAGCACCCCGACGTCAGGGTGGCCGGCCCGAGCGGGCCGGAACCGCCCCGTCCTGCCCCCAGGAGCTTTCCCATGAGCAATATCCAGATCGGCCTTCTACTGCTGTTCGGCATTGCCGCCTTCGGCTGTATCACCCTGTACATCGACTTTGTCCACGAACGGCGCCGCGGCGAAAAATCCCTGGGCCGGGATCACAGCCCCACCAGGCGGTAACCCACCTGCAACTCGGTGATCAGATGCTGGGGCTGGGCCGGATCGGCCTCCAGCTTCTGCCGCAGATGGGCCATGTGCACCCGCAGGTAATGGGCGCGGTCGACGTAGTCCAGGCCCCAGACTTCCAGCAGCAACTGGCGATGGGTCAGCACCCGGCTCTGGCCACGGATCAGCGCGCAGAGCAGACGGTACTCGATCGGCGTGAGGTGCACAGGCAGCCCTTCGCGGCGCACCTCATGGGTGGCCAGGTCGACCTCGATGGCACCAAAGGCCACCTTGCTGGTGGCGGCCGCCGTACCGCTCTGGCCATGACGGCGCAGTTGCGCGCGAATCCGCGCCAGCAGTTCCGGCACGCCGAACGGCTTGACCAGGTAGTCGTCGGCGCCGGCATCCAGGGCGGCGACTTTCTCGTCCTCCCGATCCCGGGCCGACAGCACCAGGATCGGCACCGCCAGCCAGCCGCGCAGCTCGCTGATCAACTGCTTGCCGTCGCCGTCCGGCAGGCCCAGGTCGACGATCACCAGGTCCGGCTGGCGGCTGGCGGCATGGATCAGGGCGCGCTTGACGCTGTCGGCCTCGAACACCTGGAAACCTTCGTCCTCCAGGGCGATACCGACGAAACGGCGGATATTGGCTTCGTCCTCGACGATCAGGATGCGTGCGCTGCTCATAGGGTTTCCATGGAAGGCGGCTGACCCGCCGGCAAGGTGATGACAAAACTCAGCCCGGCATCGGCATGAGGCTGGGCCTCGATGCGCCCGCCATGGGCCTCGACGATACGTTTGGCCAGGGCCAGGCCCAGGCCGATGCCGGCCACGGCGGATTCCTGCTGACCGCGACTGAAGGCTTCGAACAGGCTGGCCGGGGAACTGCCCTTCGGGCAGCCCGGGCCGCTGTCGCTGACCTGCAGGATGATCTGCTGGTCGACCTGGCGGGCGCTGATCTGCACCAGGGTCCCGGCCGGGGTGTACTTGGCGGCGTTGTCCAGAAGGTTCACCAGCACCCGCTCCAGCAACAGCGCGTCCACTTCCACCAAGGGCAGCTGCGGCGCCATGGCCACTCGCAATTGATGCCCGGCCAGGGGCTCGCGCAGCTGGCGCAGGGCACTGCCGACAATCTCCTCCAGGGAGTTCCACTGGCGATTCAGGCGTACCCCGCGCTCCTGCATGCGCGCCATGTCCAGCAGGTTCTCGATCAGCCGCTGCATGGACGAAGCCTGATCGTGAATCCCTGCCAGCAGGTGCTTGAGCGGGCCCTGCGCAGCGTGGGGCAAGGCGGCGTCGGCGGCGCCGATGATGGTGGTCAAGGGCGTGCGCAGGTCATGGGAAATGGCCGCCAGCAGGGTGTTGCGCATGCGCTCGCCCTCCATCTGCAGCACAGTGCTCTGGGCCACCTCGACGTAATGCACGCGCTCCAGGGCAATCGCCAGCTGGCTCATGCAGGCCTCCAGCAGGCGCTGTTCTTCCGGCTCCTTGAGGCGCTCGGCATCCTCGGCTTCAAGCACCAGCACGCCACGCACCCGCATCGGCGCCTTGAGCGGCAGATAGCAGCCCTTGGCCGCCGCCAGGGTATCGGTGCCGCGCCCGGCCGGTTGGTCGTGGTCATAGGCCCACTGGGCGATGCTCTCGTCAATGGCCAGGGTATTGGCGCTCAGCGCCCGCACCCGGTTCTCGGCATCCGGCAACGCCAGCCCGACCCGGGCCTCGAACACCCCACTGAAGGTACGCAAGGCCACGGCGCAGATCTGCTCCTCGGTCAACGCCGCCGACAGCTCACGGGCCAGCCCGGCCAGGGAGGTGGCACGGCGCTCGCCCGCGGCCGCGGTACGCGCTTCATGGCGCAGGCGCGCGGTGAGCTGGCCGGTGATCAGGGCAATCCCCAGCATCAGGGCGAAGGTGAAGAAGTACTGGGTGTCGTTGACCGTGAACGACCACACCGGCTGGACGAAGAAGAAATCGAAGCACAGCACCGCCAGCATCGCCGCCCAGACGCCGGGGCCCCGCCCGTAGCGCAGCGCCACCAGGACCACGGTCAGCAGGAACAGCATGACCACGTTGGCCGGGTCGAACACTTTGAGCAGCAGCGCCGCCACCGCGGTGGCGGCAAAGCACGCCAGGCTCGCCCACAGGTAGGCCGGCGCGCGGCTGGGCGGCAGGCCGGCCTCGGGCTTGTCCACTGGCGCAGGGCGCCGGCTCAAGGGCCCGTTGGCGATCACGATCTGGTCGATTTCCGGGTGCTGGCGGCTGATGCGGTCGCTCACCGACTGGTGCCAGAACTGCCAGACCTTGCGCGGGTAATGGCCCAGCACCAGGCGATTGGCGTTGTGCTCGCGAGCGCAGGCCACCAGGGCTTCGGCGACATCCATGCCGGGCAAAGTGGCGGTCTCGGCGCCAAACTCGGCGGCCAGGGCCAGGGTCTTCATGGCCGCCGCATAACGGGCGGCGCCGGCGCCACGGCGCTGGGCCGAAGCCACGTGCACCACCATCCAGTCGGCTTCGAGCTTTTGCGCCAGGCGCGCGGCTTCGCGCACCAGGCGCTCGTCCGCCGGGTCGCCGGCGATCCCCACCAGCAAGCGCTCGCGGGCTGGCCACAAGGCATTGATCGAACGCTCGCGGCGATAGTCGCGCATCTGTGCATCGACCCGGTCGGCGGTGCGGCGCAGGGTCAGTTCACGCAGGGCCAGCAGGTTGCCCTTGCGAAAGAAATGCCGTGAAGCGCGTTCGGCCTGGGGCCCGAGGTAGACCTTGCCGTCCTTGAGGCGGCGCAGCAGGTCATCCGGCGGCAGGTCGATCACCAGCACTTCGTGGGCTTCGTCGAACAGGTGGTCGGGCACCGTCTCGCGCACCCGGATGCCGATGATCCCGCTGACGATGTCGTTGAGGCTTTCCAGGTGCTGGACGTTGAGGGTGGTCCAGACATCGATGCCGGCCCGCAGCAATTCCTCCACGTCCTGCCAGCGCTTGGGATGGCGCGAGCCGGGCACGTTGCTGTGGGCCAGCTCGTCCACCAGCAGCACCGCCGGGTGCCGCGCCAGGGCGGCATCCAGGTCGAACTCCGGCAACGCGTAGTCGCGGTGCATCAGGCGGTGGCGCTCCAGCACTTGCAGCCCTTGCAGCAGCTCGGCGGTTTCCCGCCGGCCATGGGTTTCCACCACCCCGGCCACCACGTCGCGGCCCTGGGCCACTTCGTTGCGCGCCGCGGTGAGCATGGCGCAGGTCTTGCCGACTCCGGCGTTGGAACCGAAATAGATCCGCAGTTTGCCCCGTTGGGCCGCTTGCTCGTCCTGCTGCAGTTTTTCCAGCAGCGCATCGGGATCGGGGCGACCGTCGCGGGGCGGCATGTCAGCATCGAGAACAGCCATGTGCATCCTTAAATGGACAAGGCGGCACTCGAAAGAGCGCCGCCTTGCAAGTCCCTGTCAGACCAGGCCGAGGCCGGCCAGCAGCATGTCGATCAGCTTGATCCCGGCGAAGGGTACCAGCACCCCGCCCAGGCCGTAGATCAGCAGGTTGCGGTTGAGCAGCGCCGCGGCGCCAATGGCCCGGTACTTCACCCCCTTGAGCGCCAGGGGGATGAGGAACACGATGATCAGCGCGTTGAAGATCACCGCACTGAGAATCGCCGAGTTCGGGCTGTTCAGGTGCATCACGTTCAGCGCCGCCAGTTGCGGGTAAGTGGCGACGAAGGCGGCCGGTACGATAGCAAAATACTTGGCCACGTCGTTGGCCACGCTGAAGGTGGTCAGGGCGCCGCGGGTCATGAGCATCTGCTTGCCCACTTCCACCACTTCGATCAGCTTGGTCGGGTTGCTGTCCAGGTCCACCATGTTGCCGGCTTCCTTGGCCGCCTGGGTGCCGCTGTTCATGGCCACCGCCACGTCGGCCTGGGCCAGGGCCGGGGCGTCGTTGGTACCGTCGCCGGTCATGGCCACCAGCTTGCCCTTGGCCTGGTAGTCGCGGATCAGTTGCAGCTTGTCCTCGGGCCGCGCTTCGGCGAGGAAATCGTCGACCCCGGCTTCCACGGCGATGGCCGCCGCGGTCAGGCGGTTGTCGCCGGTGATCATCACGGTCTTGATGCCCATGCGCCGCAGCTCGGCGAAGCGCTCCTTGATCCCGCCCTTGACCACGTCCTTGAGCTCCACCACGCCCAGGGCCTGGGCGCCTTCACTGACTACCAGCGGCGTACTGCCACGGCGCGAGACTTCATCGACCTTGGCCTGCAGGGCCGGCGGGAAGCTGCCGCCCTGGGCCTCGATATGCCGGCGGATGGCATCGGCCGCGCCCTTGCGGATGCTCCGGCCCTCGGGCAGGTCGACCCCGCTCATGCGGGTCTGGGCGGTGAACTGCACGAAGCTGGCGCCCAGGGCGTGAAGGTCACGCCCACGGATGTCGAACAGTTGCTTGGCCAGCACCACAATGCTCCGGCCTTCCGGGGTTTCGTCCGCCAGGGAAGCCAGTTGCGCGGCTTGCGCCAGTTCGCTGTCCTTGATCCCCGGCGCCGGCAGGAAGGCGCTGGCCTGGCGGTTGCCCAGGGTGATGGTGCCGGTCTTGTCCAGCAGCAGCACGTCCACGTCCCCCGCCGCTTCCACGGCGCGGCCGGAGGTGGCAATGACATTGGCCGACATCATCCGGCTCATGCCCGCCACGCCGATGGCCGAGAGCAGGCCACCGATGGTGGTGGGGATCAGGCACACCAGCAGCGCCACCATCACCGTGGCGCTGATCACACTGCCGGTGCCGCTCATGGCCACGGCAAAGATCGAGTACGGGCTCAGGGTCACGATCACCAGCAGGAACAGCAGGGTCAGGCCCACCAGGAGAATGGTCAGGGCCACCTCGTTGGGAGTCTTCTGGCGCTTGGCCGACTCCACCATGGAGATCATGCGGTCCAGGAACGACTCGCCTGGGTTGACGCTGATGCGCACCACCAACCAGTCCGACAGCACCCGGGTGCCGCCGGTGACCGAGGAGAAATCGCCCCCGGCCTCGCGGATCACCGGTGCCGATTCACCGGTGATGGCGCTTTCGTCCACCGTGGCCACGCCTTCGATGACCTCGCCGTCCAGGGGCACCAGGTCGCCGGCCTCGATCAGCACCACCATGTCCTTGCGCAGTTCGCTGGCGGCCATGGGCAACCAGGCGGCGCCATGCCGGGGCTGTTGCAGCAGCTTGGCCAGGGTCTGGCGCTTCATGCCCTTGAGGCTCGCCGCCTGGGCCCGGCTGCGGCCCTCGGCCAGGGCTTCGGCAAAGTTGGCAAACAGCACGGTGAACCACAGCCACAGGGTGATGCTGAGGATAAAGCCGCTGGGGGCCTCCCCCTCGCCGCCCAGGGACTGGAACCACAGCAGGGTGGTGAGAAGGCTGCCCAGGTAGACCACGAACATCACCGGGTTCTTCCACTGCGCCTGGGGCAGCAGTTTCTTCACGGCATCCAGGCACGCGGTGAGCACTAGCCCACGGTCGAACAACGCTATACGAGGGTTGCTACTCATGATCGACGTCTCTTACTCACTGGCCGCAACGGGCGAGGAATGCAGGGGCGCTTGGGCATCCAGCGCCAGGTTGAGTTGCAGCACATTGACCCGGGGCTCGCCCAGCAGGCCGAAGGTGCGGCTTTCGCTGTGCGCCTGCAGCAGCATCAGCACGTCCACGGCGGCCATTTGCCGCTGGCGGGCCACCCGGTTCAGTTGCAGCCGGGCGTTGGCCAGGGAGATGTGCGGGTCCAGGCCGGAGGCCGAGGCGGTCACTGCGTCCACTGGCACCGGCATGTCTGCCGCCAGGCCATTGAGCTGGCGATAGGCGCTGACCCGCGCGGCCACGCTGTCCACCAGCTTCTGGCTGGTGGGGCCCAGGTTGCTGGCGCCGCTGGCCCCGGCGTTGTAGGGCTGGGGCACACTCTTGCTCGGGTCCAGCGGATCGCTGCCCAGGGTCATGCTCGGGCGGCCCTGGAAATACTCCGGGCGGTCGAACGCCTGGCCGATCAGCGCCGAGCCCACGACCCGGCCATCACGCTGCACCAGACTGCCCTGGGCCTGGAACGGAAACAGCAGGTTGGCCAACCCCGTGGTAACCAGCGGATAGGCCAGCCCGGTGAGCAGCATGAAGAACACCGCCGACACCAGCACCGGGCGCAACAGGCCCTTGAACAACAGCGCGGTGGCGCCCTGGGTTTGCATTTGCGTAGTCATCACAACCCCTTACTTGTAGGTCTGGCCGGCGAGCAACTGCAGTTGCTCCACCAGCGGGCCGAGCGCGAGGGCCGGCAGGAAAGTCAGGCCACCGACCACCAGCACCACGAACACCACCAGCAACATGAACAGCGGCGTGGCGGTGGGAATGGTGCCGGCACCGGCCGGGATGTTCTTTTTCGCCGCCAGGGAACCGGCCACGGCCAGCATCGGCAGCATGGTGAAGAAGCGCCCCATGAGCATCGCCAGGCCAATGGTGGTGTTGAAGAACGGTGTATTGGCGTTCAGGCCGGCAAACGCCGAACCGTTGTTGGCGGTGCCCGAGGCGTAGGCGTAGAGCACCTCGCTGAAGCCATGGGGGCCCAGATTGTTGAGGCTGTTGAGAGTGCCCGGCCACAGTGCCGCCAGGGCGGTGAAACCGAGGATGCAGATCGGGTGCGCGAGCACCGAGAGCATCACCAGCTTGATCTCCCGGGCCTCGATCTTCTTGCCGAGGAACTCAGGGCTGCGGCCGATCATCATGCCCACCAGGAACACCGTCAGCAGGGCGTACTGGATCAGGTTGATAAAGCCCACGCCGTCGCCGCCGAACACACAGTTGAGCATCATCTGCGCCAGGGGCACGAAGCCGCCCATGGGGGTCAGCGAGTCGTGCATGGCATTCACCGAACCGGTGGTGGCGCCGGTGGTGGTGGTGACGAACAGCGCGGTGTCGGCAATGCCGAAGCGCAGCTCCTTGCCTTCCATGTTGCCGCCGCTCTGGGTCTCCGACATCTGCTGGTCGGCACCGGCCTGGGTCAGCAGCGGGTTACCGCCCTGCTCCGCGGTGAAGACAATCGCCAGGAAGCCGATGAACATCACCAGGAAAGTGCCGAAGAACACCCAGCCCTGACGCCGACGCAGCAGCATGCTGCCGAAGGCGTAGGTCAGCGCCGAAGGGATCAGCAACATGCTGAGGATGTGCAGGACGTTGGTCAGCGGCGTCGGATTCTCGAACGGGTGGGCGGCGTTCATGCTGAAAAAGCCGCCACCGTTGGTGCCGATGTGCTTGATGGACTCGAAACTGGCCACGGCGCCGACGATCAGTTGCTGCTGGGCGCCTTCCAAGGTGGTGGCCAGGGCCTGGGAGTTGAGGGTCTGAGGCATGCCCTGCCAGACATAGACCAGGGCCATGATCAGGCACAAAGGCAGCATCACTCGGTACAGGGTTCGGGTGAAATCCACCCAGTAGTTGCCCAGGTCCGCCGAGCTGGAACGGCTCAGCCCACGAATGAAACCGGCTGCCGCCACCACGCCGGCGGTGGCGCCGACGAACATCAGGAAGGTGATCACTGCCATCTGGCTGAAGTTCGACAGGCTGCTTTCACCTGAGTACGCCTGCCAGTTGGTGTTGGTGATAAAGGACGCGGCGGTGTTGAACGCCAGGTCCGGGGTCTGCGCCGCCAGCCCCAGGGGGTTGAGCGGTGTGCTGCCTTGCAGGCGCAGCAGCAGGTAGCCCAGCAGCATCATCGCCGCATTGGACAGCAGCAGGGCCGAGCCATAGCGGGCCCAGCCCATGGTTTCAGCCGGGTCGATCCCCAGCAGGCGGTAGGTGGCACGCTCCGCCAAGGCGTGGCCACGGCCGCTGAAGACCCGGGCCAGCCATTGGCCCATCAGCGCGGCCAGCCCGGTCATCAGGCCGAGGATCACCGCGTATTCCAGCACAGTACTCAACATGTCGATGCTCCGTTCAAATCTTGCCCATGGCGACGATGACCAGGGCCGTCAACACAAAGAACCCCAGGGTCAGGCCCACGAAGATCAGGTCGAACATGGCTGGTTTCCTTTCTGGTAGATGCCCGGACGGGCGAATGAAAGTGGGTGGCAGTTGCTGCGTGCGGTCATCAGAATTTCTCGGCACGGATCAGCGCATAACCCAGGTAGGCAAACAGCAGCACGGCGCACAAACCACTGGCGCCGTAGATGAATGGCAGTGTCAGCAAGGCAGCTCTCCCCTTAATGCTCAAAGGCGGTGCCGGGAGCGCAAAGCGCAACCCGGGCACGGCCGGTCAGGGCACCCGCGACGGGCGCCGGCAGGGAGTCGGGAACGCCTCGTCCACCGCTCTCCTCTGCGCCACGCAGGTTAGGTGAGGGCGCATCAAGGTCGGGCACTGATTGCCGGGGGCGGCATTAAGACGGCGTAAAGATTGCGGCGGTGCGGGGCGGGAGAATCGGGGACGGGACAGCGCCCCCGAGGGGGTCATTCACTTTTCAGGGGCAGCCAGATTTCCAGTACCCCGGTGCCGGCCTGGGGGTTGAAGTCGGCGCTGTAGCGCTCGAATTCCGGGGCATCGGCGGCCTCTCGACCCGACTGGGGCAGCCAGGTGTTCCAGATGTAGTCGAAGGTCCGGGGCAAGTCCTGCAAGGCGCCGCCATGCTCGAACACCGCATAGTGCTGCGGCTGCACCTCGATCCAGCGATAGCGCTCGGGCAGATCGTCGAGCTTGCTGATCTCGACCCCGGCGATGTACTCGAAGCCGCCCTGGCCGTCGGGGTTGCAGCAGATGCCATAGGTCTTGCGGTCGACCTGCCCCGGCACCTTGCCAATGTGCGGCACAAAGCGCTGCCACAGCAGGCCGATGTCCTGGCGAGTGGCAGGAGTGAATCGTTCGCCGAGGCCGGCGATCAGCAAAAAACGCTCCCTTTCGAAGCGCGGTTCTGGGCCTCTGCCCTGTTCTTGCTCATCCATGAATGCCACTCCTGCCGCAGAAAAGATGGGTTCGGCACGAAGTATAGAAGCCAATAGCCAAGGCCAGGATCAGAGCGCCGGAAGGTCTGCCGCGCCCGTACCAAGGATGAACTCCTGGTAGCCGGATAGAATCACGTACACCGCGAAATAGCAGAAGATCGCCGCAGATGCCAGGTAGGAATAGCGCAACAGCTTGTCCCCCAGCAGCTTGCCGCCCTGGGTCGCGGCCAGGCACAGGCCCAGGGTCCAGACCAGCCCGGCACAGAAAAAGCCGGCCAGGAACAATCCCGAATCGGCAATCCCACCGCCCCCGGATCGGGCAATCAGGGTGCCGCCCACGGCAGCGAACCAGAGGATCGCACTGGGGGACGACATGGCCAGGAAGATCCCGCGAAAAAACTCCCGGCGCGGCGAGCCTTGGTCCGCCTCCCCGGCGGTGGCCAGCACCGCGCTGTGATGGAGGGCGGCGTAGATCATCTTCGCCGCGAAGTACACCAGCAGGGCCGAACCGCCGATCCACAGCACCCAGCGCACGCTTTGGTATTGCAACAGCACGGTCATCCCGGCCAGGGCCAGCAGCGCATAGATCAGGTCACCGACACAGGTCCCCAGGCCCAGGCAGAAGCCCTGGAAATAACCCCGTTGCATGGCCAGGGTAATCATCGCGATATTGGCCACGCCGATGTCCAGGCACAGCGAAAGGCTCAACAAGAAGCCGCTGGTAAACTCCATCATTCATCCCGTTTGCTGCTGTTGTTCGAAGAGGGGCGAGGTGCGAGGAGCCCGGAAAAGCCGGGCCGGCTGAGGCAGCTCACAGCCCCTGCAGGCAAGAAGCGTGCACGTTATAGCGGCAAATCCTGCACCCTCGCAAATCCGCCCGGCGCACCAAAAATAATTTTCCGCGCCTCTGGACAAGCCGGCGGCGGCGCCCGTATCGTCTGCCCCGCAGGCCACCGCAGTGGCCAACGTCGCTCGGACGGTTCCGGGCGCTTACGTCTTTTCGAGGCAACAATGGCCGAACAAGGTTCGCCGCGCCGCTTTGCGCGCATCGATCGTCTTCCCCCCTATGTTTTCAATATCACTGCCGAGCTGAAGATGGCTGCGCGTCGGCGCGGCGAAGACATCATCGACTTGAGCATGGGTAACCCCGACGGCCCTACCCCGCCGCATATCGTCGAGAAACTGGTCACCGTCGCCCAGCGCGAAGACACCCACGGCTACTCCACCTCCAAGGGCATTCCGCGGCTGCGCCGGGCGATTTCCCGCTGGTACAAGGACCGCTACGAGGTCGATATCGACCCGGAAAGCGAAGCCATCGTCACCATCGGATCCAAGGAAGGCCTGGCGCACCTGATGCTGGCCACCCTGGACCAGGGCGACACGGTGCTGGTGCCCAACCCCAGCTACCCGATCCACATCTACGGCGCGGTCATCGCCGGCGCCCAGGTGCGCTCGGTGCCGCTGGTGCCCGGGGTGGATTTCTTCGCCGAGCTGGAGCGGGCCATCCGCGGTTCGATCCCCAAGCCGAAGATGATGATCCTCGGCTTCCCGTCCAACCCCACCGCCCAGTGCGTGGAGCTGGACTTCTTCGAACGAGTGATCGCCCTGGCCAAGCAGTACGACGTGCTGGTGATCCATGACCTGGCCTACGCCGATATCGTCTACGACGGCTGGAAAGCCCCGTCGATCATGCAGGTGCCGGGCGCCAAGGACATCGCGGTGGAGTTCTTCACCCTGTCCAAGAGCTACAACATGGCCGGCTGGCGCATCGGCTTCATGGTGGGCAACCCGGAACTGGTCAGCGCCCTGGCGCGGATCAAGAGCTACCACGACTACGGCACCTTCACCCCGTTGCAGGTGGCGGCGATTGCCGCCCTGGAAGGCGACCAGCAATGCGTGCGCGACATTGCCGAACAGTACCGGCAGCGGCGCAACGTGCTGGTCAAGGGCCTGCACGAACTGGGCTGGATGGTGGAGAACCCCAAGGCCTCGATGTACGTCTGGGCCAAAATTCCCGAGGCCTACGCGCACCTGGGCTCCCTGGAGTTCGCCAAGAAGCTGCTGGCCGAGGCCAAGGTCTGCGTCTCGCCGGGGGTGGGTTTTGGTGAGTACGGCGACGATCACGTGCGCTTCGCCCTGATCGAAAACCAGGACCGGATTCGCCAGGCAGTGCGCGGCATCCGCGGCATGTTCCGCGCTGACGGGCTGGCACCGAAAAGCTGAGATGGCTTGAGCCACAAAAAAACCGCAGCGATGCGGTTTTTTTGTGGCCGTGCTATCGGTGTTTCGCGGGCAAGCCCGCTCCTACGGGTGAAGCTCTTAAACCACCAACGACAGCAGCAGGATAAAGATCAGGCCCACCACCGAAAGGATGGTTTCCATCGCCGTCCAGGTCTTGAACGTCTCGGCCACGGTCATGTTGAAGTACTGCTTGACCAGCCAGAACCCGGCGTCGTTGACGTGGGACAGGATCAGCGAGCCGGCGCCGGTGGCCAGCACCAGCAGCTCGCGGTTGACCCCGGGGATCATCCCCACCACCGGCACCACGATGCCGGCACCGGTGATGGTGGCCACGGTGGCCGAACCGGTGGCGATACGGATCACCGCCGCCACCAGCCACGCCAGGAGGATCGGCGAGATCTGCGCATTGACCGCCATATGGCCGATCACGTCACCCACGCCGCTGGTCACCAGCATCTGCTTGAAGCCGCCACCGGCACCGATGATCAGGATGATCGCCGCGGTCGGCGCCAGGCTGGCATCCAACAGTTTGAGAATCTGCTTGGAACCGATGCCCTGCTTGTAGCCGAAGGTGTACAGCGACAGCAGCAGCGCCAGCAGCAAGGCGGTGATCGGGTGGCCGATCATGTCCATCCAGATGCGGAAGAAGTGTCCGTCCGGCAGCGCCACGTCGGCGAAGGTCTTGAGCAGCATCAGGAACACCGGCAGCAGCACGGTCACCAGGGTCACGCTGAAGCTGGGCAACTGGGCGGCCTGGGGCTCGCGGGCCAGTTGGTCCACCAGTTCCTGGGACGGATTGCCGGGAATGTACTTGGCAATGAAAGTGCCGTAGATCGGCCCGGCGATGATCGCCGTGGGCAGCGCCACGATCAGCCCATACAGGATGGTCTTGCCGATGTCGGCGCCGAACACGCCGATGGCCAGCAGCGGCCCCGGGTGCGGCGGCACCAGACCGTGCACCGCCGACAGGCCGGCCAGCAGCGGAATGCCGATCTTGATCAGCGACACCCCGGTACGCCGGGCAACGATGAACACCAGCGGAATCAGCAGCACGAAGCCGATCTCGAAGAACAGCGGGATGCCCACCAGGAAGGCGGCGAACATCATCGCCCACTGCACCCGCTCCTTGCCGAACGAGCGGATCAGGGTCTGGGCGATCTGATCGGCGCCACCGGACTCGGCCATCATCTTGCCGAGCATGGTACCCAGGGCCAGGATGATGCCGACAAAACCGAGCACGCCACCAAAGCCGTCCTGGAACGCCTTGATGATCTTGTCCACCGGCATGCCCGACGTCAGGCCGAGGAAACCCGCGGCGATGATCAGAGCGATGAAGGGGTGCAGCTTGAATCGGGTGATCAACACGATCAGCCCGATGATAGTGACCACTGCATCAACCAGCAGATAGGTCTCTTGGGACATGCCAAACATGGGATTGCCTCCGGTTTGTTGTTTTTATTAAAGCGTTAAAAACAAGGGCCGAGTGGGATAGCGCTACCTTTTTCGAGCCAGCACTTAATGTGAAGGTTCCAGGCCATGCTCCAGCCACCATTGGTTGGCCAGTTCGGCCAGGCGCTGGACGCTCAGGGTGCTGGCATCCAGGGCCAGGGTGAGCGGCTCCCCCACCGGGGATTCGAGAGTGGCGAACTGACTGTCGATCAGGGTCGAAGGCATGAAATGCCCTGGCCGGTGCGCCACACGGTCGGCGGCGACTGCCGGTGTCAGTTCGAGAAAGACAAAGCCCAGGCCGGGCGTGGCGGCGCGCAGGCGCTCGCGGTACTTGCGCTTGAGCGCCGAGCAGGTCAGTACCGGGTGCTGGCCGGCGGCCAGGGCACGACGCAGTTCATCGCACAGGCTGTCGAGCCAGCCGGCACGGTCTTCGTCGTCGAGGGGAATGCCGGCACTCATCTTGGCGATGTTCGCCGCCGGGTGGAAGGTATCGCCTTCAATGGCCATGGCGCCGCTGCGCTGGCACAGGGCCTGACTGACACTGGACTTGCCGCAGCCGGCAACACCCATGATGACCAGGGCGGTGATGGGTTGACTCATGAAACACCTCAGCGCGCAGACAGCGCTACCTTCGCAAATAAAAAATCTAGTACAAAAACAGTGTCTGCCGACGCCTTCTTGTCATTTTTGTGGGTTGCCGCGTATATAGTCCGCCAAACCAAAGAGCGAGGGTCAGGCACACCTCGCTCACGCATTGCAGCTGTTTCAGGACAGCGCTACCTTAGAGACTTGAATTTTGTTTGGCAAGCCGTCTGATGACCACTCATAAAAACGATAAAAACACCCGTACCACGGGCCGTCCCACCCTCAATGAAGTCGCCCGCCTGGCCGGAGTCAGCCCGATTACCGCCTCCCGGGCCCTGCGCGGCGTCAGCAGCGTGGCCACCGAACTGGTGGAAAAGGTGCAGAAGGCCGCGCAGGAACTGAACTACGTGGTCAACTCCGCCGCCCGCGCCCTGGCTTCGGCGCAGAGCCAGTCGGTGGTGGTGCTGGTGCCGTCGCTGTCCAACCTGCTGTTCATCGAAACCCTGGAAGCCATCCACCAGGTACTGCGCCCCAAAGGCTTCGAAGTGCTGATCGGCAACTGCCACTATTCTCGGGACGAAGAAGAAAACCTGCTGCGCAACTACATGACCTACCAGCCCCGGGGGCTGCTGCTGACCGGTTTCGACCGCACCGAAAGCGCCCGACGGATGATCGAGGCGAACAACATTCCCTGCGTCTACATGATGGACCTGGACTCCGGCGCCGGGCTCAACTGCGTGGGCTTCTCGCAATTGAACGCCGGCGAAACGGCGGCCCAGCACCTGATTTCCCGCGGGCGCAAGCACCTGGCCTACGTCGGTGCGCAACTGGACCAGCGCACCCTGCTGCGCGGCGAAGGTTTCCGCCGTGCCCTGCAGCAGGCCGGGCTGTACAACCCCGACCTGGAACTGCTGACCCCACGGCCCTCGTCCGTCGGCCTGGGGGCCGAGCTGTTCCTGCAACTGATGCAGAGCCAGCCCCAGGTGGACGCGATCTTCTTCGGCAACGACGACCTGGCCCAGGGCGCGCTGCTGGAAGCCATGCGCTGCGGGATCAAGGTGCCCGAGCAGGTGGCGGTGCTGGGCTTCAACGACCTGCCCTCCTCCGAACACATGGTGCCGCGCCTGAGCAGCATCAGCACTCCGCGCGAAGCCATTGGCCGCCGCGCCGCCGAACAGATGCTGACCCTGCTGGCCGGCAACAGCGTGGCCGAGCCGGTGGTGGACATGGGCTTTGAACTGCGGGTTCGGGAAAGCACCTGAAACGCCTCAGGGCCTGACGCTCAGGACACTGAGCAACAGGCCGAAGCCCACCAGCACCGCGCCGAACAACTGATCGATCCGGCGTTTGTAGGCCAGTAGCCGGCCGGCAATCGCCGGTGCCGAGAAAAACAGCGCCACCAGCACGAACCACAGCACGTGGGCCAGGACGATGATCGCGCCGTAGCCGATCTGCACCGGCAAGGCCGTGCCCGGCTGAATCACCTGCATGAACAGACTGAGAACGAAAATCATCGTCTTGGGGTTCAGGGCATTGGTCAGAAAGCCACTGCGCAAGGCGCCCCAGGTCGACATCCGAGCCCCCTCTGCCGGTTCTTCCCCCGGACGTTGCTCAGGGCTGCGCAACAGCTTGATGCCCAGGTAGATCAGGTACAGCGCACCCGCGATCTTCAAGCCGGTAAACCACAGCAGCGACTGCTGCAACAGCACCCCCACCCCCAGCAAGCTGTAGCCGATATGCACCATGACCCCGAGCCCGATGCCCAGGGCCGTGAACACGCCGTGGCGGCGCGAAAGCAGCAGGCTGTTGCGGGTTACCAGGGCAAAGTCGGCCCCGGGGCTGAGTACAGCAAGAATGGTAATGGTGATTACGAGTAACAGTTCGGTCACGTTGAATACGCCTAGGCTATAGAATCAGGCGCTACTGTATTGGGACCATGACCCAGGCCGATAACGATGAAAACTGACATTCCTGGTGATAAAAACTCACAACTCTCGCGACGGCGCCTGCCCCCGCTGAGCGCCTTGCGCTGCTTCGAAGCCGCTGCACGCCTGGAAAGCTTCACCCAGGCCGGCGCCACCCTGCACCTGACCCACGGCGCCATCAGCCGTGCGGTGCGCGCCCTGGAAGAGGACCTCGGCACCCCTCTCTTTGAGCGCCGCAGCCAGCGGGTCTTTCTCACCGCCGCCGGAGCCGAACTGCTGCACAGCGTGACCCAGGCCCTGGACCTGATCGAGAGCACCGCCAGCCGCCTGCGAGCCCCGGCTCCCGCAGCACCGCTGGTGCTGTCCTGCGAGCCGACCCTGCTGATGCGCTGGCTGATTCCGCGCATGCCGGGGTTCTATGCCGAGCACCCGCAAGTGCCGATCCAGCTGCTGGCCGGCGGCGGGCCCTTCTCGTTCGGTGCCGGTATCGACCTGGCGATCCGCCGCAACGACTTTGCCTGGAGCCGCGACACCCAGGCCCACTGGCTATTCGACGAAGCCATAGGCCCGGTATGCCGCCCTGAGCGCCAGGCCGACTGGACCCCGGCAACGGCCGGGCTGGCGCAACTGGCGGCGCAGGCACCGCGCCTGCACAGCGCCACCCGGCCGCACGCCTGGTAACAGTGGCTGCAATTGCAGCAACAACCGGTTGCCCCGACGCCACCGGAGCAGGTCTTCGAGCACTTCTACTTCAGCCTGCAAGCGGCCGTGGCCGGGCTGGGTCTGGCCATTGCCCCCTGGCAACTGGTGCGTGACGACCTGGAGGGCGGGCTGCTGTGTGCGCCCTTCGGCTTTGTCGCCGATGGCAGCGCTTATTACCTGCTTTCCCCCCAGGCCATAGACCCGGATTCGGCCAGCGGAAAACTGCTGCACTGGTTGCGCCGGCAAGCCCTGGCGTAGGCACTCAGGCAGGCGGGGCCACGGCCCCCAGCGCCGGGTCCTCGCCGCTGAGCAATTGCACCAGGGCCAGGGCCCCCTTCTGCAAAGGCTGGTTCTTCAACCACACCGCGTGCACCGGCAACACCAGGCCGTTGTCGATGTTCTTGAAATGCAACCGTTGCAAGCGCCCCGCCGCCAGCAACGGCTGGATCACCGACAACGGGAAATTGCCCCAACCGATCCCCGCCTCCACCATGTGCAGAGCCATGGCCAGGCTGTCGGTGCGCCACAGCGACTCGCCCACCAGGGGCCGGGTATCACTCAGGGGCAGGTCGCGGCTGGCCACCACCACCTGACGGACCTTGATCAGCTCTTCCAGGTACAGCGAACCGTCACTGGCCTGGAACACAGGGTGCCCGGCGCAAATGCAGGCAATCATCCGCTCGCAGCCCAGGTACTGGAAATACTCCAGGGCATTCACGCTCAACCCGGCAAAGGCCACGCCCACGCTGACCCGGCCACTGTGCAAAAGGTGCAGCACGTCATCCTGGGGAGCACTGAGCAGCTCGACTTCCAGCAGCGGATAACGCTCGGCAATCAGCTTGATGGCGGCCAGTACCCGTTGCTTGTCGATGTCATCCACCACCGCGATCGACAGCTTGCTCTCCAGGCCCAGGGACAGCTCGACGGCATGCACCTGCAATTGCTTGAGCTGGTCGGCAATCAGCCGCGCATGGGGCGCCAGGGACAAGGCCAGCGGCGTGGGCAGCGGCTCGCGGTGGCTGCGATCGAACAGCGCATACCCCAACTCCGCCTCGAGGTTGGCGATGCCCATGCTCACGGCCGAAGGCACCTTGCCCAAAGAACGCGCCGCCGCAGAAAAGGAGCCGCGATCGAGCACGGCGAGAAACAACTGGATGCTGTCGCTGGAGAAGTTCATGAGAAACAACCTATCAGGAAAACTGAAAGCTTCCGACTTTTTCTGTCACCTTGATTGAAGCTATCTTCCGCGCCCTGCGCCACCCTCAGGCTGGCCATTCCCATTCAAAATCGAGGAACCCGCATGCAAGGCGTGAAACGCAAACTGGTCTATGTCTCTTTATTCGAAGTGTTCGGCATGACCTTCTCGGCCCTGGGCCTGGCCCTGCTGTCCGGCACCTCGCCCAGCAGCACCGGGCCGCTGGCGGTGGTCATCACCAGCATCGCGGTGACCTGGAACTTCATCTACACCACCCTGTTCGAGCGCTGGGAAAGCCGCCAGCCATCGCGCACCCGTACGGTCAAGCGGCGCATTGCCCATGCCGTGGGTTTCCAGTTGACCCTGATCGTGTTCCTGATCCCGCTGATCGCCTGGTGGATGGCGATCAGCCTGGTGCAGGCCTTTCTCCTGGACCTGGCGCTGATCCTGTTCATCCCCTGCTACACCTTTGCCTTCAACTGGCTGTTCGACCGGGTTTTCGGCTTGCCGGCCTCGGCCCTCCCCGATCCGGCCTGAGATACCCGTATCGGCAAATTGATCGTCGCCGAGACGACGCCACGCTGTTAGATTCCCATGGCCATCCAGTACCACGAACAAGGAAGCGTCATGGGAACCCGCTGCAGAATTCTCGGTAAAGCCTCGTCCATCAATGTCAGGAAAGTCTTGTGGACCTGTGAGGAGCTTGGGCTTTCCTACCAGCAGGAAGACTGGGGTAGTGGCTTTCAGTCCACCCATACCCCCGAGTTTCTCGCCCTCAACCCCAATGCCCAGGTACCGGTGCTGATCGACGACGCCGGGGTCCTGTGGGAATCCAACAGCATCTGCCGCTACCTGGCCAACCTGCACCCCGGCAGCGGCCTGCTGCCCACGGCCCCGCGCGCCCGGGCCCTGGTTGAACAGTGGATGGACTGGCAGGCCACCGAGCTGAACCCGTCCTGGAGCTATGCCTTCATGGGCCTGGTGCGCCAGCATGCGGATTACCAGGACAGCCAGCGCATCGGCGCCAGCCTGCTGGCCTGGAATGCCAAGATGCAAATCCTCGAACGCCAGCTCGAGCGCTCGGGCGCCTATGTTCTGGGCGAGGATTTCAGCCTTGCGGATATCGTTCTTGGCCTCTCGGTGAATCGCTGGAAGATGACCCCCATGGAGCACCCGGCCTACCCCGCCGTGGCCGCCTACTACGAACGCCTCAGCCTGCACCCGGGCTTCATGCTGCACGGGCGCAATGGCATCGCCTGAGCTGGCCATCCCTCCTCTGGCCCATCGGAGATTCGAAATGAACGGACTTAACGTACTACTGACCGGCGCTTGCGGCAGGATCGGCAAGGTGTTTTTTCAGGGCTCCCAAGAGCGCCACCGCTTCACCCTCACCGACCGGGTAGAGCCGGACTTCGAAATCCCCGCGCCACACCGCTTCGTGCGCCTGGACCTCGACGACCCGCAAGCCATCGGCCGCCTGCTCCCGGGGATCGACGTCATCGTGCACCTGGCCGGCATTCCCCATGCCAGCGCCAGCTTCGACGAGTTGCTGCCGAACAACATCCTCGCCACCACCTACCTGTTCGAGGCCGCGGTACAGGCCGGTTGCCGGCGCCTGGTATTTGCCAGCAGCGCCCAGACCATCGAGGGCTACCCGGTGGACCGGCAGATCACCCCGGGCATGCCGGTGATGCCAGCCAACCTGTATGGCGTGAGCAAGTGCTACGGCGAGGCGCTATGCGCCTTCTATGCCGCCAAGCGCGGACTGTCCTGCATTGCCCTGCGCATTGGTGCGTTCGAAGACCCGAAACACCACGAACTGACCACCACCCGCGACCTGAGCGCCTGGCTCAGCCCACGGGATGCAGTGCAGCTGTTGCAACGGGCAGTGGAAACCCCGGGGGTGCAACTGCTGATCGGCCACGGCATTTCCAACAATCGCTTCAAGCGCCTGGACCTCAGCGAAACCACCCGGGTGCTGGGCTACGAACCGGTGGACGATGCCTTCCAGGAAGATTTCGGCATTCCCATCACCTACTGAGCCACCACCGGGCACCCGCCGTCACGCGCGGGTGCCCAGCATTGCGCTATAAATCCGGCAGATGTAACGAAATACGACAATAAATCAGCGCATCCTCCGGTTTACGCACGTGGATTCACAATCCTTGGTTTCCGTTAGCAGGCTAAGATTTCCGCTCTGTGTCCTGTGGAATTCCCTGCATGCCCGCCTCTGCCCCGCTCACCAGCGACCTCGACCCTCAACGCGCCGCCGGCATCAGCGCGCGCATCGACCGCCTGCCTGCCGTGGCCACGATCTGGCGCCTGGTGGCGCTGCTGTCCATTGGCGGTTTTTTCGAGCTGTACGACCTGTTCCAGACCGCCTACATCAGCCCGGGGCTGATCCGCGACGGGATCTTCGCCAGCGGCAACCAGGGGGTGTTCGGTTTTTCCGACCAGGCGGCCTTCGCCTCGGCGACCTTTCTCGGCCTGTTCCTCGGCGCCAGCCTGCTGAGCCCGATAGCCGACCGCTTCGGACGCCGGGCGATCTTCACCTTCGCCCTGATCTGGTACACCCTGGCCACGGTGCTGATGGGGCTGCAGAGCACGGCGCTGGGGATCATCTGCATGCGATTCCTGGTGGGCATCGGCCTGGGCATCGAACTGGTGACCATCGACGCCTACCTCAGCGAACTGGTGCCCAAGCGCATGCGCAGCTCGGCCTTCGCCTTTGCCTTTTTCGTACAGTTCCTGTCGGTGCCGGCAGTGGCGCTGATGTCCTGGTGGCTGGTGCCCCAGGCGCCCTGGGGGATCTCCGGCTGGCGCTGGGTGGTGCTGGCCAGCGCGGTGTTCGCCCTGTTCATCTGGTGGTTGCGCTCACGCTTGCCGGAGTCGCCACGCTGGCTCGCCCAGCACGGGCGCTTCGACGAAGCCGACCGGATCCTGCAAGGCCTCGAGACCCGCTGCGCCCGGGACTACGCCAAGCCGCTGGATGAGCCCGAACCCCAGGCCATGGATATCCAGGGCCGTGGGCGCTTCGCCGATATCTGGCAACCGCCCTACCGCCGCCGGGCCCTGATGCTGATCGTGTTTCACGTGTTCCAGGCCATCGGCTTCTTCGGTTTCGGCAACTGGCTGCCGGCGCTGCTGTCGGGCCAGGGCGTGAGCGTCACCCACAGCCTGCTGTACGCCTTCATCATCACCCTGGCCTACCCCCTGGGGCCGCTGCTGTTCGTGCGTTTCGCCAACCGCTTCGAGAACAAGTGGCAGATCGTCGGCTCGGCCCTGGGCGCCATGACCTTCGGCACCTTGTTCGCCCTGCAGAGCAGCGCCCTGGGGCTGATTGTCTGCGGGGTGATGATCACCTTCTGCAATGCCTGGCTGAGCTTCAGCTACCACTCCTACCAGAGCGAATTGTTCCCCACCAACATTCGCGCCCGGGCGGTGGGCTTCTGTTACTCGTTCAGCCGTTTGTCGACGGTGTTCAGCAGTTTGCTGGTGGGCTTTTTCCTCGAGCATTTCGGCACGCCCGGGGTCCTGGCCTTTATCGTCAGCAGCATGCTGATCGTGATCCTGACCATCGGCCGCTTCGGGCCGCGCACCCGCAACCTGGCCCTGGAAGACATTGCCCACGCATGAAGACGGCGCCGGCAGCGGTTGCCTGAAAGCGGCAAGACTTGTCCGCTTGCTGGCAGCCACGACCGGCGTCTTGAGCCAAGCCCTTGATATACAAGGGCTCATCAATCGGCATGGAACTTGCTAAAACCTCAGCCTAGTTCTCTTACACAGGTTCCCGATCATGTTGGTCAACGCCCAGAAATCCGTTTCGGTGCAGCCCACCTCGCGCACCGATATGGACCCGACTACCGCAGCCGCCAGCGCGCTGTACAGCGGCATGCTGCAACAGGCCCAGAACTCCGTGACCTATCCGGCGTCCCAGTCCTCCAGCCAGCAGGCCAACAGCGTGGACGACAACGTCAACGCCGCCTTCGCCAAGACCCGCGTGCTGCTCCAGGCCACGCCACCGACCGCCAGCGCCGCGCAGGCTACCAGCGCGACGGAAACCGGCGCGCTGAGCGAGTTCAAGGACTACATGAGCAAGACCCCGGAACAGCGCCTGCGCGACAGCATCCTCAAGGACATGGGGCTGACCGAGGAAGACCTGAAGAACCTGCCGCCAGAGCGCCAACTGGCGATCAACCAGGAAATTGCCCAGCGCCTGCAGGACAAGATGCAACTGGCCAAGGAAGAGAAAGACGCCAAGGACAGCGCCAAACCGGTGGACGAGAAGTTCCTCGCCGCGCTGTAACCCCGCTGAACGCAAAAGGTTTCCCCATGGGAACCCTTTTTTGTGCCCGGCGAAAACCGGCTACTGCAACTGCAGGGTCGAGTTGAACTGGCTGATGGCATCCACCACGTGCCGCGAGCCTTGCTGGATCTCCAGGATCACCTCCCCCGCCTCATTCGCCAGTTCGACCCCGAGCCCGGTGCGGCTCAGGCTCGACTGCATGCTGGTCACCGCGCTCGTCGACAGGTCGTGGTTCTTGCGCACCACCTCGACGATTTCCACCGTCGCCTGGCTGGTGCGCGCCGCCAGGCTGCGCACCTCGTCCGCGACCACGGCGAAACCGCGCCCGTGCTCACCGGCACGGGCGGCCTCGATGGCCGCGTTGAGGGCCAGCAGGTTGGTCTGGTCGGCGATCCCGCGGATGGTCTGGACGATGCTGCCGATGATGTCCGACTGCTTGCTCACCGCATCGATGCTGTGGGCCGCTTCATTGAGGTCATGGGAAATCTGCTGAATGATTTCCACGGTCTGCTGCACCACCTCCGAGCCCTTCTGCGCACAGGCGTCGTTCTGCACCGAGGTGCTGTGGGCGGACTCGGCGGCGGAGCGCAAGGTGGTCATCTGATCGGTGATGTCGCTGGCGATCTTCACCACCTTGTACAGGCGGCCCTTGGTATCGAACAGCGGGTTGTAGGAGGCTTCGAGAAACACCGTCTGCCCATACTTGTTTTCCCGCTCGAAACGATGGGAGTGAAACTCGCCACGGTTCAACGAAGCCCAGAATTGCTTGTACTCCGGGGATTCAGCCTCGGAACGGTGGCAGAACATGCTGTGATGCTGGCCAACGATTTCATTCAGGGTGTACTGCATGGTCTTCAGGAAGTTGTCGTTGGCGGTGATGATCCTGCCGTCCGGGCTGAACTCGATGATGGCCATGGAACGGCCGATAGCGTTCAGCAGGCTCTGGTTCTCATGTTCGACATGGATGCGTTCGGAGATGTCCGACGCCACCTTGATCACACTGCGCACCTGACGATCGGCATCGAACACCGGCATGTAGCTGGCTTCGAGCCAGATCTCCCGGCCACGCTTGTCCAGGCGCAGAAAAGTCCCGCTGACCGGTTCGCCACGCCCCAGGTCGCGCCACAGCTTGCTGTACTCCTCGCTGCGATAGAACTCTTCCTCACAGAAAATCCGGTGATGCTTGCCACGTATGTCTTCTGCGGAGTAGCCCATGACCTGGCAGAAGTTTTCATTGGCATCCAGCACGATGCCATCGGGCGAGAACTCGATCATCGCCATGGAACGACTGATCGCCGCCAACTTGGCGTTGGCCTCGCTCAGCGCACAGTTGAATCGTTCGATTTCCAGCAGGTCAGCCTTGTGATGTAGGTTAAACATGGTTGTATCACCTTCAACGCTGTCTTTTGATTGACGGAAGTTTCTAGTCTTTCAACTGATCCACCACAACGATCTATAAAACAGGGCAAGCGCCTCCCTCCATATGAGAGAGTAAGTGTCAGGTGATAAATGATGTTTAATCGGAGAGTCCATGTTGCAACGCTCTTATCAAGCCATCCTTTACTTGATGCCCCATTTCCGGGCCTGACCTAACAAAGTTAAGAAACTCCATCTAAATCGACACTCCTGATACTGCGGTGCCTCTAACTGCGCACTCTCGCCTTTATTCATGGATTCAATACTGCGCCCTGGATGAAGGTCGCACGCATACCGGTTACATCGGCGCAGGCCGCTCGGGACGGATACTCATAGGCCAACAGATACGAATTTTCACAATTGAGCATAGACAGCCGCAGTCTCTATGCAAGGCCACTAGTCAGTCTGTTTTCACAACTTTCGAGGTATTGAAGTACATTCGCGACAAGTAACAAACAAGACATAAACAGAGCCTGTGGCAAAGCCCGGGAAGCTCCCGCACTAAAACTCTTCGAGGGTCGACAGAAACGCCTGGACCAGAACACTCGACTCCCGCCCCGGCGCCGCTACCAGGGCGAACTCCCGCTCCACTCCTGTGCTCAGTTCCAGCACCCGCAACCCTTCGCGTTGCACCGGTAACGTACTCTGCGGCACCAGAGTCACTCCCAGCTGCTCGCGCACCAGGCTGAAGGCACTGTTCCATTCCCGCACCTCCACCCGGACGTCGGCCAGGGGGATCCCGGCCTCGGCGGCCAGGCTGCGGGCATTCACCGAACAGCCCCCGGTGGCCAGGACAAAGGGCTGCGCCAGCAAGGTTTCAAGGTCGATGGTCGAGGCCTGCCAGGGGTGATCTTCAGGTAGCACCGCGACCCACGAATCACGCCCCAGCAACCAAGAGCGGCGCTCGGGGGTCGGGTTGAGCACGACCCCAAGGTCCACCAGTTGCGCCTCTAGCAGCGTTTCGACCTCATCATCACTGACCTCCAGCTGCACCACCTCGATGCCCGGATACAGCTGCTTGAAACGCCGCAGCAACGGCGGCAGGAAAGTCGCCAGGACCATGGGAAAGCCCGCCAGTCGCACACTGCCTTGAGGAATGCCCCGCGCCGCGTCCACCTGCCGGCGGACCTCGGCCAGGGCCTCGAGCATCACCCGCGCCTGGGCCAGCACCTGCAAACCGATCGCCGTGGGCAGCGCCTGGCGGCTCTCGCGGACAAACAGCTGCACCCCGAGCATGTCCTCCATCTGGGCGAGGGCCTGGCTGGCCCCGGACTGGGTCATGCCCACCTGCTCGGCGGCCCGGGTGATGGTGGCGCACTCGGCAATCGCCACCAGCAGGCGCCAGTGCATCAGGTTCATCATGGCAGTAGCTATCCTTATGGCAGTGTTCTGAAAGATTAATTTTACCCATGTTGCCGCCTTGCACGACACTGGCTCCCACTTTCACCAGAGACCTGCCGATGAAACTCTACTACGCCCCACAAGCCTGCTCCCTGGCCTCCCATATCGTGTTGCGCGAACTGCAATTGCCTTTCGAGGCCATCCGCGTCGACAACCGCAGCAAGCGCACCGCCGACGGCCGGGACTTCCTCGCCATCAACCCCAAGGGCTACGTAGCCGCGCTGCAACTGGACAATGGCCAGGTCCTCACTGAAGGCCCGGCCATCCTGCAATACCTCGCCGACCTCAAGCCCGAGTCCGGCCTGGCCGCGGCCAATGGCAGTTGGGAGCGGGTGCGCCTGCAGGAAACCCTGAACTTCATCACCAGCGAAGTGCACGGGATCATGGGCTGGCTATTCAATCCGGGGTTCGATGATGGGGTGAAAGAGGTGTTCAAGCAGAAGTTGTTCAAGCGCCTGGCCTTGCTCGAGCAGACGCTGGAACACCAGGACTACTTGCAAGGCGCGCAGTTCGGGATCGCCGATGCCTACCTGTTCACCGTTCTGCGCTGGACGGCATTGTTCGCCATCGACCTGGCGAACTGGCCGGCGCTGTCGCGGTTCCAGGCTCGGGTCGAACAGCGACCGGCGGTACGCGATGCCCTGGCGCTGGAACTGGCCTGAGGGGAGAGAGCACGAAGCCCGCGGGGCGGGCTTCGTCAAAGTGATCAGTGGCCGAAGATATTCACTTCGGTCTTCTTGGCCTTTTTCTCGGCGCGTTTCTCGTCTGCGCTCTTTGCCGGCTTTTTCTTGGCATTTTTCTTGGCGTTCATACCTTTGGACATGACGTTCACTCCACTGATGCGGGAAAGGCTTCAGGTATAGCACCTATAGTCGGCCAGGGTTCTTTTATAATCCGCCGGCCCCTGTTGCCAAATCCGGAAACCTCATGCCCGACCTCCAGATCAACCTGCTTGCCGAGGTTGAACGGCCCTTGCTGAACAAGTTCTATCGCCAGCACCGGTCATCCATGCGCGCCGCTTCCGAGGGCCAGCTCTGGGTTGCCAGAAGCAGTGAAATCATCGCTGGCATGAGCCTGAGCCCGGCAGCTGAAGGCTATTGGCTGACGGGCCTGTTCGTCGCCCCGACCAGTCGCGGCCAGGGGCTGGCCACCCAGCTGGTGGGGCAGGCCGTGCAAAGCGTCGAAGGCCCGGTCTGGCTGTTCTGCCATCCGGACCTGCAGGCCCTTTACCGGTCGATGGGCTTCTGCAGCACGACCTGCCTGCCACACGCCTTGAACGAACGGCTGGCCCGCTACCAGCGCAGCAAACCGTTGCTGGCCATGGCCATCGACCGGCCTGGGTCGAGGCCCTGACACCGGGCGGGCCGGGGCTTATTCGTCGGCGTTGGGGTCGAGGTCGGGAAACAGCACTTCGGTGAAGCCGAACTTGCTGAAATCGCTGATCCGCGAGGGGTACAGCCGGCCGATCAGGTGATCGCACTCATGCTGCACCACCCGGGCGTGGAAACCCGAGGCCACGCGCACAATGGGCTCGCCCCTGGGGTCGAAGCCTTCGTAGCGGATGTGCTGGTAGCGCTGCACCGCGCCGCGCAGGCCGGGAACCGAGAGACAACCTTCCCAGCCCTCTTCCAGCACCGGGCTCAAGGGCGTGATCAGCGGATTGATGAGGATGGTTTGCGGCACCGCTTCGGCTTCCGGATAACGTTCGCTGTGCTCGAAGCCGAAGATCACCAGTTGCAGGTCGACACCGATCTGCGGCGCCGCCAGGCCGACGCCACCCACGCTTTCCATGGTCTGGAACATATCGTCGATCAGTTCCCAGAGCTCGGGGCTGTCGAACATTTCCGGCGGTACCGGCGGGGCGATGCGCAGCAGGCGCTCATCGCCCATCTTGAGGATTTCACGGATCATGATCAGGCTTCGTCAGTGGTCGGCTTGAGCGAGTGGTCCCGGCCCAGTCCCGAAACGTGTTGTTTTTCGTCGTGCTGGTCAAAGTCCTTTTCGCCAGGGTCCTTGCCTTCGGCCGACATGTGTTCGATCACCGCGTTCATCTCCGCTCCCAGCAACAGCACCGCGGCGGAGATATAGAAGTACAGCAACAGCACGATGATCGCACCGATACTGCCATACATGGCGTTGTAGTTAGCGAACGTCTTCACGTAGTAGGCAAACCCCAGGGAAGCGACGATCCATACCACCACCGCCAGCACCGAGCCCGGGGTGATGAAGCGGAATTTCTGCTGCACATCGGGCATCACGTAGTACATCAGGGCCACGGCCACCATCATCAGCAGCACGATCACCGGCCAGCGCAGGATGGTCCACAGGGTGACGATGAAGTCCTCCAGGCCCACCTGCCCCGCCAGCCAGGCCATCACCTGCGGCCCCAGCACCATCAGCGCCGCGGCGGCCAGAAGCATGCCGGCAATGCCCACGGTGTAGAACACCGACAGCGGGAAGCGCTTCCAGATCGGCCGCCCCTCGACCACGTCGTAGGCGGCGTTCATCGCGCTCATCATCAGGCGTACACCCGCCGAAGCGGTCCACAGGGCGATGACGATACCGATGGACAGCAGGCCACCCTTGGACTGCTGCAATTGATCGATGACCGGGTTGACCTGCTCCAGGGCCTCGTGGGGCAGCACCAGCTCCGACTGCAGGCGCAGCCAGGTGAAGAAGTCCGGCAGATGGAGGAAACCGATCAGGGCGATCAGGAACAGAATGAAGGGGAACAGCGAGAACAGCATCTGGTAGGCCAGTGCCGAGGCGTAGGTGGACATCTCGTCCGCGATGAACTCATTCACCGTGCGGATCAGTACCCGGTGCAGGGGCAAACCTTTGAGGTCCGGAAAAATCATAGCGTCTCCTTTCGCCGCAAAAAGGTTGAAGTCGATAGCGACTCAGGGGGCGTTTTCTACAACAAATTAGCCTAGTTGGCGAACCGCAACCATTTCCAGTGGCCGATTCCCCTCTCTCACCCACACCTCACATGAAAACGGCCATCCGTGGATGGCCGCTGCAGTGGGTCATCGAACAGGCCGTTTTCAGGCCTTGTCGATGGTCTTTTTCACTGCATCCTTGGCTTTGCCCACCGCTTGCTGGGCTTCGCCTTTCTTCTCCTGCAGCTTGCCTTCAGCCTGCAGCTTGGTGTTGTCGGTGGCTTTGCCGACACCTTGCTTGACGTTACCGATGGCTTCGTTAGCCAGACCTTTTGCCTTATCCGCTGTGCTGCCCATGGTATTTCTCCGTAGAACATTCATTGATCGAACAAAGGGGATTGCGTCGTTACCCAAGGTTGACCCGCGGCTTTCGCGCAGAGTTTCAATTATTTTTGCCGGGCATTTCATCGCGCCGCCCAGGTAGCGCTTTATGTTTGCCGGGCAACCCGGGAGAATGCTCCCCCTGTTCAGGCCAAGCACTGAAGATCCAATCCCCGTAGGAACGTTATGAAACTCGATAAAAAGCAGGCTATCGCCCGCAGGAACCAGGAACTGGGCGGTGCGGTGCTGGGCGTCAACAACTGCCACTTCGCGGAGCTGAACCGCAACCGCAATATCTGGTGGTTCGATATCCTGGTCACCCGCCTGGCCATCGGTCAGTACGAATGGGTGCACCTGCTGCTGCACACCCCGGACACCGATCAACTGCTGCACCTGAAAGTGCCTACGGTGTTCCTGCGGGAAAAACTCGAAGGCCTGGTGATCCGCAACGAAGGCAAGCGCAAGGCCGCCCTGAGCCTGGAGTTGAGCGCCGACAAGGACTCCTTCCTCAAGGACGTGCGCCCGGCCGGCACCGGCGTGAGCTTCGCCCAGTTCCAGCAGTAAGGCGGGCGCCGCCCAATAAAAAAGCCCCGCACTGGCGGGGCTTTTTTGTGGGCGCTGCGGCTTACTTCTTCACGCCGAGCTTCTTCAGCTCTTCGTCACGCAGCTCGCGGCGCAGGATCTTGCCGACGTTGGTGGTTGGCAACGCATCGCGGAACTCAACAGCCTTGGGCACCTTGTAGCCGGTGACATTGGCACGCATGTGCGCCATCACCTGCTCCTTGGTCAGGGTCACGCCCGGCTTGACCACGATGAAGATCTTGATGGTCTCACCGGATTTCTCGTCCGGCACGCCGATCGCCGCGCACTGCAGCACGCCCGGCAGCGAGGCCAGTACGTCTTCCAGCTCATTGGGATAGACGTTGAAACCGGAGACCAGAATCATGTCCTTCTTGCGGTCGACGATGCGGATGTAGCCATTGGGCTGGATCAGCGCGATATCACCGGTCTTCAGCCAGCCTTCGCTGTTGAGGACTTCATCGGTGGCATCCTGGCGCTGCCAGTAGCCCTTCATCACCTGCGGGCCCTTCACGCACAGTTCGCCGACTTCGCCCAGGGGCAGCTCTTCCCCGGCGTCGTCCACCACCCGGCACAGGGTCGAAGGCACCGGAATGCCGATGGTGCCGATCTGGATGTTCTGGATCGGGTTGACCGTGGCCACCGGGCTGGTCTCGGTCATGCCGTAGCCTTCGCAGATCGGGCAGTTGGTCACTTCCTTCCAACGCTCGGCCGCCGCCAGTTGCAGGGCCATGCCACCGGACAAGGTGACTTTCAGCGCCGAGAAATCCAGCTTGCGGAACGCTTCACTGTTGCACAGGGCGACAAACAGGGTGTTGAGGCCGACAAAGCCGCTGAACTTCCACTTCGACAGCTCCTTGACCATCGCCGGCAAGTCCCGCGGGTTGCTGATCAGGATGTTGTGGTTGCCCATGAGCATGATGGCCATGCAATGGAAGGTGAACGCATAGATGTGGTACAGCGGCAGCGGGGTGATGAGGATCTCGCAGCCTTCATTGAGGTTGGAGCCCATCAGCGCCTTGCACTGCAGCATGTTGGCCACCAGGTTGCGGTGGGTCAGCATGGCGCCCTTGGCGACCCCGGTGGTGCCACCGGTGTATTGCAGCACTGCCACGTCGCTGCTGGCAGGGTTGGCTTCCTGCACTGGCTGGCCATGGCCCTTGCGCAGAACGTCATTGAACTTGACGGCCTGGGGCAGGTGATAGGCCGGCACCATCTTCTTCACGTACTTGACCACGCTGTTGATCAGCAGGCGCTTGAGCGGCGGCAGCAGGTCCGCCACTTCGGTGACGATCACGTGCCTGACCCCGGTCTTGGGTACCACGGCCTCTGCCAGGTGGGCCATGTTGGCCAGGCAGACCAGGGCCTTGGCGCCGGAGTCGTTGAATTGGTGTTCCATTTCCCGCGCGGTGTACAACGGGTTGGTATTGACCACGATCAGGCCGGCGCGGATCGCACCGAATACCGCGATCGGGTATTGCAGCAGGTTGGGCAGTTGCAAGGCGATTCGATCGCCGGGCTGCAAATCGGTATGCTGCTGCAGGTACGCGGCAAAGGCCCCGGACAGTTCGTACAGCTCACCGTAGGTGATTGTCTTGCCGAGGTTGCTAAAGGCCGGTTTGTTAGCGAAACGTTGGCAGGACTGCTTCAACACCGCCTGAATATTCGGATACTCGTCTGGATTGATATCGGCAGCAATCCCAGCTGGGTACTTATCCTTCCAAAAGTCTTCGATCATGGAAGCCCACTCCTCAGCAACGCGAATTCATCACCGCATTTGATGCGATTATTATTTGTCTGTGTTTTTTATTGGTGTCTATTGTTGGTGAGTCTGGCTTTTACTTAGGCCGAGAAGTCACAAAGCGCGCCGAGAGTAGCAGCTTTGGAAAAGGCCGACTAGAGCCAAAGAAGGCCTGAATAGTCACAAAAATGACTCAAGACAATTTAATAGTCACTTTTAGAGTAAAAATTCTACCCACCTGAATTCCGCTCTGGCCCGGGGCTTTGCGCCCCTCGGAATGCAGAGCCGGCAAGCCGGTTGCGCCAACCGGCTTGCCCGCCAGGTAAAAGCCCTGGGCTCAAGCGATATCGCGCAACTCGCGGCGCAGGATCTTGCCCACCGGGGTCATCGGCAAAGAGTCACGCAGCACAATGTGCTTGGGCACCTTGTAGCCGGTGAAATTCTCTTTGCAGTAGGCCTTGAGCTCTTCAAGGCTGACCCCCGCCTCACGCGGCACCACAAACAGCTTCACCGCCTCGCCGGAACGCTCGTCCGGTATGCCGATGACTGCACAGTTGGCGACTTTCGGGTGAGCCATGACCACATCCTCGATCTCGTTCGGGTACACGTTGAAACCCGAGACGATGATCATGTCCTTCTTGCGATCGACAATGCGCACGAAACCGTCCGGATCGATCACCGCGATATCACCGGACTTGAACCAGCCCTCGGCATCCAGCACTTCGGCGGTGGCCTCGGGTTTGTTCCAGTAGCCCTTCATGATCTGCGGGCCCTTGATGCACAGCTCGCCCCGCTCGCCCAGCGGCAGCTCGACGCCCTGGTCATCGATGATCTTCAAGGTGGTGCCCGGTACCGGCAGGCCGACGGTGCCCAGCCGCGAACGCTCGCCATAGGGGTTGGTACAGGCCACCGGCGAGGTTTCGGTCAGCCCATAGCCTTCGGTGATCCGGCAGCCGGTCAGCTTCTGCCAGCGCTCGGCGGTAGCCTTGACCAGGGCCGTGCCGCCAGAGTTGGTGAGCTTCAGATTGGAAAAATCCAGGTTCTTGAAATCCGGGTGATCCATCAGTGCCACAAACAGCGTGTTGAGCCCCAGTAGCGCAGAAAAACGCCACTTCTTCAGCTCCTTGATGAAGCCGCCGATGTCCCGCGGGTTGGTGATCAGCACGTTGTGGTTGCCGGTCACCATCATGCACATGCAGTTCGCGGTGAAGGCATAGATGTGGTACAGCGGCAGCGGCGCGATCATCACCTCCTGGCCTTCGCGCCACTGGGTGTGGCCGTCGGGCCCATGCTGGCCGAGGCAGGCCCGCGCCTGCTGCATGTTGGCCACCAGGTTGCCGTGGGTCAGCATCGCGCCCTTGGCCAGGCCGGTGGTGCCCCCGGTGTACTGCAGCACCGCAACATCGTCGTGGCCCACCTGCAGCGGCTTGATGCTCTGGCCACGCCCCAGGCGCAGGGCACTCTTGAAGGAAATGGCCTGGGGCAGGTGGTAGGCCGGCACCATCTTCTTGACCTTGTCCACCACGGTATTGATCAGCCAACCCTTGGCGCTGGGCATCATGTCGCCCATCCGGGCCTCGATCAGGAACTGGATATCGGTATCCCCCAGCACTTCCTGGACCTTCTGGCCGAAGATGTTCAGGTAGACCAGGGCCCGGGCCCCGCAATCCTTGAACTGGTGGCGCATCTCCCGCGCGGTGTACAGCGGGTTGGTATTGACCACCACCAGCCCTGCGCGCAAGGCTCCGAATACCGCGATCGGGTACTGCAAAACGTTGGGCATCTGCACCGCAATACGGTCTCCCGGAACCAGATCGGTATGGCTTTGCAGATAACCGGCGAAGGCCGCGCTGTAGCGTTCCAGCTCGGCGTAGGTGAGGGTCACGCCCATGTTGCTGAAGGCCGGGCGATCAGCGAATTTCTTGCAGGAACGCTCAAACACCTCGATCACCGACTTGAAGGCCCCCAGGTCGATCTCGTTGGGGACGCCAGCGGGGCGCTTATCATTCCAGAAATCAGGTTGCATTATTCTTGTCCTCTCTTGTACCTGAGCTATCCGGGCCGCCACTGTAACGCTCTCAGGGGCGGGGCTCCTCGGACGTTAGCAGCTATGGCGATTCAGGCAAATATGCGCAAGTGTGTCATTAATTTTGTGAATCTTGCTTCCAACGGGCGCGCGAATCAGACGCCCAGGCACCGATGCGCTATAAAGTGCAGCGTCTTCGAGCAAAGGAATCGCCATGACCCATGACACGTTCTGGTTGACCACGAGCGACCACCACCGCCTCTTCGTCAACCAGTGGCTGCCCGAGCCGCCACTCAAGGCGGTGGTCCTGCTGTCCCACGGCATGGCCGAGCACAGCGGGCGCTACGCGCGCCTGGCCCAGGCCTTGTGCGCCAAAGGCTATGCCGTCTACGCCCCCGACCAGCGTGGCCACGGCAAGACGGCGGAACAGGGGGTGCTGGGCCACTACGCAGACCAGAACGGCTGGAGCAAGGTGGTCGGCGACCTGGCCAGCCTCAACCAGCACATCGGCCAGCAGCACCCCGGCACGCCCATCGTGCTGCTGGGCCACAGCATGGGCAGCTACATCGCCCAGGCCTATCTGCAACATCACAGCGCCAGCCTGCACGGGGCGATTCTCAGCGGCTCGAATTTCCAGCCAGTGGCGCTGTACCGCGCCGCCAGCCTGATCGCCCGCATCGAACGCTGGCGCCAGGGCGGCCAGGGGCGCAGCGCACTGATCGAATGGCTGTCCTTCGGTTCGTTCAACAAGGCGTTCAAACCCAATCGCACCGCCTTCGACTGGCTCAGCCGCGACCCGGAGGAAGTCGACAAGTACGTGGCCGATCCATTGTGCGGCTTTCGTTGCACCAACCAGTTGTGGATCGATCTGCTGGGCGGGCTGCAGCAAATCAGCAAGATTGCCAACCTCAAGCAGATCGATCCGGGCCTGCCGCTGCTGGTAATGGGTGGTGAATGTGATCCGGTGAGCGCTGGCAAGCGTCTCAAGGATCTGGCCAACGCGTTGCGCGAGGCCGGCAGCCAGTGCCTGCAACTCAATATCTACCCCCAGGCACGTCATGAGCTGTTCAACGAAAGCAACCGTGACCAAGTGACCCACGACGTGCTGGCCTGGCTCGACCAGGCCCTGCAGCACCGCCGGCCACCACGGTCGGAATAGCCGGTGCGCAGCCAGTGCGCTTATTTATCTGTCAGAGGATTTCAGCAACATGACCCAGGTAACCAACACGCCTTACGAAGCCCTGGAAGTCGGCCAGACCGCCCAGTACAGCAAGACCGTCGAGGAGCGTGACATCCAGCTGTTCGCCGCCATGTCCGGCGACCACAACCCGGTGCACCTGGACCCCGAGTTCGCCGCCGCCACCACGTTCAAGGAGCGCATCGCCCACGGCATGTTCAGCGGCGCGCTGATCAGTGCCGCCGTGGCCTGCGAGCTGCCTGGACCGGGCACCATCTACATCGGCCAGCAGATGACCTTCCAGAAGTCGGTGAAGATTGGCGACACCCTGACCGTGCGCCTGGAGATCCTCGAAAAACTGCCCAAGTTCCGCGTGCGCATCGCCACTCGCGTATTCAACCAGCACGATGAACTGGTTGTGGACGGCGAAGCCGAAATCGCCGCTCCGCGCAGAAAGCAGACCGTGACCCTGACCACCCTGCCAGCCATCACCATCGGCTGAGTCTCGCTCCCCAGGAGCCGGCTTGCCGGCAAGCCGGCTCCTACTGTTTGCCGCCCTCCTCCACCTGCACACTGGCTGTCATGCCGGCGCTCAGGTTGATGCCTTCGGGCACCTTGTCGAGCTTGATCCGCACCGGAATCCGTTGGGCCAGGCGTACCCAGTTGAAGGTCGGCTCCACTTCCGCCAGCAGTTGCCCGTCAGGCGTGGCATTACGGTCGGTGATCCCCCGGCTGATGCTTTCCACATGGCCTTGCAGGGCATCACCGGCGCTCATCAGCCAGACCTTCACCGGGTCGCCGACCTGGATCCGCGGCAGCTTGGTTTCCTCGAAATAGGCCTGGACATAGAAGGTCGAGTCATCGATCAGCGCCATCACCGGCTGCCCGGCATTGACGTAGTTGCCCTCGGCCAGGCGCAAGTTGGTGATATGCCCGTCACGGGGCGCATGCACCTGGCTACGAGCCAGGTTCAATTCGGCGACCTTGGCCTCGGCCTGGGCCTGGCGTAGCTCGCCACGGGCGATGCCGGCGTTGATCTGGGCGTTCTCGCGCAGCTCGGCGCTGATGGCCTGGGGGCCAAGAGCAGCGCGGCGGCTGGCTTCATGTTCGCGCAGGCTCAACTGCTGCTGGCGGGTCTGCACCACCGCCTGGGCTTTTTCCAGGGCGGCCTCGAAACGGTCGCGGTCGATACTCAGCAACAGCTCGCCGGCCTTGACTGGCTGGTTGTCCGCCACCTTGAGCTCGCGCACCCAGCCGGACACATCCGGGGCGACTATCACCACGTCGGCGCGGATCCGCGCATCGCGGGTCCAGGGCGTAAGCATGTAGTACTGCCACAGGTGATAACCGGCAAAGATCGCCACCGCCACCAGGCAGAGGGTAAACACGACACGTACGGGTGTACGCATGATCAACTCCTTATAAGGGCCCCAGGACCAGCGTAATGACCGTCAAGACACAGACGTACAGGGCACAATCGAACAGTGCTTCGTGCCAGATCCAGCGGCCCAGCCCGGTTACCCGCACCAGCATCCGCAGGGCACCGGTCAGCACCAGCGCCAGCACCACATAAATCAGGAACGGGCTGAGCAGCACCCCGCCCAGCGACCACTCACGCAGCCCCATGACTTTCCTCCTGCTGCCGGCACCAACTGCGCCAGCTGCTTTGCAATTGCACGACGGCGCCCTGCGCCAGTTTCAACGCATCACTGGGCGGCTGCTGCCCCAGCGCCTCCAGCAGGGCCACGCTGGGCTGCTCCAGGGCATCCTGACGACTGCCCGCCGGGCCTTGTTCCAGGGTGCGCTGCAGGTGCTCGAAATAAGCTCGCTGCGCGGCGCCGACCGGTACCTGGGCCACCGCCAGGCTCAGGCGCAGGTGCATCAGTTCGTCGCCGATATCCAGGCCCAGCAGGCCATCGTCCCAGCGACTGCGGGCCGGCTCCGGCAGTTCCGGATAATGCCGCGCCAGTTGCAACAGGCGGTCGGCCATGCGCCCGCCAAACCAGCTTTCCGCACCCCGCAGGTTGCGCCGGGTCAGGCGCACCAGGTCGTGCAGGGTCGCAGCCAGCAGGCGCCGGCCGTGCCACGCCGGGTTGCGCAGGATCAGCAGATGAAAGGCCAGCACCGCAGCGCCCACCCCCAGCACCATGGCCTGGGCGTTATTGAAGAAACTGGCCACATCGAAACTCATGCGGTTCATCGGCGAGATCAGCACGATGAAGTGCAGGCAGAACGAAGTGGCCGTGGCGCCGATCTGCGGCTTGGCCATGCCCAGGGCGCCGAAGAACAGCGGCACGCCCATGGCCATCGCCAGCATCGGGAAACCGCTCCACTGAGGCAGCAGGATCTGTCCCACCACGAAGGCTGCCGGAACCGCCAGAAAGATCCCGCGCATGAAGCTCATGCCGATCTGCGCCCCGTTCTCGCGGCTGGCGAACAGGCTGCAGACCACACAGGTCAGCAGCATCGCCCCGGAGGCCGCGGACCAGGCGGTGGCCAGCCAGAAGCTGGCCACCGTCAGAAAAGCCAGGGCGCTGCGGGCGCCGAATACCAGGGCCAGCGACAAGTCGCGGTGAGGTGTCAGCGTCGCCGGCTGCACCATTGCCCCGCGCCCCTCCTGCACCGCTGAAAGGGCCTGGGTGGCAGCCAGGGCGGTGTCCAGCAACAAGCTGAAACGCGCCAGGCAGTAACTCTGCGCCGGGCTGATCGCCCCATCGCGGGAGGCCTCCAGCACCCGTGGCGACAAGGCTTGCAGGCTGGCCCCATCAGCGTTGTCCAGGGCCGCCAGGACCTGATCCATCCACGGCTGCAACCGCGCGGCTTCGACGCTATCCAACTGCTTCCACTGGCGCCGCACCGAACGGGAGATGCGCAGCAGCATCAACAGTTTCTGGCTCAGGCCACCGATCGCCCGGGCCCGCTGGCGGCCCAGCGGGCCTTCGAACCAGGCATGTTCGCGCTGGGCATCGACGGCGACGATGCGCCCGAGGATCTCCAGCAGGCCCTTGCGGGCCTGGGCATCCCCGGCCAGGGTGGCACGGGCCGCCTGCATCCCGCTGTGCCAGGCGCTGCGGGCCTGATCGGCCAACTGTCGCTCGACGCGCAGCGGCCAGAGCAGCGCGCTGCTGGCGGTGGCGCAGATGATACCCAGGGAAATCTCCGTACAGCGGGCCACCGCCTGGTCGAAGATCCCCAGGGGATGGCTGATGGCCGGCAAGGCAATGATGGCCACGGTGTAGCCGGCCAGCACGAAGGAGTAGGACCAGGCACTGCGCAACAGGGTCGAACTGGCCGTGCACAACCCCAGCCACAGCGCCAGGGCCAGGAGGAACAGCCAGGGGGTCTGGGCGAACAGCCCCATGAACAGCACCGACATAAGGGTGCCCACCAGGGTCCCCAACAGCCGCGCCAGACCTTTTTGCAGGACCATGCCGGACAGCGGCTGAGCCACGATGAATGCGGTCATCAGGGCCCAGGCCGGTTGCTCCAGCCCCCAGCGCAATGCCAGCCACAGCGCTACCCCACCACCGAGCAGGGTCTTGATCGCGAACTGCAATGCAGGAAGGTTGGGAGCAAGCAGGGCTTGCAGGGTAATGGGCACGGCTGGCAACTCTTGGCAGGACAAACACAACGATAGTCGCGATAGGCATCAGCGAAGCTGGGCTAATTATTAGCTAGCTAACTAAATACCGTCCAGCATTAAATCACCGGCATAAAAAAACGCCAGACTGGCTGGCGTTTTTGACAGGTTTTGACCCTTACGAACGGGCGCGTGCCTGGTTGCGCAGGGCTTTGACCTGGTCGTGATTGCGTTGCACGCCGTGGTACTGGCGCTCTACCACGTCACGAATGCCCACCAGGTTGTGCTTGTTGATCTTCTCCAGAGCCTCCTTGTAGGCCTTCAGTGCATGGTCTTCACCACGCTCGGCCTCGTTGAGCACCGCCTCCTCGTCCTTGCCGGTCACCAGGGACTTGAGGTCGACCCAGCGACGGTGCAGGTCGCCGCTGACACTGGTGGAGGTTTCCGGATCCCCGCCCATGGAGCGCACTACCGACTGCAGTTCTGCCGCGGCCGTGGCGCAATCGGTGGAGCGCTTGATGAACAGCGCCTTGAGCTCGGGGTGCTTGATGTCTTCGGCACAGGTCTTGAACCCTTCCTGACCGTCCTTGCTGGTCTCGATCAGGCTGTTGAGTACCGAAATAGCTTCTTTATTCAAGTCAGTCATTTTCTGGTTCCTTGTGGGTTGCGAGAATTGGGTTAACTCGAGATTTGAGTTAGTTGAGTTAACTGTTGCACCCGCCATGCCAGACTTGGATTATATTTTTATTCCTTACTATTCAATTACTTAGAGAATATACAAAAATCTGTATCCGAGTTATTTGCATGATCTGTCATTTGGCCTCCATGCAGAATGCCTGTATTTTCCAAGGCTCTTGAATGACACGACAGCCCCCGCCATGACCCCTGAAACTCTTGAACTGCTGGTCACCCGGGAAATGCCCTTCGGCAAATACAAGGGCCGCATCCTGGCCGACCTGCCCGGCCCCTACCTGAACTGGTTCGCCCGGGAAGGTTTCCCCAAGGGCGAACTCGGCGGCCTGCTGGCCCTGATGCAGGAAATCGACCACAACGGCCTTAGCGACCTGCTCGATCCCCTGCGGGCCAAACACGGCAAACCCAAACCCCGTCACTGAAAAAGAGCCCTCCATGCCAAGGACTGCAGCCACACTTGCCCACGACGAAGATCATTGGCAGGGCATCGCTCGCCAGTTCGACATCGAGCCGGGGCCGATCAACCTGGAAAACGGCTACTTCGGGCGCATGACCCGCAGCGTGGCCCAGGAGTACCAGCACAACATCCAGTGGGTGAACCGCAGCAACTCGCTGCTGGTGCGCCAGCGCTTCGAGCAGATCGACGCGCTGGACATCCGCCGCCAACTGGCGGCGCTGCTGCAGGCGCCGGAAAACGCTGTGGCCCTGACCCGCTGTGCCTCCGACGCCCTGCAATCGCTGATCCGCAACTACAACCGCCTGCAACCGGGCGACCAGGTGCTGCTCAGCGACCTGGAGTACGACACGGTCAAGAGCGCCATGCGCTGGCTGGCCCGCCAGCGCGGCGTCGAAGTGATAGAGATCGTCCACCGGCATCCTGCCAGTTTTGACAGCCTTGTAAGCACCTACAAAGACGCTTTCGAGCGCTACCCACGGCTCAAGCTGATGCCCCTGACCTATGTCACCCATCGCAGCGGGCTGGTGATGCCGGTCCGGGCGATTGCCGCCGCCGCTCGGGAACACGGGGTCGACATCATCCTCGACGGCGCCCACGCCCTGGGCCAGATCGACTTCGACCTTTGCGACCTGGGCATCGCCTTCGCCGGTTTCAACCTGCACAAGTGGATCGGCGCACCGTTGAGCCTGGGCTTTGTGTATATCCACCCCGAACGCCTGGAAGACATCGACCCGGACATGGACGAGTTCCATTTTCCCCGTGACGACGTGCGCGCCCGTACGCCCTACAGCACGCCAAACATTCCGGCGCTGATGACCCTGCCCCGGGTGTTCGAGGAACACCGGGCGATGGGTGGTGCAGCGGCCAAGGGCGCGCGCCTGAACTACCTGCGCCATAGCTGGAGCGAAGCGGTGCGCGAAATGGACGGGCTGGAAGTCATGACCCCGCAGGACCCGCGCCTGTGCTGCGCCATCAGCGCTGTGCGCTTCACCCGCCACCAGGACCAGCAAGCCCTGGCGGATCGCCTGCTACGGGACTACAACCTGTTCACCGTGGCCCGCAATGGCGCAGGGTTCGGCACCTGCATCCGCATCACTCCGGGGCTGACCACTCCCCTTGCGCATATGCAGCAGTTGATCGAAGCCCTCACCGACCTGGCCGGCCGGTAAGCCCTGCCCGCCTGTCGCGCGCCGGGCAGCGCTATTCTCCAGGCAAAAAAAACGGTGCGCCGACCAAGCGCACCGTAAAGCCGTAGAACACACCAACGAATCGGGTAGAACCTTCAGTCCAGCAGGGCCAGGGCCTCGGCCGTGCACTCCTGGATCCGTGCCCAGTCGCCGTTCTTGATCCACTCGGGATCGAGCATCCAGCTACCGCCGACACACATCACATTCTTGAGCGCCATGTAGCTCTTGATATTGGCCGGGCCGACGCCGCCGGTAGGGCAGAACTTGACCTCGCCGAACGGCCCGCCCAGGGCCTTGATCGCCGCCACGCCACCACTGACTTCCGCCGGGAACAGCTTGAAGCGGCGGTAGCCCAGGGCATAACCCTCCATGATCCCGGAGGCATTGCTGATCCCCGGCAGCAGGGGAATCGGGCTGGCCACGCTGGCTTGCAGCAGGTCGCGGGTGATGCCCGGGGTGACAATGAACTGCGAACCTGCCGCCTCCGCCGCCACCAACATCTGCGGGTCGAGCACAGTGCCGGCGCCGGTCACCAGCTCCGGGCGCTGTTCGCGCAGGATCTGGATCGCCTTGAGGCCGAACTGCGAACGCAGGGTCACTTCCAGGGCGGTCAAGCCGCCGGCCGCCAGGGCATCGGCCAGCGGCAGGACATCCTGCTCGCGGGCAATGGTGATCACCGGCAGGATCCGCGCCTTGGCGCAGAGGCTGTCGATCAGGGCAACTTTGTCCGCCATGGAAACGGTCGGGGCGAGGTTTGTCATAGCGGCTGATCCTTGGCTCATGGGCACCAGTAAATCTCTAACGGGGTTTGCAGGAAGGCGCGAATCGGCATTTCGGCGACAGCGTCACCAGCCAGTGCGGCGCTCAGGGTGGTCAGCTTGGACTGACCGGAAATCGACAACAGGCTGTTGCGGGCCGAAGCCAGCAATGCCCGGCTCATGCTCAGGCGCTGATGGGGCACGCTGGGCGCCAGCATCGGCCAGCAGCGACGAGTGCCATCGGCCTTGAGCGCTTCAGCCAGGTTCGGGCTGTTGGGGAACAGCGACGCGGTGTGGCCGTCATCCCCCATGCCCAGCACCAGCACATCGATGCCTGGCAGTTCGGCCAGCAGACTGTCCGCTTGCAGGGCAGCCTCTTCAAGATTGGCCGCCGCACTGTAGAGGCCGAGGAAGCGAGCCTTGGCCACCGGCCCCTGGAGCAGGTAGCGCTTGAGCAGGCCCGCATTGCTGTCGGCATGCTCCACAGGCACCCAGCGCTCGTCCGCCAGGGTGATCAGCACCTTGGACCAATCCAGCTCCTGCTTCACCAGGGCCTGGAAAAACGCCACCGGGCTACGGCCACCGGACACCACCAGGGTGGCGTTGCCGCGCACGGCAATGGCCTCGCGCAGCAGCTCGGCGACCTTCAGCGCCTGGCCTTCAGCCAGCAGCGTGGGGCTGCGGAATTCGTGGGCGCGCACGCCCGCCGGCAGTTGCAAATCAGATATCGCCATACCAAGACCTCCCATCCCGCGTGATCAGTGCAATGGAGCTCATCGGCCCCCAGGACCCGGCCGCGTACGGCTTGGGCGCATCGCCGGATTTCTTCCACCCGGCAATCAACTGGTCACACCACTTCCACGCGGCTTCGATTTCATCTTTGCGCACAAACAGGTTCTGATTGCCGCGCATCACTTCCAGCAACAACCGCTCGTAGGCATCGGGGATCCGTGCACTGCGATAGGTATCGGAAAAATTCAGCTGCAACGGACCGCTGCGCAGTTGCATGCCCTTGTCCAGGCCCTGCTCCTTGGTCATCACCCGCAACGAGATACCTTCGTCCGGCTGCAGGCGGATGATCAGCTTGTTGCTGATCTGCAGGCGCTGCTCGGGGGCGAAGATGTAGTGCGAGGGTTCCTTGAAGTGGATGACGATCTGCGACAGCTTCTGTGGCATGCGCTTGCCGGTGCGCAGGTAGAACGGCACACCGGCCCAGCGCCAGTTGCGGATATCGGCGCGCAGGGCGACGAAGGTCTCGGTGTCGCTCTGGGTGTTGGAGTTTTCTTCCTCCAGGTAGCCCGGCACCGACTGGCCTTCGCTGTGGCCGGCGATGTACTGGCCGCGCACCACCTGGGTGGTCAGGCCTTCCGGGCTGATGGGCGCCAGGGCCTTGAGCACCTTGACCTTCTCGTCGCGGATGCTGTCGGCCGAAAGGTCGGCCGGCGGGTCCATGGCGATCAGGCAGAGCAGTTGCAGCAAGTGGTTCTGGATCATGTCCCGCAGCTGGCCGGCCTTGTCGAAATAGCCCCAGCGACCTTCGATGCCGACCTTCTCGGCCACGGTGATTTCCACATGGGAGATGTAGTTCTGGTTCCACTGGGTTTCGAACAGGCTGTTGGCGAAACGCAGGGCAATCAGGTTCTGCACCGTTTCCTTGCCCAGGTAGTGGTCGATCCGGTAGATGCGGGTTTCCGGGAAGAACTGCGCCACCGCGTCGTTGACCTTGCGTGATGAATCCAGGTCCGAGCCGATGGGTTTTTCCAGGACCACACGGGTGTGCTGGTTGAGCCCGACCCGGGAGAGGTTTTCGCAGATCGCGCCATACACCGCCGCCGGCGTGGCGAAGTAGGCAATCAGGCGCTGCTCGCTGCCGACACGTTCGGCCAGGGCGACGTAGTCCTCGGCCTTGAGGAAGTCCACATGCAGGTAGCTCAGGCGGGCGAGAAAACGCTGCAGGACCTGGCTATCGATATCCTTGTCGCCGACATACTTGTGCAGCTCGGTTTCGATATTCGCCAGGTGTTCCTGCTCGCTGCCAGGCTCGCGGGCCAGGGCCAGGATGCGCGTGTCGTCATGCAGCAAACCGGCGGCATCGAGTTGGTACAGGGCAGGAAACAGCTTACGCAGCGCCAGATCGCCCAGCGCGCCAAACAAGGCAAAGGTGCAGGGTTCAACCGTTATCGAAGGCATGATGTTTGTTCTTTTATCAAGTTAAGCTACAAATACCTTTTTTCAAGGCATCACTCAAGGAAAAATGTAGTAATAAACACAACATTTTTACAAAATACAGATTCCAGGTGGTGGTCGATCCGGGCCATCAGTAGGATAGGCCACCTCTCAACTTCGCATTGCAGGCGCGCCAGCGACCCGGTGCGCAGCGCAATCGCAGCATGCTCAAAAGGCCTGCACCGACAATCCGTCGGCGCGCCTTGCTCGATTGACCGCTTCCCGGCCCTGCCCGCAGCGCCTGTCTAGCCGATCTAGGAAACCTTAATGGACCGAGTGCGAAACCTTCTGGAGCAGATCCAGAACCGTCTTGAAGAACTGAACAAGGCGGAACGTAAAGTCGCCGAAGTCATCCTGCTCAACCCGCAGCAGGCGACTCGCTTCAGCATCGCCGCCCTGGCCCAGGCTGCCTCGGTCAGCGAACCGACGGTCAATCGCTTCTGCCGCTCCTTTGGCGTCAGCGGCTACCCGGAACTCAAGCTGCAACTGGCCCAGAGCCTGGCCAGCGGTGCGGCCTATGTCAGCCGTGCCGTGGAGGCCGACGACAACCCAGAAGCCTACACGCAAAAGATTTTCGGCAGCGCCATCGCCTCCCTGGACAGCGCCTGCCAGGCCCTGGACCCGAACCTGATCAGCAAGGCCGTGGACTTGTTGATCCAGGCCCGGCAGATCCACTTCTTCGGTCTCGGCGCCTCGGCCCCGGTGGCCCTGGACGCCCAGCACAAGTTCTTCCGCTTCAACCTCGCCGTCACCGCCCACGCCGATGTGCTGATGCAACGGATGATCGCGTCGGTGGCTCATACCGGCGAATTGTTCGTGATCATTTCCTACACCGGCCGCACCCGCGAACTGGTGGAAGTGGCGCGTATCGCACGGGAAAACGGCGCCTCGGTGCTGGGGCTGACCGCAGAAAACTCGCCACTGGCCAAGGCCAGCACCTTGAGCCTGAACATCCCGCTACCGGAAGACACCGACATCTACATGCCGATGACCTCGCGGATCATCCAGCTCACCGTGCTCGACGTGCTGGCCACCGGCATGACCCTGCGCCGCGGCGTGGATTTCCAGCCACACCTGCGCAAGATCAAGGAAAGCCTCAACGCCAGCCGCTACCCGGTGGGCGACGAGTTCAACTGAAGCCGGGCCGGTTCGCCGGCCAGCCGGCTCCCTACCCCGCAGCGCGCGCCTGCAAGCTCAGGTGCGCTTGCTCCCCGGGCGCCAGGCGCAGGCTGTCGGTGCCGCCCACAGCCGCTTCGACACAGACGAACCGCGACACCTCGTTCCAGCTCACCCCCAGCAGCGGCCGGGTGCCGGGGTGCCAGACCACGGTGTCGGCATGGTCACCGGTATCGATGCACAATTCGCGCTGCCAGGCGTGATCCTTGAGCTGCAACTCACCCTCGTGCTGGAACACCCGCTGGCAACCGCCCTCGACCCGCAACTCGCCCTGCTGCTGGCAGACCTGACGGCTCAACTGGTCATAACCCTGGGCGCCATCGAGCCCAGACAGCGCTATCTCGCCGACATCACCAATACGCCAGTAGGCGTGCAGAGCCTGGCTCAACTGGCAGGGTTCGGTGTCCTGGTGCTCGGTGCTCAGGCGCAGGTCCATGCTCTGGCCCAGGTGCGCATGCAGGTCGACCTTCCAGTCGCACAACTGCAATTGCCAGTGCAGGCGCACGCCCTCTTCATCACTGCTGCTGTCCAGCAGCTTCCAGTCCAGCAGCCGCGCCCAGCCATGGGAAGGCCAGGCATTTTCGCTGGGATGGCGCCCATACCAGGGCCAGCACACCGGCACTCCGCCACGGATCGCCCCCACCTGCGGCCACTTCGCCGCACACCACAGCCAGGGCTTTTGTCCGGCCGGCTGGAAGTGCAGCAACTGGGCACCCTGACGACTGAACACGGCCTGGCACAGCGGGTGATCGATCACCAGCACGTCACGCAGTTGATAACGCTCCCAGGCAAACACCGGGCGCTCGCGCAAGGATCTGAAAAAGCGTTGTAGCGGATGCTCATGCATGGGCCGCAGTCCTGAAAATCAATGCTGTCTCGCTACTCATGAGGGGGGCGCCGGCCCGACAAAAAAAAGCGGACGGCCCAGGCCATCCGCAAAATGCGCACAGAGAGAAGGAGCTTATCGCAACGGCCTTAGAACACCGACTGAATTTTCAGGCCGGCCACCAGCGCGTTGTCGACTTCATCCACACCACCCGGGTGGGTGATGTATTGCAGGTTGGGGCGCACAGTCAGCCAGTTGGTGACATGGAAGCCGTAGTTGATCTCGTAGTTGTATTCGGTGTCGCGCAGCGGCATGTACAGCGGGTTGTCGTAGTTGCTGATGCCGTTGTCCTCGTTGATCAGCTGGGCGTTCTTGCGCACATCGTCGTTGACGTGGATCCGAGCAAAACCGATGCCGACGTCATCTTTGGGACGCGCATCGAACGGCCCCTTGTACACGAACATCAGCGACTGGTAGTTGTCGACGACGTTGGTGTCCTTGTCGTGGAAGGTGGCATTGGCGGCGATGTTCAGGCCCCGGGAAGCATCACCGTTGTGCGTGGTGAGTTGCTGCTGCCCGACGAACCAGTAGCCGTGCTTGCTGTTGTGCACGCGATAGGCATCGCCCGTGTTCGCGGCATCCTGACCATTGACGTCCTTGCGCACATCATTGGCATCGGCCGTGCTCTTGTAGTAACCGACGCGGTACTCGCCCGGCAGGCTGTTGAGCTTGGGCGACCAGACCAGTTCCACCGGCAACACGGTGCCCTTGGTGCCGCTGCCGCTGAGCTTGAAGCCGTTGCCGTGCTCCAGTTGCGACGGGTTCTGGTTGTAGGCGCCGATTTGCGCATACAGCTCGGGGGTGATGTTGTACTTGATGCGCAGCGCCGCCTGGCTGACCGGCCAGTTGTACCAGATGCCGGTGGCCCAGTTGCCCACCTGGGAGCCGCAAAACGCCAGGTTCTGGAAGTCGCAGGGGAAGGTGTTGAAGTCTTCGCCTTCGCCGAAGTAGCCGGCCTTGACGTCCAGCTTGCCGTCGAGGAACTGGTGCTGAACCCACAACTGGGTCAGGCGGACCATGTGCCCCCGGCCATAGACCTCCTGGGAGGAGCTCAAGGTGCCGGCACGCGGGTCGCCGATGCGGTCGTTGGAGATGTTCTGGCCGTTACGGTTGGTCAGCTGGATCTTGGCCTGGGTGTTGTCCCAGCCCAAAAGCTTCTGCAGGTCGAACGCCACGCCCAGGCCGAACTGGTCGCTGTAGCGCCCGGTCTTGTCGTCGTTGTAACCACCATGCAGGTTGGCGCCCATTTCACCGACGTAGTCGGCCTTGATGTCGATCCCCTGCTCGATCAGCTTGGTGCGCTCGCCGCCCCAGTCGCCGGTCATCCATTTCGAATCGGCGCTGAACGCCTCATCGGCCATGGCATTGCCGGACAGGACCAGGGCCGCCACCGCCGACAACTGGCAGAGCAATCGGGTGTTGCTGTGTTGCTTTTTCATCCCTACATCCTCGTCTTTATTGTTATTAACGATTTATCCAACGCGGTTTACAGCAGTGGCGACGGATGACAGGCCATCCGTCACGGATTCAGCGGCCCTTGAACTGCGCCACATTGCCGCCCCGGGCCTCTGTCACCGGTGCCCCGGCGGCGCCCAGGCGTTCACCGCTCTGGGCGTCGAACAACAGCACCCGGGCCGGATCGAACTGCAGTGTCAGGGTTTCCCCGGCCTCGGGGGCCTGGTCCGGTGCCAGGCGGCAGCAGACCTTGGTGCCATTGAGCGTGACGAATACAAGGGTGTCGGGGCCGGTGGGCTCGATCACCTGGACCTCGGCACGAATGGTCGGCAGGCCGTTGGCCTCGCCCGCGGCCAGGGCGATCTGTTCCGGGCGAATGCCGAGGATCACCTCACGGTCTTCCAGCCCGGCATCCTGGGGCCCCAGGGGCAGCTCGCAGCGAGCCTGGCCACTGTCCAGCAGGGCCAGCAGGCGGCCGTCCTTGCGCTGCAGGCGCAGGGGGATGAAGTTCATCGGTGGCGAACCGATGAAGCTGGCCACGAACAGGTTGGCCGGGTCGTTGTAGATCTGCTTCGGGGTGCCGAACTGCTGGATGATCCCGTCCTTCATCACCGCCACCTTGTCACCCAGGGTCATGGCTTCGATCTGGTCGTGGGTGACATAGACCGTGGTGGTTTTCAGACGCTGGTGCATCAGCTTCATTTCTGTGCGCATCTCCACCCGCAGCTTGGCGTCGAGGTTGGACAGCGGCTCGTCGAACAGGTAGATCTTCGGCCGCCGGGCCAGGGCCCGGCCCATGGCCACCCGTTGCTGCTGGCCACCGGAGAGCTGGCCCGGCTTGCGGGTGAGCAGGTGCTCGATCTGCAGCAGCTTGGCCACCCGCGCCACTTCCGCGTCGATCTCGGCGGCAGGCATCTTGCGGATCTTCAGGCCGAAGGCGATGTTGTCGCGCACGCTCATGGTCGGGTACAGCGCGTAGGACTGGAACACCATGGCGATGTCACGATCCTTGGGGCTCATGCCGCTGATGTCGGCGTCGTCCACCAGGATCGCCCCGCCACTGATGTTCTCAAGGCCCGCGATGCAGTTCATCAGGGTGGATTTGCCGCAGCCGGATGGGCCGACGAGGATCAGGAATTCACCGTCATCGATCTTCAGCTCGATGTTCTTCAGGGTGTCCGGCAGGCCGGCACCGTAGGTCTTGTTGACGTTGCGTAATTCGAGAGTTGCCATGCCTTACCCCTTGACCGCGCCGGACGTCAGCCCGCGCAGGAAATACTTGCCGGCGAAGATGTAGACCAGCAGTGTCGGCAGCCCGGCGATCATCGCCGCTGCCATATCAACGTTGTATTCCTTGGCCCCGGTGCTGGTGTTGACCAGGTTGTTCAGGGCCACGGTGATCGGTTGCGCGTCGCCACTGGCGAACACCACGCCGAAGAGGAAATCGTTCCAGATCTGGGTGAACTGCCAGATCAGGCAGACCATGATGATCGGCACCGACATCGGCAGCAGGATCTTGCCGAAGATGGTGAAGAACCCGGCACCGTCCAGGCGCGCAGCCTTGACCAGCGCATCCGGCACGCTCACGTAGTAGTTGCGAAAGAACAAAGTGGTGAAGGCCAGCCCGTAGACCACGTGCACCAGCACCAGGCCGGTGGTGGTGTTGGCCAGGCCGAACTTGCCCAGGGTGAACGAAGCCGGCAGCAGCACCGTCTGGAACGGCAGGAAGCAGCCGAACAGCAGCAGGCCGAAGAACAGCTGGGAGCCGCGAAAGCGCCACATCGACAGCACGTAGCCGTTCATTGCACCGATGAAGGTAGAGATCAGCACCGCCGGCACGGTGATCTTCACCGAGTTCCAGAAGTAGCCACCGACAGTGTCCCAGGCCTTGATCCAGCCGATGCCGTCCACCACCTGTGGCCAGCTCAAAAGGTTGCCGGTGCGAATATCCTCCGGGGTCTTGAAGCTGGTGAGCAGCATCACCACCAGCGGTATCAGGTACACCGCCGCCGCCAGCAGCAGGGTGGCGTAGATGGCGATCCGGCTGAAGTTCAGGGTCGGTTTGCCAAGGGAGTCAGTCATGGCGCTTGCCCCGCAGTTCGGAATACAGGTACGGCACAAGGATGGTCAGCACGGCGCCCAGCATCAGCATGGCGCTGGCCGAACCTATGCCCATCTGGCCGCGGCTGAAGGTGAAGGAATACATGAACATCGCCGGCAGGTCGGAGGAATAGCCCGGCCCGCCCGCGGTCATCGCCGCCACCAGGTCGAAGCTCTTGATGGCGATGTGGGCGAGGATCATGAAGGCACTGAAGAACACCGGCCGCAGGCTCGGCAGGACAATCTTCAGGTAGATGGTCGGCAGGCTCGCACCGTCCACCTGGGCGGCGCGGATGATCGACTGGTCGACACCCCGCAGGCCGGCGAGGAACATCGCCATGACAAAGCCCGAGGCCTGCCACACCGCGGCGATCACCAGGCAGTACACCACCCGGTCCTGATCCACCAGCCAGTCCAGGCGAAAGCCTTCCCAGCCCCAGTCGCGAAGCATCTTGTCCAGGCCCAGGCCGGGGTTGAGCAACCACTTCCAGGCGGTACCGGTGACGATCATCGACAGCGCCATGGGGTACAGGTACACGGTGCGGATAAAGCCTTCCTTGCGGATGCGCTGGTCCAGCAGCACCGCGAGGAACACTCCCAGCACCAGGCTGATGGCGATGAACATGCCGCCGAAGACCGCGAGGTTCTTGCTCGCCACCCACCAGCGGTCGTTGTCCATCAAGCGCAGGTATTGCTGCAGGCCGACCCACTTGTAGCTCGGCATGAAGCTGGAATTGGTAAAGGACAGAATGAACGTCCAGATGATGTAGCCGTAGAAACCCACCAGCACGATCACCATGCTCGGTGCCAGCACCAGCTTGGGTAGCCAGCGCTGCAATGCATCTAACGGTGAGGCTTTGCTGAAAACCGCCACAGAGCTCATCGGAATAACCCAGTCAGGAGTGAATCCGGGCTGCACACCGTCGCTGCATGGGCCGGGGCACAGGCAGGGCGGCGACAGTCACGGGTGAGCCGCCGGCGTACCGGCGGCGGGGTTCAAGGATTACTGCGCGGCCTTGACCGCCGAAGCCAGCTGCGCACTGGCCTTGGCCGGGTCCGCATCCTTGTCGTTCATGAAGTTGGTCACCACGTCGAAGATCGCGCCCTGCACCGCCAGGGAAGTGGCCATGTTGTGCGCCATGCTCGGCTGCAGGCCGCCGGTCTTCTCGTCTGCCAGGAAGTCCTTGGCCGACGCCTGGGCGCAGGAGTCGAAGCCCTCGGCGCTCATGTCGTTGAGCATGTCGGTACGCACCGGGATCGAACCCTTGTTGATACTGAAGACTTTCTGGAAGTCCTTGCCCAGGGCGACCTTGGCCAGGTCCTGCTGGGCAGCGATATCGCCCTTGCGGTCGGCCTTGAGCTTGAACACCGCCAGGGAGTCGATGTTGTAGGTGAAGGCCTTGTCGGTACCCGGGAACGGTACGCACTGGTAGTCCTTGCCGGCGACCTTCTTGGCCGCGGTCCACTCGCTCTTGGCCCAGTCGCCCATCATCTGCATGCCGGCCTTGCCGCCGATCACGTCGGCTGCGGCAATGTTCCAGTCACGCCCGGCACGGTTGGGGTCCATGTAGCCGGTGATTTTCTTCAGCTCGGTGAAGGCCTTGGCCATTTCCGGGCCGGAGAGGGTTTTCTGGTCCAGGTCCACCAGGGCTTTCTTGTAGCCCTCCGGGCCCATGACCGAGAGCACCACGTCTTCGAACACGGTGCTGTCCTGCCACGGCTGGCCGCCGTGGGCCAGGGCGATGAAGCCGGCGGCCTTGAGCTTGTCGCCGGCGGCATAGAATTCTTCGAGGGTGGTCGGGGCCTTGTCGATCCCGGCTTTCTTGAACACGGCAGGGTTGATCCACAGCCAGTTGACCCGGTGGATGTTCACCGGCACCGCCACGTAGTCACCTTCGTACTTGACGGTATTGGCCACCTTGGGCGACAGCAGGCCGTCCCAGTTCTCGGCCTTGGCCACGTCCTTGAGGGTATCGGTGCTGAGCAGGCCGGTGCTGCCCCATTCCTGGATGTCCGGGCCCTTGATCTGCGCCACACCCGGCGGGTTGCCGGCCACGGCGCGGCTTTTGAGCACGGTCATGGCAGTGGAACCGCCACCGCCGGCCACGGCGCCGTCCTTCCAGGTGAAACCGTCTTTTTCCACTTGGGCCTTGAGCACATCGACGGCAGCTTTTTCACCACCCGAAGTCCACCAGTGGACGACTTCCACGGAACCTTTGGAGTCGGCGGCGAGGGCACTCAGGGGAAACAGAGAGGCAAGGGAAATGACAGTGGCGAGGCGAGAAATCGCATTCATTTGAAGTACCTTTCTTGTTGTTATGCATGCAAGTCTGGTGCTTGCGCTGCAAACGAGTCTAAACAGCCTAGTCGATCATTCGAGTAACGAAGCGATGGGGAAATGTCACCACATGGTTACACAAGGCCCGGAACAGACACCTGGGCCAATGCAGAAGCCATGCTCGGGGCCAACGGCAGGCGCGGGATCAGCACCGCCTGCCAGGCGTGATAGAGGTCCGGCTTGCCGCCCCAGATCCGGGCTGACGGCTGGTTGTCCGGGCCCAGTTCGTGGTGCCAGCTACCGTGCCTGCGGTCGATGAAATGGGCCTCGCAGAATTCCCAGAAACAGCGGTACCAGGCCTCGTACTGGGCCTGGCCGGTGCGTTTGAGCAAGGCGCTGGCGGCGGCGCTGGCCTCGGCGTGGGTCCAGTGCAGGCGCTCGCGCACCACTGGCTGGTGGTCCCAGTCCAGGGTGTAGACCATGCCCGGGGCGCCATCGACGCTCCAGCCATGGCGGCAGTTGCTTTCGAACAGCTTCTGCGCGTCCTGCACCAGCCAGCCGGGGGTCAGCATGCCGGCCTTCACCCGCGAAGCCTCCAGGTGCAGCAACAGCCGCGCCCATTCGAAGCCGTGTCCCGGGGTGGTGCCAAAGGGCCGGAAACCGTCGGCGGGAAAGGCCCGGTTGTAGTCACGAAGTGGTTGCCAGGCGAGGTCGAAATGCTCGATCACCATGAAGTCGTTGGCCGCCGCCTGAGTGTGGATCACCCGCTCGACGATCCGCAGGGCGCGGGTCAGCCAGCGTGAGTCCTGGGTGACATCGGCCAGGGCCAGGAACGCCTCGGTGGCGTGCATGTTGCTGTTGGCACCGCGATAGGCTTCCGGCTGACTCCAGTCGCAGTTGAAAGACTCGCGCAGCGCACCCTCCTCCTCGCTCCAGAAATGCCGGTCGATGATGGCGATGGCCTCCTCCAGCAAACGCTCGGCGCCGGGACGTTGGGCCACCACCGCGGAGCTGGCCGCCAGAGCGACAAAGGCATGCAGGTAGGCGGCCTTGGTGCTGTTGCCGTCGGCCTGCCCGGCCACGGCGAACCAGCCGCCGTGCTCGGCATCACGCAAGGGCCCGCCGAGGGCGGCGATGCCGTGGTCCACCAGAGCGGCATAACCCGGCAGGCCCTGGATATGGGCCATGGCGAAGCTGTGGGTCATGCGCGCGGTGTTCATGGTTTCGGCCTGGGCGCCGCTGGGCAGGCGGCCCTGTTCATCGAGGTTGCCAAAGCCCGCAGGAAGCCGTGAGGCCTTGGCAAAATCCAGCAGGCGCAGGCCTTCGGCGGCGAGCCAGGCCTGATGTGCAGGGGCATTCAGCCAACTGCTGAATGGCAGGGAGAGAGCGTCCATGGGTGACCTGTTGTTGTTTTTATCGAAGGCTTGAGTCTAATCAAGCCGCCTGCGACCGCAGGTAACAAAGGACCAGCGCAATGTCACCAAACCGTGACATTGCACTCCCCCATAGGAGCCGGCTTGCCGGCGAAGAGGCCCTTGAGCCCTGTGGTGCCCTTGAGGACGCCTTCGCTGGCAAGCCAGCTCCGACACAAGCCAGCGCTTACAACGGCAGGCAGGTCAGTCGAAGGTCCGGGGCAGGTAAAGGGTTACGCGCAGGCCGCCTTCGCGCAGGTTCTGCAGGCTGACTTCGCCGCCATGGCTGTGGGCGATGTTGCGGGCAATCCCCAGGCCCAGGCCGTAGCCCTGCTGCTGGCCAGCAAGACGGAAGTGCGGCTCGAAGACTTGCTCCAGGCGCTGCTCCGGTACGCCGGGGCCTTCGTCGTCGACATGCAGGACAAAGCCGCTGTCGTCGTCTTCGATGTGCAGGTGAGCGTTCTGTCCGTACTTCAGGGCATTGTCGATCAGGTTGCCCATGCAGCGCTTGAGCGCCAGGGGCTTGCCCGGGTAGCTGGCCAGGGCCCGGCCCTGTTGGGTCACGCGGCCATTGCCGTTGGGTGCCAGATAAGGCTCTACCAGGCAGTCGAGTACCTGATTGAGGTCCACCGGCTCGATGTTCTCGTGGATGTCGGTGTCCTTGACGCACTGCAGCGCGCCCTTGACCAGCAACTCCAGTTCATCCAGGTCGCGCCCGAACTTGGCCTGCAGTTGCTCGTCCTCCAGCAATTCCACCCGCAGGCGCAAGCGGGTGATGGGGGTGCGCAGGTCATGGGAGATGGCGCTGAACAGCTGGCTGCGCTCGGTCAGGTAGCGGCTGATGCGCTCGCGCATGCTGTTGAAGGCCCGGCCCACCTCCACCACTTCACTGCCGCCGCCCTCCGCTACCGGCTCGACGTCGGCCCCCAGGGACATGTCCCGCGCCGCCCGGGCCAGGCGCTTGAGGGGCCGGCTCTGCCAATGCACCAACAGGCCGATGAACAACAGCAGAAAACCGCTGGTGAGCAGGATGAACCACACCTGCTGTGCCGGCAGGCCCTGTTCTTCCAGGCTGGTATAGGGCTCGGGCAACAGCGAGGCGATGTACAGCCACTCTCCCGGCGCCATCTGGATCTGGGTCACCAGCACCGGCGGGTTTACCGGTTCCAGGGTCAGGGCGTAATGGGCCCAGGAGCGCGGCAATTCGTCGAGCTTGAGGCCGCCATTGAAGATCCGCAGGTCATCGGGGCTGACGAAGGTCACGGAGATATCCGCGTCATTGCCCAGGGACTGGCGCAACACCTGCTCCACGGCTTGCAACACCGCTTCTTTGCGCGGGGTGGCGGGCAGCACCTGCATGCCCAGGGGCTTGTCGTTCAGGGTCACGACAAACCGCGTACCGCCCATGCTGCGCAACTGGTCCAGCACCAGGGGCCGGTACGCCACCGGCAACGAACGCAGGTAACTGACGCTGGCGGTCATCGAGTGGGCCAGGCTGCGGGCGCTGGTCACCAGCCCTTCGAGCTGGGTGGCGCGCAGCTGGGAAACCCAGATCACGCTGGACAGCGCCTGGGCGAACAGCACCGCCAGCAGGGTCAAAAGCAGCATCCGCCCCAGCAGGGAACGGGGCACCGGCAGGCGCCGCAGCACTTTGCGCAATGCCTCAGTGGCCATTGCCGGCAACCACATTGGCTGCCAATTGATAGCCACTGCCGCGCACGGTGCGAATCAGCCGCGGCGGCTTTTCGGTGTCACGCAGACGCTGGCGCAGGCGGCTCACCGCCATGTCGACGATGCGATCCAGGGGCATCAGGTCACGCCCGCGGGTGGCATTGCCGATGGTGTCGCGATCGAGGATTTCCTGGGGATGGTCGAGAAACAGCTTGAGCAGAGCGAAGTCGGCGCCGGAGAGAATCACCTCCTCGCCATCGTTGTGGAACAGCCGGTGGCTGATCACATCCAGGCGCCATTCGTCGAAGCACAGCACCTCGCCGACAACCCGCTCCTGGGTGAACTGCACGCGCCGCAGCAGGGCCTTGATCCGCGCCTGCAGCTCCCGGGGGCTGAAAGGCTTGCCCAGGTAGTCGTCGGCGCCCAGCTCCAGGCCGATGACCCGGTCGGCCTCGTCGGAGCTGGCGGTCAGCATGATGATCGGCACCTGGCTGCGCTTGGGATGCTGGCGGATCCAGCGGCACAGGCTGAAGCCGTCTTCGTCCGGCAGCATCACATCGAGGATCACCAGGTCGCTGGGCGCCTCGTTGAGGGCCAGGCGAAAGCCGGCCCCGTCGGCGGTGCTGCGCACCTGGAAGCCGCAGCGGCTGAGATAGGTTTCCAGCAGCTCGCGAATTTCCTGATCGTCGTCAACCAACAAAATCGACTTACTGACTGAACTCACCGGGGCCGTCCTTATTGTTAGGCAGGGTGCGCGATTATGCCTGATGCCGGGTCGCCTGCCAGGGCGGCGTCAGCCCTGGGCCTGCTCCAGGGCCACGCCGGCACCGGTGAGCCCGGAATAGGGCGCGGTCACCAGCCACACCGGGATGCCCTTGAAGTAATCGCTCATGCAACCCTTGTCGGCAAAGCTCTTGGCAAAGCCGCTGTGGATGAAGAAATCGGCAAAGCGCGGAATCACCCCACCGACGATGTACACCCCGCCACGCCCCCCGGTGGTCAGCACGTTGTTGCCCGCCACCCGGCCCAGCCAGCAGCTGAACTGCTCCAGCACTTCCCGGGCGATCGGGTCGCCGGCCAGGCCGGCCGCGGTGATGGCCTCCGGAGTCTCGAGCCGCGGCTCATGGCCGTCCACCGCGCAGATCGCCCGGTACACCCGGGGCAGGCCGCCACCGCTCAAGGCAGTCTCGGCGCTGACATGGCCGATCTCGTCGTGAATGTGCTGCCAGAGCTGGGTTTCCCGCGCACTGCTCAAGGGCAGGTCGACATGCCCGCCCTCTCCCGGCAAGGCCATGTAACGACCGTCGCCGAAGTTCAGCAGGGTGCCCACCCCGAGGCCCGTGCCCGGGCCGATTACCACGGCCGGGCGCAAGGGTTCGGCAACGCCTTCGCAGACCACGCGAAATTCATCCGGCTGCAGGCGGGTCATGCCCAGGGCCATGGCCGAGAAGTCGTTGACCAACAGCAGTTGGTCCACCTGCAACGCCTGGCAGAAAGCCTGGCGGCTCAGGCGCCAGTGGTTGTTGGTGAAGCGAAACTCATCGCCGCTGACCGGGCCGGCCACCGACAGGCACACCGAACCTATGGCACCCAGGGCCAGCCCCTGGTCCCGCAGGTAGGCCTTGATGGCGTCTTCCGGGCAGCTGTAGTCCGCGGTGGCGTGGACTTCGATCGCCTCCAGTTGTTGGTCTTTCCACAACGCGAAGCGCGCGTTGGTGCCACCGATATCACCGACCAGGGCCAGTTTCACTTGAGCGTCTCCAGGGCAGAGGTAAAGGCGCTGGCGCCCTGCTCTGCCGAGCTGAAGGCCATGCGCATGAAGGCGAAGAGTTCGCGGCCGGTGCCAACGTTGTTGCCCAGCAGGCCCTTGGCCGGCTCCCGGGCGGCGAATTCTGCGGCGTCTACCTTAAGCTCCAGGGTGCCCTTGACGCCATCCACGCGGATGATATCGCCGTCCAGCACCCGGGCCAGCGCGCCACCCACCTGGGCTTCGGGGCTGACATGGATCGCTGCCGGAATCTTGCCCGAAGCGCCGGACATGCGCCCGTCGGTGACCAGCGCCACCTTGAAGCCGCGGTCCTGCAGCACCCCGAGGAACGGGGTCATCTTGTGCAGCTCGGGCATGCCGTTGGAGCGCGGGCCCTGGAAGCGCATCACCGCGACGAAGTCCTTCTCCAGCAGGCCGGCCTTGAAGGCATCGGCCAGGTCCTGCTGGTCCTGGAACACCACGGCCGGGGCCTCGACGATCTGGTGCTCCGGGGCCACGGCGGAAACCTTCATCACGCCGCGACCGAGGTTGCCTTCCATGACCCGCAAGCCGCCCTCCGCAGAGAACGCCCGGGCCACCGGGCGCAGGATGTTTTCGTCCAGGCTTTCGATCGGGCCGTCGCGCCACACCAGCTTGCCGTTGTCCAGGAAGGGTTCCTGGGTATAGCGGCTCAGGCCGCGGCCGGCCACGGTATTGACGTCTTCGTGGAGCAGGCCGGCTTCCAGCAGCTCGCGGATCAGGAACGACATGCCGCCCGCCGCCTGGAAGTGGTTGATATCGGCCTTGCCGTTTGGATAGACGTGGGACAGGGTCGGCACCACCTCGGAGAGGTCGGCCATGTCCTGCCAGGTCAGCTGGATGCCCGCCGCCTGGGCGATGGCCGGCATGTGCAGGGTGTGGTTGGTGGAGCCGCCCGTGGCGTGCAGGGCAACGATGGAGTTGACCAGCACGCGCTCGTCGACGATCTCGCCAATCGGCATGAAGGCCCCGCTCTGCTTGGTCAGGCGCGTGACCTGCTGCGCCGCCTCATGGGTCAGGGCGTCGCGCAGCGGCGTATTGGGGTTGACGAAAGAGGCGCCCGGCAGGTGCAGGCCCATGACTTCCATCAGCAACTGGTTGGTGTTGGCGGTGCCGTAGAAGGTGCAGGTGCCGGGGCTGTGGTAGGACTTCATTTCCGACTCCAGCAGTTCCTCGCGGCTGGCCTTGCCTTCGGCGTAACGCTGGCGCACGTCGGCTTTCTGCTTGTTGGAAATGCCCGAGACCATGGGCCCGCCCGGAACGAAGATGGTCGGCAGGTGACCGAAGCGCAGGGCGCCCATCATCAACCCCGGGACAATCTTGTCGCAGATCCCCAGCATCAGCGCGGCATCGAACATGTTGTGAGAGAGGGCCACCGCCGTAGACAGGGCGATCACTTCACGGCTCGGCAGGCTCAGTTCCATACCGGCCTCGCCCTGGGTCACGCCATCGCACATGGCCGGGGTGCCGCCGGCGAACTGGCCCACCGAGCCGATCTCGCGCAGGGCGCGCTTGATCTGCTCGGGGAACACCTCGTAAGGCTGGTGCGCCGACAACATGTCGTTATATGACGAAACAATTGCCACGTTGGCCGCATTCATCATCCGCAGGTTGTGCTTGTCGTCGGTGCCACAACCGGCCACGCCGTGGGCGAAGTTCGCACATTGCAGCTTGCCCCGCTGCGGGCCATCGCTGGCGGCATCGCGGATCAGCGCGAGATAGGCCTGGCGAGTGGCGCGACTACGGGCGATAAGCCGTTCGGTGACCTCAAGAACGCGGGGATGCATGTGTAGAACTCCAGGCTAACGGATGTGGCGACCTGTTTGTCTATGCTGATCAGACGCGCCACCGCTCAGGGACAGCGGAGGATGTTTCTGACCATTTGGACCAGTTGATTCAGGTCACTCGTTGTAGATAAGACAAAATATTGCCACTAAAAAGGCTTGTTTTCTATTTCTATGCGAATAATCTTGTAATTCCAACAACAAATTCAACGACAGGCGTTTGCACATGACTCTTCGAATCGCAATCAATGGTTTTGGCCGTATCGGCCGTAACGTCCTGCGCGCACTTTATACCCAAGGCTATCGCCAGGATCTGCAGATCGTCGCTATCAACGATCTCGGAGACAGCGCTATCAATGCCCACCTGCTGAAATACGACACCGTGCACGGTACTTTCGACGCCCAAGTCGAACACGATCAGGAAAGCCTCACCGTGAATGGCGATCGGATTGCCGTCAGCGCCATCCGCAACCCGGCCGAACTGCCCTGGGCCGCGGAGAAGATCGACGTGGTGTTCGAATGCACCGGCCTGTTCACCGACCGCGCCAAGGCTGCCGCCCATCTGACCGCCGGTGCCCGCAAGGTTATCATCTCGGCCCCGGCCAAGGGCGCCGACGCCACCGTGGTCTACGGGGTCAACCACGACATCCTGCGCCAGTCGCACCAGATCATCTCCAACGCCTCGTGCACCACCAACTGCCTGGCGCCAGTGGCCCAGGTACTGCACCGCGAGCTGGGCATCGACAACGGCCTGATGACCACCATCCACGCCTACACCAACGACCAGAACCTCACCGACGTCTACCACAGCGACCCCTATCGCGCCCGTTCGGCCACCCAGAACATGATCCCGAGCAAGACCGGCGCTGCCGAAGCGGTGGGCCTGGTGCTGCCGGAGCTGGCTGGCAAGCTGACCGGCATGGCCGTGCGAGTACCGGTGATCAACGTGTCCCTGGTGGACCTGACGGTGACCCTCAAGCGCGACACCACCGCCGAAGAGGTCAATGCGTTGCTCAAGAGCGCCAGCCAGCACTCGACGATCCTCGGCTACAACACCCTGCCGCTGGTCTCCAGCGACTTCAACCACAATCCGCTGTCGTCGATCTTCGACGCCAACCACACCAAGGTCAGCGGTGGCCGGTTGCTCAAGGTGCTGGCCTGGTACGACAACGAGTGGGGTTTCTCCAACCGCATGCTGGATAACTGCCTGGCCCTGTGCAACGCGGAATAAAACGGATATTCGTCGATGATCGGTATCAGTTTCACCCACAAGACCATGGCCGCGCGCAAGCGCATCGCCCTGGTCGCTCATGACCACTGCAAGGCGTTCCTGCTGGAGTGGGCCGGGCGGCAGAAGGCGCGCCTGGCCGAGCACGAGCTGGTTGCCACCGGTACCACCGGCCTGTTGCTGAGCAAGCACCTGGGGCTGCCGGTGGAAAGCATGATCAGCGGCCCCCTGGGCGGCGATCAGCAACTGGGGGCGCAGATTGCCGAGCAACGGGTCGACCTGCTGGTGTTCTTCTGGGACCCCTTTGAACCCCAGCCCCATGATCCGGACATCAAGGCCCTGTTGAGGGTAGCGGCGGTATGGAACATTCCGGTGGCCTGCAACGAGTGCAGCGCCGACTACCTGCTCAGCAGCCCGCTGATGAACCAGGCCCATGAGCACCGGATTCCCGACTATCAGGCCTACCTGGCCGGCCGAGGATAATTCACGCAAGGCTTGACCATTGACGTAGATGACAATCATTATCATCTGCTGAAAAAATGGATCAGGCCTTGCTGTGAGTCAATCGCACTTCAACCACGTCTTCCTCACCCAACGCATTTCTCTGCTGCGAACGCTGGAGCGGATGGTCAACAACCACAGCACCGCCGAAGACCTGCTGCAGGAAACCTACCTGCGCGTGACCCGGGCCCTGAGCGAGCGGCCGATCACGCACCTTGAACCCTTTGTCTTCCAGACCGCGCGCAACCTCGCCCTGGATCACCTGCGGGCCCGGCGCATCCAGGGCCGCACCCTGCTCGAAGACGTACCGCCGGAGGTGGTGGAGAATGTCGCCGCGCCCGTCAGCAGTGCCGAAGACGCGGCCCACGCCGAGCAGATGCTGGAACGCCTGAACCTCAGCCTCGGCCAGCTCAGCCCGCGCCAGCAGCAGATCTTCATCCTCAGCCGCCTGCACGGCCACAGTTACCAGGAGATCGCCGACGAGCTCGGGGTTTCACTGAGCACGGTGCAAAAGGAATTGAAACTGATCATGGCCATCTGCATCGGCGTCGCCGAACGTCTCGACGGCCAGTGAGTCTCAACCGCTGAGCAGAATGACTGCGGCAGCCCCGAGCCTTTGTTAACCTTGGCCGGCTTTCGCTCTCTCTTGAAAAAACAGCCGCGCACAGACGCAGCCGAGGAACACCCGTGACGGATTTTCACAGCGCCGAGCCGCCCACCCCTGCCGGCCCGCACTCAAGCACCCTGGCCATGGATCAGGCACTGGATTGGCTGATCGAGCTGGAACATCCGAACGAGGAACAAGTGCGCCAGTTTCATCAGTGGCTGGCGGCTTCACCGCTCAACGCCCAGGCCTTCGAAAAGGCCCAGGCGATCTGGAATGGCCCGCAAGTGGCGCAATGCGCCCTGACCCTGGCAGCGCCACCGAAAGTCTCGCGCCTGGCGCGCCTGCGCCCCCACTGGAAACCCCTGGCCACCGCCGCGGTGCTGCTGCTCGGATTATTCAGCTTCAGCAACCTGCCGCTGCGCCTGCAGGCCGACCACCTGACCCAGGTCGGCGAGCGCCAGCGCCTGCAGCTCGAAGACGGTTCCAAGGTGCTGCTCAACACCAACTCGGCCTTTTCCAGCGACATCAACGATCACCAGCGCGTGGCCCGGCTGTACCAGGGCGAAGCCTTCTTCGAGATCCCCGGCAATCGCGGCCTGCCCCTGGAACTGGACGCCGGCCCGGTCAAGGCCAGCGTGCGCGACACCACCTTTGCCGTGCGCTACTTGGACGGCGTGGCCCAAGTCCAGGTGCAGCGCGGTGACATCGACCTGCGCGCCACCCACGCCGACCAGCGCCTGCGCCTGCGCGCCGGGGAAAGCGTGCGGGTCGGGCCCCAGGGCTTCGACCAGCCGGCCAGGCTCGACGCCGACAAGGAACTGGCCTGGGTCCAGGGCCGCCTGGTGTTCGAGAACTGCCCCCTGAGCCAGGTCCTGGCCGAACTGCGGCGCTATTACCCGGGCTGGATCGTCAACAACAACGAACACCTGGCAAAGGTCGCGGTAACCGGCAACTACCGCCTGGATCAGCCTCTGGACGTGGTGCGTTCCCTGGCCCACATCACTTCGGCACGGCTTTCCGAGTTCCCGGCACTAGTGATTCTCAACTGAGAACAATTATTTTTACGCGATCTCTACGGGTCGTACGTCTCGTTATAGCCAATGCAACTGATTCGCATTTTGAATGCGTATCTGCACCTATAAAAGTTTCGTGCGACCCGGAGCGCTCTCGATGTCCCCTCGCCTCAACAGCCGATCCCCTGTTCCCTGTGCCCGCCTGCAAAACTGCACCCTGTCACTGCTGACCGCAGCCATCCTGCTGGCCGGCGCCCACGCTGCCCCCGTGATGGCCGCCGATGCCCCGGCATCCTCCAGCCAGCGCATGGGCAACTACAACTTCGCTATCCCCCAGCAGCCGCTGGTATCGGCGCTCAACGCCTTTACTGCGGTCACCGGCTGGCAAGTGGGCCTGCCGGCGGAGCTGGGCAGCGGGGTGTCCTCCCCGGGCGTGCGCGGTTCGCTGCCACCGGAAAAGGCCCTGGATCGGCTGCTCAGCGGCACCAACCTGAGCTACCGCAAGCTGGGCAACAACAACATCGTTCTGGAAAAGCGCAGCGCAGCCAATGTGGTGAACCTGCAGCAGGTGACCATCAGCGCCACCCGTCAGGAGCAGGACATCAACTCGGTACCCAGCACCGTGAGCGTGCACACCCGGGAAGAACTCGACCGCCAGAACGTCAACACGATCAAGGAACTGGTGCGTTATGAGCCTGGTGTTTCAGTCGGCGGTGCAGGCCAGCGTGCCGGTATCAGCGGCTACAACATCCGTGGTATCGACAGCGACCGGATCCTCACCCAGGTGGACGGCGTGGAAGTGCCGGATCACTTCTTTAGCGGCCCTTATGCCAAGACCAACCGTAACTACGTCGACCCGGAAATCGTCAAGCGCGTGGAAATCCTGCGTGGCCCGGCCTCGGTGCTCTACGGCAGCAGCGCCATCGGAGGCGCCGTCAGTTATTACACTCTGGACGCCGACGACATCATCAAGCCCGGCGAGGATTTTGGCGCGCGCCTGAAGACCGGCTACAGCTCGGCGGACGAAAGCTGGCTGAAATCCGGCACCTTCGCCGGGCGGGTCGGCGAATTCGACGGTTTGTTGCACCTGAGCCAGCGTGACGGCCACGAGACCGAGTCCTATGGCAGCAACAACGGCACCGGCCTGAACCGCACTGCCGCCAACCCGGAAGACGCCCGGACCACCAACGTACTGGCCAAGCTCGGCTGGAACTATGCGGACGACGCACGCCTGGGCCTGACCTACGAAAAGTACAAGGACGACCGCGACACCAATCAGAAAAGTGCGGTGGGCGGCCTGTTCCTCAATGGCGTTGGCCAGAACTGGTATCGCTCGCGCGTCGGCAACGACACCATCACCCGCGAACGCTTCGGCCTGGAAAACAGCTTTGCCCTGAACTCGCCGATCGCCGACCAGATCAAGTGGAGCCTGAACTACCAGATCGCCAAGACCGACCAGACCACCTCCGAGCGCTACAACCCGGTGTCGATCTTCAGCCCGGTGGCGCGTGACGTGCAGCGTGAGCGGAAAACCCTGTACCAGGAAAAACAATGGGTGTTCGACGCTCAGCTGGACAAGGCCTTCGCCCTGGGTGAAACCGATCACCAGTTGACCTACGGCACCACTCTCAAGCAGCAGAAGGTCACGGGCTCGCGCTATGGCACCGCCAGTTGCCTGGCCGTCGGTGCCGGCTGTACCGCGATTGGCGCGCCGAGCCCTTCTGCCGGTGACAGCGTGAAGAAGTCCAGCGACTTCCCGGACCCGACCATCAACACCTACAGCCTGTTCGTCCAGGACCAGATCAGCTGGAACGCCTGGACCTTCACTCCGGGCCTGCGCTATGACTACACCCAACTCAAGCCCAAGCTGACCCAGGAGTTCCTCAATGTCGCCAACCCCACCGGCAACTTTCCGGTCAGCGACGACAAGAAGACCTGGCATCGGGTTTCGCCCAAGTTCGGCCTGACCTACAGCTTCGACGAGCACTACACGGCCTATGGCCAGTACTCCGAGGGCTTCCGCACGCCGTCGGCCAAGGCGCTCTACGGCCGCTTTGAAAACATCACCACCGGGTACATCGTCGAGCCCAACTCCAACCTCAAGCCGGAAACCAGCAAAGGTTACGAAACCGGCCTGCGAGGTAATTTCGACGCCGGCTCCTTCGATGTCTCGGTGTTCTACAACCAGTACCGCGACTTCATCAACGAAGACGCCATCACCGCCGGCGCGCTGCAATCGGTGATCCAGAGCAACAACATCAAACACGCCACCATCAAGGGCGCCGAAGCCAGGGGCCGTCTCAACCTCGATGCCTTCGGTGCACCACAGGGCCTGTACAGCATCGGCTCGCTGGCCTACGCCTACGGTCGCAACAATGACAACGGCGAACCGATCAACAGCGTCAACCCGCTCAAGGGCGTGTTTGGTCTCGGCTACGACCAGGACAACTATGGCGCGCTGCTGAGCTGGACCCTGGTCAAACGCAAGGACCGGGTCGACAACAGTACCTTCAAGGCCCCGGATGGCCGCACCACCAGCGGCCAGTTCAAGACACCGGGCTACGGCATCCTCGACCTCAGCGGCTTCTACAAGGTCACTGACGACCTGACCGTGAACGCCGGCCTGTACAACCTGACCGACAAGAAATACTGGAACTGGGACGACGTGCGCGGCTACGACAGCGTCGGCGAAGCCGGCCAGACCGCACCCGCCAACCTCGACCGCCTGACCCAGCCAGGCCGCAACTTCTCGGTCAACCTGGTGTGGGATATCTGACGCCTGGACACCTCACTGCCCTTTTTCATCCAGGGCAGTGAGGATTTTTTACTGTGTCGCGTCTTCTTGTTCGTCTAGTCACTAAGTGCCTCTCATTCTCAAGGACATCTGCATGACCTCCCAGGATTCCTCCCAGCGTCACCACCTGCGCTCCCAACGCCTGAACCAGATCACCCACGAGCCGCATTCCAAGCTCGACGCCCTGGTCAAGGCCCATGCGCCCTTCGAAACCCAAGGTGCATTCGCCCGTTTCGTGGTGGCCCAGTACCTGTTCCAGTCGGAACTGGTGGACCTGTACAACGATGCCGAACTGAACAAGATCGTCCCGGACCTGGCCGAGCGCTGCCGCGCCGAAGCTGCCAAGGCTGACCTGGCCGACCTGGAAACCGAGGTTCCTGCGCCAGTGGCCGGTGCCGTCAGCAACCCGAGCCAGGCCGAAGCCCTGGGCTGGATCTTCGTCTCCGAGGGTTCCAAGCTGGGTGCCGCGTTCCTGATCAAGCGCGCCGTGGGCCTGGGCCTGAGCGAAACCTTCGGTGCCCGTCACCTGGGCGAACCGGCCGGTGGCCGCGCCGAAGGCTGGAAAACCTTCACCCGCATCCTCGACGGCCTGGAGTTCACCGCCGAAGAAGAAGCCGCGGCGGAAAAAGGTGCCCTGGATGCCTTCAACCGCTTCACCGTGCTGCTGGAACAGGCTTACTCCGGCGCCGCACAACCGGCCTGACCCGCGTAGTTGCGGGCAGGTGGCGCGCCAAGGCGTGCCCCTGCCCGCAGCGGTATTTTGTCGGCCGGCGGCATTCGCGGATTGAGCCGTACGACGCGTTACCTCATCATCGAAACCATGACCCCCACTCGCCCCTCCTCGTCGAAGATTTCCCGCCTGCTGTTTGGCGCGCTGGCCTATGTCAGCCTGGCCATCGGCCTGATCGCCATCGTCGTACCCGGCCTGCCGACCACCGAGTTCATCCTGCTGGCTGCCTGGGCCGCCACCAAGAGCTCGCCACGGCTAAGCGCCTGGATGGAGAACCATCGCCTGTTCGGGCCTATCCTCTGCAACTGGCGCAACGGCCGGATCGTCAGCCGCAAGGCCAAGGTCAGCGCCACGGTCAGCATGCTGCTGTGTGCCGGGCTGATGCTGACCCTGCTCAACCATCACTGGACGATGTATGCCGCCATTGCCGGCATGACCCTGGGCAACCTGTGGATCTGGTCACGCCCCGAAGCCCTGCCGCAGGCCTCCTGACCTGCGCCCGCTGGCAGCTATGCCCTTGCCCCCGAGGCCATATATGTCAAGGACATGACCGTTCGTCGGCAGCCCCTCACGCAAAGGCCGCCCGAGCCGATGTTCCGGGCATAGCGCTGAATGGACTTGGCGACCGGAGTCATCCGATTCCGTGCTTTCCATCCGTCCTTTCGCGAGATCGCCCCCATGTTCGACTCTCTCTCCATTCGTCTGAAAATAGTGCTGTTGTCCGGACTGTGCCTGTTGGGCGTAGTGGCGCTGATCGTCGGCATGAACCTGTACCAGAGCCAGCAGAACAACCAACTGGTCAACACCTCCAGTACGCGGATGCTCACCGCCGGGGTCGAAGAGTTGCTGCAGGCAAAGGCCGCCGACCAGGCAGTACGGGTGCAGAAGACCTTCGGTGAAAGCAACCTGGTGATCACCGCCCTGGCGGACCAGGTACGCGACCTGCGTGACATGGCGAGCAAGCGCGGCCTGGAAGCTGCGGCACTGCGCGAAGAGCTCAACCACAGCCTGAAGACCGCCTTCGAGCGCAATCCCAAAGTGCTCGGCATCTGGCTGGCCTACGAACCCAACGCCCTGGATGGCAAGGACAGCGAATTTCTCAATGACGCAGCCCGTGCTTCCAACGAACGCGGGCGCTTCGCCACCTACTGGAGCCGATCCGGGGGCCAGCAGTTGAACACCGTGATGGTGGAAGACGACCTGACCAAGACCACCCTCAACCTCAGCGGCACCCCCTATAACGTCTGGTACACCTGCCCCCGCGACAGCCGCCGTACCTGCCTGCTGGACCCCTACGCCGACACCATCGGCGAGGACAAGAAACAGGTGCTGATGACCACCATCTCCCAGCCCTTGCTGGTGGACGGCAAGGTCATCGGGGTGATTGGCGTCGACATCGCCCTGGACTCCCTGCAGGCCGCGGCCGGCGAATCCCAGCGCTTTCTGTTCAACGGTGCCGGGCACATGATGATCGTCGCCGGCAGCGGCTTGCTGGCGGCCGTGGGCGCCGATGCCAGCCAGGTCGGCAAGAACATCAACGAAACCCTCGGCGCCCAGGGCAAGGATATCCTCCCGCTGCTCGCCGGCAACCAGAACAAGGTCCTGCAACAGGGTGAACTGATCCGCGCGGTCTACCCCTTCAGCCCGATTGCCGATGCCAAGCCCTGGGGCGTCACCATCGACCTGCCGCAACAAGTGCTGCTGGCAGACTCGGTAAAACTGCAAGGCCTGCTGGATGAGGCCCAGACCAGCGGCACAGTGAAAACCGTACTGGTGGCCGTCGGCGCCGGCCTGCTGGGCCTGCTGCTGATCTGGCTCAGTGCCTCGGGCGTGACCCGCCCGATCAACAGCGTGGCGCAGATGCTCAAGGCCATCGCCAGCGGCGACGGCGACCTGACCCAGCGCCTGGACTACAGCAAGAAAGACGAACTCGGCGAACTGGTGGGCTGGTTCAACCGCTTCCTCGACAAGCTGCAACCGACCATCGCCCAGATCAAGCAGAGCATCACCGAAGCCCGGGGCACCGCCGACCAGTCTTCGGAGATCGCCCGCCAGACCAGTGAAGGCATGCAGGTGCAGTTCCGCGAAATCGATCAAGTGGCCACCGCCTCCAACGAAATGAGCGCCACTGCCCACGATGTTGCCAACAGTGCCTCCAATGCCGCCCAGGCCGCCCGTGGCGCAGACCAGTCGGCCAAGGAAGGCATGACCATCATCGAGCGCAGCACCCGGGACATCAGCCTGCTGGCCGACGAGGTGAGCAAGGCGGTGGGGGAAGTCGAAGCCCTGGCGGTGAGCAGCGAACAGATAGGGTCGGTGCTGGAAGTGATCCGCAGTATTGCCGAGCAGACCAACCTGCTGGCCCTCAACGCCGCCATCGAAGCGGCTCGCGCCGGGGAAAGCGGTCGCGGTTTCGCCGTGGTGGCCGATGAAGTGCGCAACCTGGCCAAGCGCACCCAAGACTCGGTGGAGGAAATTCGCGTGGTGATCGAACGCATCCAGAGCGGCACCCGGGATGTGGTGACCACCATGCACGCCAGCCAGAGCCAGGCGCAGAACAATGCCGGGCAGATCCAGCAGGCAGTCCAGGCCCTGGGCAAGATCAGCGACGCGGTCACTGTGATCAGCGACATGAACCTGCAGATCGCCAGCGCTGCCGAGCAGCAGAGCGCGGTGGCCGAAGAGGTCAACCGCAACGTCTCGGCGATTCGCACCGTGACCGAAACCCTCACCGAACAGGCCAGTGAGTCGGCCCAGGTCAGCAGCCAGCTCAATGCCCTGGCCACCCAACAAATGAAACTCATGGATCAGTTCCGGGTGTAAGCGCTGCTCCGGCGCCAGCCGCGGCCGATGACCAGGGGTGATCGACAGCCGCGGCAGTTTCAGGGTGCAATGCCCTCCCCTGATCCGCGGAGTGGGCCATGACCGAGTTACTCGCATCCATCCAGGCCGCGCTGGGCCTGGCGTCATCAAGCATCCGGCAAACCGGCCAGGGCGCCCTGCCCTCGGCCTTCGCCGTGACCGACCTGGCCAGCGCCAGCATTGCCGCTGCCGGGCAGGCAGTCGCTGAACTCCTGTACAGCCAGACCGGACGCCTGCCAGAGGTCAGCGTCGACCGGCGCCTGGCCTCGTTCTGGTTCGCCAGCTCGATCCGCCCGCAGGGCTGGAGCCTGCCATCACCCTGGGACCCGATTGCCGGCGACTACGCCAGCCGCGACGGCTGGATTCGCCTGCACACCAACGCACCTCAGCACCGGGCCGCCGCCGAACGGGTGCTGGGAGCGGTGACCGAACGCTCGGCCATGGCCGCCCAGGTGGCCACCTGGAACGCCCTGGAACTGGAGCAGGCGATAGTCGACCAGGGCGGTTGTGCCGCGCAGATGCGCAGCTGGGCGCAGTGGCAGGCCCACCCCCAGGGCCGGGCGGTAAACAGCGAACCCCTGGTGCACTGGCTGCCCCAGGCCGATCAGCGGCACAAGGCCTGGAGCGGTCGCGTCGACCGGCCCCTGGCCGGGCTCAAGGTACTGGACCTGACCCGGGTCCTGGCGGGCCCGGTGGCCAGCCGCCTGCTGGCGGGGCTCGGGGCCGAGGTGTTGCGCATCGATCCGCCACATTGGAACGAGCCGGCCCTGGAGCCGGAGGTGACCCTGGGCAAACGCTGCACGCGCCTCGATCTGCACGACCTTGAGCAGCGTGCCCTGTTCGAAGGCCTGCTGGCGCAGGCCGACCTGCTTCTGCATGGCTACCGCGCCGATGCCCTGGAACACCTGGGTTATGACGCCCAGGCACGCCAGAAAATCGCTCCGGGGCTGATCGAAGTCAGCCTCAATGCCTACGGCTGGCGCAACCGCCGGGGCTTCGACAGCCTGGTGCAGATGAGCTGCGGCATCGCCGAAGCCGGCATGGCCTGGAAAGCCGCGGACAGGCCTGTGCCACTGCCGGTCCAGGCCCTGGATCACGCCACCGGTTACCTGATGGCAGCCAGCGCCCTGCGGGCACTGACCCGGTCCCTGAGCGGCGAGCAGGGCGCATCGGCGCGCCTGTCCCTGGCCCGTACCGCCCAGTTGCTGGTTGATCATTCCCCGTCAGCGACCGCCGAAATTCCACCGCGCGCCGAAGACCACGAGGATCAGGGGCTGGTGCTGGAACAGACCCCTTGGGGGCCGGCGCGGCGCCTGCGGGTGCCGTTGCACATCAATGGAACGCCGGTGCAGTGGAGTTGCCCGGCCACCGCCCTGGGCGCCCATCGCCCCAGATGGTGGTGAAGGCCCTGGCTGCCAGTTGATCCCGTAGGAACCGGCGGACCGTTTCAGCCCATGGCCGCCCACAAATGCTGCGCCGCATAACCGCGCCACGGCCGCCAGGCCTCGGCCCGGGCCAGCAGTTGGCGGGCATTGGGCCGCAGCCCCTGCAGACGTGCCACAGCGTTGAACAGGCCTACGTCCGCCGCCGGAAAGGCATCGCTCTCGCGCAACTGGCGCAGGGCGATGTATTGCGCGGTCCAATCGCCGATTCCCGGCAATTGCAACAGGCGCTCCACCCCCTGTTGCAAGCTGGCCCTGGGTTCGAACAGGAGTGGATCGTCGAGCAAGGCCTGGGCCACGGCAGACAGCGTGCGTGCCCGGCTGCGGGGCATTCCCAGGTCGGCCAGGTTGGCAGTGGACAGCACCTGGGGAGTGGGAAACAGGTGGGTCAAACCAGGCCACTGCGGGTCGGGACTGGCCAGCAACCGGCCATGCACCGCCACCAGCTTGCCCGCCAGGCGGATCGCGCCCTGCACGGTGATCTGCTGGCCCAGCACGGCGCGAATGGCCAGCTCGAAACCGTCCCAGGCCCCGGGTACTCGCAGGCCCGGGCGTGCCGCCAGCAACGGTGCGAGCAGCGGATCACGGGCCAGATGGCGGTTGATCAGGGACAGGTCCGCGTCCAGATCGAATTGCCGGCGCAAGCGCGCCAGCACCTGGGGCAGCAGGGCCTGCTCGGCCCCCTGCAACTGCACCTGCAAATGGCCTGCAGGCCCCGGGCAGACACTCAAGATGCCTTGCCCGCCCGCCAGCGCGAAGGTGCGGGCATAAGTATCGCCCTGCACCACCTCCAGGCCTTCGATGGCGCGGGCCCTGAGAAAGCCCAGCATCGCCGGCCAGTCGTAGGCGCCCTGGTAGGGCAGGTGATGAATCACAGCGCCAGCAGGCCGCTGTACAAGCCATAGGCCGCCAATGAGGCGCCGATGACCACGGCCGCGAAGATCAGTTTTTCCAGCGGGGTGAACAACGGCTCGCCCTGCTCATGCTTGGCCTTGGCGAACAGGATTACCCCCGGCGCATACAACAAGGCCGACAGCAGCAGGTACTTCAAGCCGCCGGCGTACAGCAGCCAGATGGCGTAGCTCAGGGCCACGGTGGCGATGAACAGGTCCTTCTTGCGTTCCCGGGAGGCCTGCTCGTAGGTTTCCCCGCGACCGCTGAGCAGCACCGCATAGGCCGCCGACCACAGGTAGGGCACCAGGATCATCGACGACGCCAGGTAGATCAGGCTGGTGTAGGTGCCGGCAGAGAACAGGGTGATCAGCAGAAAGATCTGGATCATCACGTTGGTCAGCCACAAGGCATTGACCGGCACATGGTTGGCGTTTTCCTTCTTCAGGAAAGCCGGCATGGTCCGGTCCCGGGCGGTGGCGTAGAGGATCTCGGCGCACAGCAAGGCCCAGGACAGCAAGGCCCCCAGCAGGGAAACCGCCAGGCCGATGCTGATCAGCAAGGCGCCCCAGGGGCCGACGATATGCTCCAGCACTGCCGCCAGGGAAGGATTCTGCAATTGCGCCAGCTCCGGCTGGCTCATGATCCCCAACGACAGCACGTTGACCAGTACCAGCAGCGCCAGCACCCCGAGAAAACCGATCACCGTGGCCCGCCCGACATCGGCGCGCTTCTGCGCCCGGGCCGAATACACGCTGGCGCCCTCGATACCGATGAACACGAACACCGTGACCAGCATCATGTTGCGCACCTGGTCCATCACCCCGCCGAAGTTCGGGTTGCTGCGGCCCCAGATATCCCGGGTGAAGATATCCGCCTTGAATGCCACGGCAGCGATGACGATGAACATCACCAGCGGCACGATCTTCGCCACCGTGGTCAGCTGGTTGATGAACGCCGCCTCCTTGATCCCCCGCAACACCAGGAAATGCACGGCCCACAGCAGGACCGAGGCACAGCCGATGGCCACCGGGGTATTGCCCTGGCCGAACACCGGAAAGAAATAGCCCAGGGTGCTGAACAGCAGGACGAAGTAGCCGACGTTGCCCAGCCAGGCACTGATCCAGTAACCCCAGGCCGATGAAAAGCCCATGTAGTCGCCGAACCCGGCCTTGGCATAGGCGTAGACCCCGGAATCGAGCTCCGGCTTGCGGTTGGCCAGAGTCTGGAAGACGAAGGCCAGGGTCAGCATCCCCACCGCGGTGATGGCCCAGCCGATCAGCACCGCTCCGGCATCGGCCCGGGCCGCCATATTCTGCGGCAGCGAGAAGATCCCGCCACCAATCATGGAACCCACCACCAGGGCGATCAATGCACCGAGTTGCAGCTTCTGCGCCGGTTGTGACATCCCTACCTCTGCTTCAGTGAGTCGATCTGGCGATTAAAGCTACACGCTATTAAATAACTTCTACAAATTTGCGTCTAACAGTAACAGTCAATTATTTATCCTTTAAGCAACGGGCGTCTGTACACCCCGTAGAAAGCCCTGAATAACCGACTGTTTTGTTATGTATATGCACTAAGTGCCATCACTACCAAGTGATTAATCAATGCCGCTGAAAGATTTGCACATTCCCCAAAAGGGTCTAGTTTCAAACGTCGTCGGCAATGAGAACCGCTACTGATAAGGAGATCGAAACCTGTCTGGAATGGCCCTCTCCGGGCAGCATTCTACCCCTCGCAACAAATCTTAAGTCATTCATTCACAACGGAATGCAGTAATGAACTGATCTGAGTCAGCTGTTCGGATTGCAAGCAGATTTACTCTGACGTCTCTCTTCTCCTGCATTGGAGTCATGCAATGTCTGAATCCCCCGGTAAACTAAGACTGGGCGCCTTAGTCGCCCTGGTAGTGGGTTCCATGATTGGCGGCGGGATCTTCTCCTTACCGCAAAACATGGCCGCCAGCGCCGATGTTGGTGCTGTTCTTATTGGTTGGGCAATTACCGCTGTCGGCATGTTGACCCTGGCCTTCGTCTTCCAAACTCTAGCCAATCGCAAACCTGACCTGGATGGCGGCGTCTACGCCTACGCCAAGGCCGGGTTCGGTGACTACATGGGCTTTTCATCGGCCTGGGGTTACTGGATCAGCGCCTGGCTGGGCAACGTCGGCTACTTCGTCCTGCTGTTCAGCACCCTGGGCTATTTCTTCCCGATCTTCGGCGAGGGCAACACCCCGGCGGCCGTGATCGGCGCCTCTGTTTTGCTCTGGGCCGTGCACTTCCTGGTGCTGCGCGGCATCAAGGAAGCGGCCTTCATCAACCTGGTGACCACGGTTGCCAAGGTGGTGCCGCTGCTGCTGTTCGTGCTGATCGCCCTGTTCGCCTTCAAGCTGGATATCTTCACCGCCGACATCTGGGGCGTGAAGAATCCGGACCTGGGCAGCGTGATGAACCAGGTGCGCAACATGATGCTGGTCACCGTGTGGGTGTTCATCGGCATCGAGGGCGCGAGCATCTTCTCGTCCCGGGCGGAGAAACGCTCGGATGTGGGCAAGGCCACCGTCATCGGCTTCATCACCGTGCTGCTGTTCCTGGTGCTGGTGAACGTGCTGTCCCTGGGGATCATGACCCAGCCGGAACTGGCCAAGCTGCAGAACCCGTCCATGGCGGCAGTGCTGGAGCATGTGGTGGGCCACTGGGGCGCGGTACTGATCAGCGTCGGCCTGATCATCTCGCTGCTGGGGGCGCTGCTGTCCTGGGTGCTGCTGTGCGCGGAAATCATGTTCGCCGCCGCCAAGGACCACACCATGCCGGAGTTCCTGCGCCGCGAGAACGCCAACCACGTACCGGCCAACGCCCTGTGGCTGACCAATGCCATGGTGCAGATCTTCCTGGTCATCACCCTGTTCTCGGCCAGTACCTACCTGTCGCTGATCTACCTCGCCACCTCGATGATCCTGGTGCCCTACCTGTGGTCGGCGGCCTACGCAGTACTGCTGGCGGTGCGCGGCGAAAGCTATGAACAGGCCCTGGCCGAACGCAAGAAGGACCTGATCATCGGCAGCATCGCCCTGCTCTACGCGATCTGGCTGCTGTATGCCGGCGGGGTCAAGTACCTGCTGCTCTCGGCCCTGCTCTACGCCCCCGGCGTGGTGCTGTTCGCCAAGGCCAAGATGGAACTGCACAAACCGATTTTCACCAACGTCGAGAAGCTGATTTTTGCCGCAGTGGTCATAGGCGCCCTGGTGGCGGCCTACGGACTCTACGACGGCTTCCTGACCCTATAGCTCTAGCAACACCCCCGATTGTTTTGTCTCTGGAGGATCACAGTAATGACCACGGAAAAAGTTAAGTACGGCGTACATTCCGAAGCCGGCAAACTGCGCAAAGTCATGGTTTGTTCCCCAGGCCTGGCCCATCAGCGGCTGACCCCGAACAACTGCGATGAACTGCTGTTCGATGATGTGCTGTGGGTGGCCCAGGCCAAACGCGACCACTTCGACTTCGTCACCAAGATGCGTGAGCGGGATATCGATGTGCTGGAAATGCACAACCTGCTGACCGACATTGTCGCCATGCCCGAAGCCCTGGACTGGATTCTGGAGCGCAAGATCACCGCCAACCAGGTCGGCCTGGGCCTGGTCAACGAAGTCGGTTCGTGGCTGCGCAGCCTGGAGCCGCGCAAGGTCGCCGAGTACCTGATCGGCGGTGTATCGGCCGATGACCTGCCCACCAGCTTCGGTGGCAAGACCATCGAGATGTTCCGCGACTTCCTCGGCCACTCCAGCTTCATCCTGCCGCCGCTGCCCAACACCCAGTTCACCCGCGACACCACCTGCTGGATCTACGGCGGCGTGACCCTGAACCCGATGTACTGGCCGGCGCGACGTCAGGAAACCCTACTGACCACCGCCATCTACAAGTTCCACCCCGAGTTCACCAACGCCGACTTCCAGATCTGGTACGGCGATCCGGACCAGGAACACGGCAACGCCACCCTGGAAGGCGGCGACGTGATGCCGATCGGCAACGGCGTGGTCCTGATCGGCATGGGCGAGCGCTCCTCGCGTCAGGCCATCGGCCAACTGGCGCTGAACCTGTTCAAGCACAAGGCCGTGGAGCGCGTGATCGTCGCCGGCCTGCCGAAATCCCGCGCGGCGATGCACCTGGACACCGTGTTCAGCTTCTGCGACCGCGACCTGGTCACGGTCTTCCCGGAAGTGGTGAGCCAGATCGTCGCCTTCAGCCTGCGCCCTGACGAAAGCAAGCCCGGCGGCATCGATGTGCGCCGCGAGGAGACCAGCTTCCTCGACACCGTGGCCAAGGCCCTCAACCTCAAGGCCCTGCGCGTGGTGGAAACCGGTGGCAACGCCTTCGCCGCCGAGCGCGAGCAATGGGACGACGGCAACAACGTGGTGGCCGTGGAGCCCGGCGTGGTCATCGGCTACGACCGCAACACCTACACCAACACCCTGCTGCGCAAGGCCGGGGTCGAGGTCATCACCATCAGCGCCGGCGAACTGGGCCGGGGCCGTGGCGGCGGCCACTGCATGACCTGCCCGATCATCCGCGACCCGATCGACTACTAAGCGCCCCTATCCGACATAGCAGCTTGCCGTTGCTCCTACAAAGGGCCTCGGCAAGTGGACGACCGAAATCAAAGGAGATCCATCATGGCTTTCAACATCCACAACCGTAACCTGCTGAGCCTGGAACACCACACCCCACGTGAGCTGCGCTACCTGCTGGACCTGTCCCGCGACCTCAAGCGCGCCAAGTACACCGGCACCGAGCAGCAGCACCTCAAGGGCAACAACATCGCCCTGATCTTCGAAAAGACCTCGACCCGTACCCGTTGCGCCTTCGAAGTGGCGGCCTATGACCAGGGCGCCAACGTCACCTACATCGACCCCAACTCCTCGCAGATCGGCCACAAGGAAAGCATGAAGGACACCGCCCGAGTGCTGGGGCGCATGTACGACGCCATCGAGTACCGCGGCTTCAAGCAGGAAATCGTCGAAGAACTGGCGAAATTCGCCGGGGTTCCGGTGTTCAACGGCCTGACCGATGAATACCACCCGACCCAGATGATCGCCGACGTGCTGACCATGCGTGAGCACGCCGACAAGCCGATCCACGAGATCAGCTACGCCTACCTGGGCGATGCGCGCAACAACATGGGCAACTCTCTGCTGCTGGTGGGCGCCAAGCTCGGCATGGACGTGCGCATCTGCGCGCCCAAGGCCCTGTGGCCCCATGACGACCTGGTGCAGCGCTGCAAGCAATACGCAGAGGAAAGCGGTGCCCGCATCACCCTCACCGAGGATCCGAAAGCCGCGGTCAAGGGCGTGGACTTCATTCACACCGACGTCTGGGTCTCCATGGGCGAACCGGTGGAAGCCTGGGCCGAGCGTATCGAGCAACTGCTGCCCTACCAGGTCAACGCCCAGCTGATGAAAGCCACCGGCAACCCACGGACCAAGTTCATGCACTGCCTGCCGGCTTTCCACAACAGCGATACCAAGGTCGGCAAGCAAATCGCCGAGCAGTATCCGCACCTGGCCAACGGCATTGAAGTGACCGACGACGTGTTCGAGTCGCCCGCCTGCATCGCCTTCGAGCAAGCGGAAAACCGCATGCACACCATCAAGGCGATCCTGGTTTCGACCCTGGCCGACCTGTAATCCCCCTCCAGCACCGGCGCCGCCCAGGCGGCGCCGGCACCGGACTCTAGAAGGACTGCATTATGCGTATCGTCGTTGCACTGGGCGGTAACGCCCTGCTCCGCCGTGGTGAACCCATGACCGCGGACAACCAACGCGCCAACATCCGCATCGCCACCGAACAGATCGCCAAGATCCACCCCGGCAACCAACTGGTGATTGCCCACGGCAATGGCCCGCAGGTCGGCCTGCTGTCGTTGCAAGCGGCGGCCTATACCCAGGTTTCGCCCTACCCGCTGGACGTGCTAGGCGCCGAGACCGAAGGCATGATCGGCTACATCATCGAACAGGAACTGGGCAACCTGCTGGACTTCGAGGTGCCGTTCGCCACCTTGCTGACCCAGGTGGAAGTGGACGCCAAGGACCCGGCATTCAAGAACCCGACCAAGCCCATCGGCCCGGTCTACAGCAAGGAAGAAGCCGAGAAGCTGGCCAAGGAAAAAGGCTGGGCCATCGCCCCGGATGGCGACAAGTACCGCCGGGTAGTGGCCAGCCCGAAACCCAAGCGCATCTTCGAGATCCGTCCGATCAAGTGGCTGCTGGAAAAAAGCAGCATCGTGATCTGCGCCGGCGGTGGCGGCATCCCCACCATGTACGGCGAGGATGGCAAGCTCAAGGGCATCGAGGCCGTGATCGACAAGGACCTGTGCTCGGCGCTGTTGGCCGAGCAACTGGAAGCCGACCTGCTGGTGATCGCCACCGACGTCAACGCGGCGTTCATCGACTTCGGCAAACCGACCCAGAAGGCCATCGGCCAGGCCCACCCGGACGAAATCGAGAAGCTGGGCTTTGCCGCCGGCTCCATGGGGCCGAAGGTCCAGGCCGCCTGCGAATTTGCCCGGCACACTGGCAAAACCGCAGTGATCGGTTCACTCTCGGACATCGAAGCGATCGTCCAGGGCAAGGCCGGCACCCGCATCAGCACCGCGCAACCTGGCATCAGTTACCTGTAAGACGCTTGCAGTGAAAACTCGGGGCAGGCCCGGCGCCTGCCCTCATTTCAAAGCCCTGGAGGAGAGAAGCCTATGGCCATGTTTGAGCCCGGTCACCTGCATATCGAGCGCCATGCGCTGAACAAGGACGACTTCAGCTACAACCTGTGCATTGACTACGAAGTGGCCCACGATCCCAAGGAGGGCAAGGGCATGCTGTTCACCCTGCACGGCACCATCGAAGACAAGTCCCTGAAGGAGCAGTTCTTCCTGGCCAAGGACCTGGCTTTCGACTTCGCCCGCCACGCCACCCGCCTCGCCCAGCAGCACGGCCTGCCCAAGAGCGCCAGCATTGCCTCGATGCACAAGTACTACGACGAAATGTTCGAGGACGTACGCAAGCAACTGGACGTCAAGCCCGGCGACCCGGTGAAACCCGAGCACCTTGCATAACCCCCGATCCCCTGCTGGGGCCGACGTGCCGGCGAACTGACCACGGCCCTGCATCGCTGCCCGGCCCGCCTTCGCCGGCTAGCCGGCTCTTGCGGCATGCGTGACGATTTCGACTAAGCCCCTGCCCCAAGGCATACTGGCCACCCTCCGCTTTGCAGAACCGTCAGTCACCCCATGCGTATCCACGTCAGCTTCATCGACCGCGTCGGCATCACCCAGGAAGTCCTGGCCCTGTTGGGCGGGCGCAACCTCAACCTGGATGCGGTGGAAATGGTGCCGCCCAACGTCTATATCGATGCCCCGACCTTGAGCCCCCAGGTGCTGGAAGAACTGCGCGATGCGCTGTTCAACGTACGTGGCGTGCAGGCGGTAACGGTGGTGGACATCCTTCCCGGGCAACGCCGGCACCTGCAACTGGACGCCCTGTTGGCGGCCATGACCGATCCGGTGCTGGCCCTGGACAGTGCCGGCAAAGTGCTGCTGGCCAACCCGGCGCTGATCGCCCTGTATGGTCGCGAACCGGCCGGGGAAAGCGTCGCCGAGCTGTTTGTCGACCCCGCACTGCTGGAGGCCCTGCTGGAAAACGGCTTTCGCCTGCCGCTGCGGGAAATCACCGTCAATGGCCAGACCCTGCTGCTGGACGCCACTCCCATTACCGACGCCGGTGCCCTGCTGACCCTGTACCCGCCCAACCGCATCGGTGAACGGCTCTCGGCCCTGCATCACGACCACGCCGAAGGCTTCGATGCCCTGCTCGGCGAATCACCGGCGATCCGCACCCTCAAGGCCCGGGCGCAGCGGGTCGCAGCGCTGGACGCACCACTATTGATCCAGGGTGAAACCGGCACCGGCAAGGAACTGGTGGCCCGCGCCTGCCACGCCATCAGCGCCCGCCACGGCGCGCCGTTCCTGGCCCTGAACTGCGCGGCGCTGCCGGAAAACCTGGCCGAGAGCGAACTGTTCGGCTATGCCCCCGGCGCCTTCACCGGCGCCCAGCGCGGCGGCAAGCCGGGGCTGATGGAGCTGGCCAACCAGGGCACGGTGTTCCTCGATGAAATCGGCGAGATGTCGCCCTACCTGCAGGCCAAGCTCCTGCGCTTTCTCAATGACGGCAGCTTTCGCCGGGTCGGTGGCGATCGCGAGATCAAGGTCAACGTGCGCATCCTCAGCGCCACCCATCGTGACCTGGAAAAAATGGTCAACGAAGGCACCTTCCGCGAAGACCTGTTCTATCGCCTCAACGTGCTGAACGTGGAAGTGCCACCGCTGCGCGAACGCGGCCAGGACATCCTGCTGCTGGCCCGCTACTTCATGCAGCAGGCCTGCGCGCAGATCCAGCGGCCGGTGTGCCGGCTGACACCGGGGACCTACCCGGCGCTGCTGGGCAACCGCTGGCCGGGCAACGTGCGGCAATTGCAGAACGTGATCTTCCGTGCGGCGGCGATCTGCGAGAGCAACCTGGTGGACATCGGTGACCTGGACATTGCCGGCACCTCGGTAGCCCGCCAGAACGATGCCGAAGTGGCCAGCCTGGAACAGGCCGTGGAAACCTTCGAGAAGGAGCTGCTGGAAAACCTCTACGTCAGTTACCCCTCGACCCGGCAACTGGCCAACCGCTTGCAGACCTCCCATACCGCGATTGCCCATCGCCTGCGCAAATACGGCATTCCCAGCAAGGCCTGAGCTTGCGCCTGCCGCTCTGAAAGCGACCTCCATCTGTACTGAAAGCGCTACAGTGGAACGATTTCGCTACAAAGCCTTGCAATCGCAGCCGTGCAAGGCTTTGATCCTCAAAGCCTTTTTTCCGCACCCCGTGCTGTAGCGTTTTCGCTACGGCCGTGAAATTCCATTCTCTACAAAAAACACTCAACCCCTTGATTTACAAAGGCCAAATAAATATTGGCCGTGTTCTTGCTATGGACATTGCCATTCGGCTCGGCGCTGTCCGAGCATTCAATCGCGTCCACCAGACGAGTCTGGCCCCTGAGGAGTTTCCATGAGCGAGTTGCGTTTTACTGAAGATCACGAATGGCTGCGTACCGAAGCGGATGGCAGTGTCACCGTCGGCATTACGGCTTTCGCCCAGAACGCCCTGGGTGATGTGGTGTTTGTGCAACTGCCGGAGCTGCAGGGCTACGACAAGGGCGCCGAAGCCGCCACCGTGGAATCGGTGAAAGCCGCCAGCGGCGTGTACATGCCCCTGGACGGTGAAGTGGTCGCCACCAACCCGGCCCTGGAAGACAGCCCGGAACTGGTCAACGAAGACCCGCTGGGCGAAGGCTGGTTCTTCCGCTTCATCCCTGCCGATGCCGCTGCCGTTGGCCAATTGCTGGACCAGGACGCCTACGACCGCCTGATCAAAGCCAGCGCCGAAGCCTGAGGAGCCGCCATGACCGTCAACCTGAGCACCGCCAACGAATTCATCGCGCGCCACATCGGCCCGCGCCAGGGCGATGAGCAAACCATGCTCAATAGCCTCGGCTTCGACTCCCTGGAAGCCCTGAGCGCCAGCGTGATTCCCGAGAGCATCAAGGGCACCAGCGTACTGGAGCTGGGCCAGGGCCTGAGCGAAGCCCAGGCCCTGGCCTCGATCAAGGCCATCGCCGCCAGGAACCAGCTGTTCAAGACCTATATCGGCCAGGGCTACTACAACTGCCATACGCCGTCGCCGATCCTGCGCAACCTCCTGGAAAACCCCGCCTGGTACACCGCCTACACCCCGTACCAGCCGGAAATCTCCCAGGGTCGCCTGGAAGCCCTGTTGAATTTCCAGACCCTGATCAGCGACCTGAGCGGCCTGCCGATCGCCAACGCCTCGCTGCTGGACGAAGGCACCGCCGCCGCCGAAGCCATGACCTTCTGCAAGCGCCTGAGCAAGAACAAGGGCAGCCACGCCTTCTTCGCCTCGCAGCATTGCCACCCACAGACCCTCGATGTGCTGCGCACCCGTGCCGAGCCCCTGGGGATCAACGTGGTGGTGGGCGATGAGCGCAAGCTGACCGACGTCAGCCCGTTCTTCGGCACCCTGCTGCAATACCCGGCAAGCAACGGTGACCTGTTCGACTACCGCGAGCTGACCGAGCGTTTCCACGCTGCCAACGCCCTGGTGGCCGTGGCCGCCGACCTGCTGGCCCTGACCCTGCTGACCCCGCCCGGGGAATTCGGCGCCGACGTGGCCATCGGCAGTGCCCAGCGCTTCGGTGTGCCCCTGGGCTTTGGTGGCCCGCATGCGGCCTACTTCGCCACCCGCGATGCCTTCAAGCGCGACATGCCCGGCCGCCTGGTGGGCGTCTCGGTGGACCGTTTCGGCAAGCCGGCCCTGCGCCTGGCCATGCAGACCCGCGAGCAGCATATCCGCCGCGAGAAGGCCACCAGCAACATCTGCACCGCCCAGGTCCTGTTGGCCAACATCGCCAGCATGTATGCCGTGTACCACGGTCCCAAGGGCCTGACCCAGATCGCCCAGCGCATCCACCAGCTGACCGCGATCCTGGCCAAGGGCCTGGTCCAGCTGGGCTTGACCGTGGAGCAGGAAAGCTTCTTCGACACCCTGAGCCTGCGCACTGGTGCCAACACCGCCGCGCTGCACGACAAGGCACGCGCCCAGGGCATCAACCTGCGGGTGATAGACGCCGAGCGCCTCGGTCTGTCCCTGGACGAAACCACCACTCAAGCCGACGTTGAAACCCTGTGGAGCCTGCTGGCCGACGGCAAGCCCGCGCCGGACTTCGCGGCACTCGCGGCGGCGGTCACCAGCGCCATCCCCGCTGCCCTGGCACGCCAGTCGGCGATCCTCAGCCACCCGGTATTCAACCGCTATCACTCGGAAACCGAGCTGATGCGCTACCTGCGCAAGCTGGCGGACAAGGACCTGGCCCTGGATCGCACCATGATCCCGCTGGGCTCCTGCACCATGAAGCTCAACGCCGCCAGCGAGATGATCCCCATCACCTGGGCCGAGTTCGGCGCACTGCACCCCTTCGCTCCCGCCGAGCAAAGCGCCGGCTACCAGCAACTGACCACCGAACTTGAAGCGATGCTCTGCGCTGCCACCGGCTACGACGCGGTGTCGCTGCAGCCCAACGCCGGCTCCCAGGGCGAGTACGCCGGCCTGCTGGCCATTCGTGCCTATCACCAGAGCCGTGGCGACGAGCGCCGCGATATCTGCCTGATTCCCTCCTCGGCCCACGGCACCAACCCGGCCACCGCCAACATGGCCGGCATGCGCGTGGTGGTCACCGCCTGCGACGCCCGCGGCAACGTCGACATCGAGGACCTGCGGGCCAAGGCCATCGAGCACCGCGAGCACCTCGCCGCGCTGATGATCACCTACCCGTCCACCCACGGCGTGTTCGAAGAAGGCATCCGCGAAATCTGCGGCATCATTCACGACAACGGCGGCCAGGTGTACATCGACGGCGCCAACATGAACGCCATGGTCGGCCTCTGCGCCCCGGGCAAGTTCGGTGGCGACGTGTCGCACCTGAACCTGCACAAGACCTTCTGCATTCCCCATGGCGGTGGCGGCCCGGGCGTCGGCCCGATCGGCGTCAAGTCGCACCTGGCACCCTTCCTGCCCGGCCATGCCGCGCTGGAAAACAAGAAAGGCGCGGTCTGTGCCGCTCCGTTCGGCAGCGCCAGCATCCTGCCGATCACCTGGATGTATATCAGCATGATGGGCGGCGCCGGCCTCAAGCGCGCCTCGCAGTTGGCGATCCTCAATGCCAACTACATCTCGCGCCGCCTGGAAGAGCACTACCCGGTGCTCTACACCGGCAGCAACGGCCTGGTGGCCCACGAATGCATCCTCGACCTGCGTCCTTTGAAAGACAGCAGCGGCATCAGCGTCGATGACGTGGCCAAGCGCCTGATCGATTTTGGCTTCCACGCGCCGACCATGTCGTTCCCGGTGGCCGGTACCCTGATGATCGAGCCGACCGAAAGCGAATCCAAGGAAGAACTGGACCGCTTCTGCGATGCCATGATCCGCATCCGCGAAGAAATCCGCGCAGTGGAAAACGGCGCCCTGGACAAAGACGACAACCCGCTGAAGAACGCTCCGCACACCGCGGCCGAACTGGTGGGCGAGTGGTCCCATCCATACAGCCGTGAACAGGCGGTGTACCCAGTGGCATCCCTGGTGGAAGGCAAGTACTGGCCGCCGGTTGGCCGGGTCGACAACGTGTTCGGCGACCGCAATCTGGTGTGCGCCTGCCCTTCGATCGAGAGCTACCAGGACGCGTAAGCCGTCCATCACTAGAGAGCCGTGCCCCTGCAGATACCGCGTATACCTGTAGGAGCCGGCTCGCCGGCGATGAGCGATAACGCATCAATCGGGTAGAGCAGCGGCTGCCTGTATCGCGGGCAAGCTAGCTCCTGCAAGTGCTTGCTTGCCGATCAATACAATAAGAAACCGGAGAACCAACATGTCCCTGAGTGTGTTCGACCTGTTCAAGATTGGCATCGGCCCCTCCAGCTCCCATACCGTCGGCCCGATGCGCGCCGCCGCGCGTTTTGTCGAAGGCCTGCGTCGCGATCAACTGCTGGCCAGCACCACCTGCGTCAAGGTCGAGCTGTACGGCTCGCTGGGCGCCACCGGCAAAGGCCACGGCAGCGACAAGGCGGTGCTGCTGGGCCTGGAAGGCGAGCACCCGGACACCGTGAATACCGAAAACATCGCCGCGCGCCTGCAGGAAATACGCAGCAGCGCGCGCCTCAACCTGCTCGGCGAACACAGCATTGCGTTCAACGAGAAAGAACACCTGGCCATGATCCGCAAGCCCCTGGCCTATCACCCCAATGGCATGATCTTTCGTGCCTTCGACAGCGCCGGTTTGCAGATCCGCAGCCGCGAGTACTACTCCATTGGCGGTGGTTTCGTCGTGGATGAAGATGCCGCCGGAGCCGATCGCATCGTTGAAGACACCACCCGCCTGACCTTCCCTTTCCGCAATGCCAAGGAACTGCTGCAACATTGCGCTACCTATGGCCTGTCCATCAGCCAGGTGATGCTGACCAATGAAAGTGCCTGGCGCCCGGAAGCTGAAACCCGCGCCGGCCTGCTGAAGATCTGGCAGGTGATGCAGGACTGCGTGGATGCCGGCTGCCGCAACGAAGGCATCCTGCCCGGCGGGCTCAAGGTCAAGCGCCGTGCCGCGGCCCTGCACCGCCAGTTGTGCAAGCACCCGGAAGCGGCGCTGCGCGATGCCCTGTCGGTGCTGGACTGGGTCAACCTCTATGCCCTGGCGGTGAATGAAGAAAACGCCAACGGCGGACGGGTGGTCACAGCCCCCACCAATGGCGCGGCCGGAATCATTCCGGCGGTGCTGCACTACTACATGCGCTTCATTCCCGGGGCCAACGAAGACGGGGTGGTGCGTTTTCTCCTCACCGCCGCAGCCATCGGCATCCTCTACAAGGAAAACGCCTCGATCTCCGGCGCCGAAGTCGGCTGCCAGGGTGAAGTGGGCGTGGCCTGCTCGATGGCGGCCGGGGCCTTGTGCGAGGTCCTCGGCGGCAGCGTGCAGCAAGTGGAGAACGCCGCGGAAATCGGCATGGAACACAACCTCGGGCTGACCTGTGACCCCATTGGCGGGTTGGTGCAGGTGCCCTGCATCGAGCGCAACGCCATGGGCTCGGTCAAGGCCATCAATGCGGTGCGCATGGCCCTGCGTGGCGACGGGCAGCACTTCGTCTCCCTCGACAAGGTCATCCGCACCATGCGCCAGACCGGCGCCGACATGAAAAGCAAATACAAGGAAACCGCCCGTGGCGGTCTGGCCGTGAACATTATCGAGTGCTGATACGCAGCCTGTATCCGCACGTTTTTTTCAGGAGTTGCCCATGTCCACCGAAACACTGTTGAAAACCCCGCTGCACAGCCTGCACCTGGAACTCGGCGCCCGCATGGTGCCGTTCGCCGGCTACGACATGCCGGTGCAGTACCCGCTGGGAGTGATGAAGGAGCACCAGCACACCCGTGAACAGGCCGGGCTGTTCGATGTGTCCCACATGGGGCAGATCCTGCTGCGCGGCGCCAATGCCGCCCAGGCCCTGGAGACCCTGGTGCCGGTGGATATCATCGACTTGCCGGTGGGCATGCAGCGCTACGCCATGTTCACCAACGAACAGGGCGGCATCCTTGATGACCTGATGGTGGCCAACCTGGGGGACGAACAGCTGTTCCTGGTAGTCAACGCCGCCTGCAAGGACCAGGACCTGGCCCACCTGCGCCGCCACCTGGGCGAGCAATGCGACATTCAACCGCTGTTCGAGGAACGGGCCCTGCTGGCCCTGCAAGGCCCGGCTGCGGTCACGGTGCTGGCGCGCCTGGCGCCGGAGGTGGCGCAGATGACCTTCATGCAGTTCAAGCCGGTGACCCTGCTGGGCGTGGACTGCTTTGTCAGCCGTTCGGGCTACACCGGCGAAGACGGTTTCGAAATCTCGGTGCCGGCGGCCCAGGCGGAAAAACTCGCCCGTGCCCTGCTGGCCGAGCCGGAAGTAGCGGCCATCGGCCTCGGCGCCCGCGACTCCCTGCGCCTGGAAGCCGGCCTGTGCCTCTATGGCCATGACATGAACAGCGACACCACGCCGATCCAGGCCAGCCTGCTGTGGGCCATCTCCAAGGCACGTCGTGCCGATGGCGCCCGCGCCGGCAGCTTCCCCGGTGCCGAGGTGATCTTTGCCCAACAGCAAGGCGGTGTCAGCCGCAAACGCGTCGGCCTGCTGCCCCAGGAACGCACACCGGTACGTGAAGGTGCAGAGATCGTCGACGCCGAAGGCAAGGTTATCGGCAGCGTGTGCAGCGGCGGTTTTGGTCCGACCCTGGGCGGCCCCTTGGCCATGGGCTACCTCGACATAGAGCACTGCGCACTCGATACGCCAGTTGCAGCAATAGTTCGTGGGAAAAAGGTGCCAATGCTTGTAAGCAAAATGCCATTCGTGCCACAACGCTACTACCGCGGCTGAGGGACTGTTTCTATAAGTAACGCGGTTGCGTTAAAAGTGCACTAATCTGTAACGCAACCGCCATAAAACAGTGCATATTTTCGATACTGAACTTCACTTATAACGCCCGAAAACAATTGAACAACTCTATCGAATAAGCCCCGTACGCTAGTTCCGCCAAACCTCGGCAAGCTGAGTAAAACCGGGGCTTCGCGGGGCTTGTTTTTTCTCCCATAGTTGGCGTAGAGTTTCCCCACTGTGTTTGCATGGGTCGCTTGGAATCGTGACCTGGGCAGTAGCTAACAAGTTTGCTACAACCCGTTCGACGTCTCTTACTTTCCTGCAACCCAGCCCAGTACTCTTTCATGAGAAAGAGACTGTCATTAATTTTTTAGCGTCAAAGGAAATAAGAAATGTCCCAACGTCAGAGCGGTACCGTCAAGTGGTTTAACGACGAGAAAGGTTTTGGTTTTATCACTCCAGAAAGCGGTCCGGATCTGTTCGTACACTTCCGCGCCATTCAGGGCAACGGCTTCAAGAGCCTGAAAGAAGGCCAAAAAGTGACCTTCATCGCTGTGCAAGGCCAGAAAGGCATGCAGGCTGACGAAGTACAAGCAGAAGCTTAATCGTCTGTAACGAAAAAGCCCCTGATGCTGACATCAGGGGCTTTTTTGTGCGCGCAATTCCGTAAAATGGCTTCTTTTTTCAGTCGAGAGCCTGTCATGTCGAAACATCTGCTAAGCCCCCAAGGCGAGTTCCCCGCCGCCGGCCTGGGTCGTCGCCTGGCAGCGATGTTCTATGATTTCCTGCTGTGCGTTGCCCTGCTGATTGTCACGGGCGGCGTCTACAAGCTGATCCAGATGCAGATCATCGGCGAGGCGCGGATGCGTACCCTGACCGAATCCGGCGCCCTGGACGGTGACCCGTTGTATTCCACGGTGCTGCTGTTCGTACTGTTCGGTTTCTTCGCCAAGTTCTGGACCCACTCCGGCCAGACCCTGGGCATGCAGGTCTGGGGTATCCGGGTGCAGAACGCCGACGGCAGCCGTATCAGCCTGTGGCAGGCGCTGTTGCGCTTCATGGTGTCGATCGCGTCCTGGCTGTGTGCCGGCCTGGGCTTCTTCTGGGTGCTAGTGGACAAGCAGAAACGCAGTTGGCACGACATCTACTCCAACAGCCAGCTGGTGCGCATTCCCAAGCAGAAGAAGTAAGCCCGCCGCCTACAAAAACGCCCCGACAGATCGGGGCGTTTTTTTAAGCGAGCAGAAGAACCGATCAGGCGTTGCCCGCCAGTTTCATCCGCGCGGCCTGGGTGAAATCCAGCATGCGCTTCAGAGGGCGGAGCGCATTGGGGATCAGCGCCGGGTCGACGCTGATCTCGTTGCTGCCATCCTTCAGGCACTGCAGGGTACGCTCCAGGGTATTCATGGCCATCCACGGGCAATGGGCACAACTGCGGCACGCCGCACCATTGCCGGCCGTCGGCGCCTCGATGAACACCTTGTCCGGGCACAGCTGCTGCATCTTGTAGAAGATGCCGCGGTCGGTGGCGACGATGAAGGTCTTGTTCGGCAGGCGCTGCGCGGCAGCAATCAGCTGACTGGTGGAGCCCACCGCATCGGCCAGTTCGATCACCGAGCTGGGGGACTCCGGGTGCACCAGAATGGCCGCATCCGGATACAGCGCCTTCATGTCTTCCAGCTGCTTGGACTTGAACTCCTCGTGAACGATGCAGGCACCGTCCCAGAGCAGCATGTCGGCACCGGTCTGGCGCTGGATGTAGGTGCCCAGGTGCTTGTCGGGGCCCCAGATGATCTTCTCGCCGTTATCCATCAGGCTTTCGACGATTTCCAGGGCGCAACTGGACGTCACCACCCAGTCGGCACGGGCTTTGACCGCCGCCGACGTGTTGGCATAGACCACCACGGTGCGCTCGGGATGCTGGTCGCAGAATGCCGAGAACTCTTCCACCGGGCAGCCAAGGTCAAGGGAGCAGGTGGCTTCCAGGGTCGGCATCAACACCCGTTTTTCAGGGTTGAGAATCTTCGCCGTCTCACCCATGAAGCGGACCCCGGCAACCAGCACGGTCTTGGCCGGATGGGCATTGCCGAAGCGGGCCATTTCCAGGGAGTCGGACACGCAGCCACCGGTTTCTTCGGCCAGGGCCTGAATCACCGGATCACAGTAGAAGTGTGCAACCAGCACCGCATCCTGAGCCTTGAGCTCGGCAGCGATGGCGGCACGCAGATGGGCCTCTTGCGCAGCGCTCAAGGGTTTGGGCTGCTTGGCGTCGAGGTGGGCTTGAACCAGAAGGCGTTCAGAAATTTGCGTCATGTTCGCAAGACCTGCAGGCGCTTGAGGCGCGAAAGTCGAGTATACCACCGGCTCCGGACCGCTTAAGGCCCCGCCGGGAGAGTGAGTTCATCAGGTACGGACAACATTGGAGCCGCGCAAGGCTACAGAATATCCAGGGTATTCAAAAGCCTATTCTGCCCAACAGCCGCGCCCTACCCTGCCGGCGGCACCTGCACCCGGGCAAAAGCCACCGTCACACACAACCCGCGTTTGGCCCGTTGGTCGGAGTAATCCAGCCAGACCCGGCCGGCATGCCGATCGGCAATGGCCTTGACGATGGCGAGCCCCAGCCCGGAGCCCACTTCATCGCTAGCCCGCGATGGAAAGGGTCGAACACGCGCTCGCGCTCAGCCACGGCAATACCCGGCCTCGAGTCGCTGACCTGCAGCAGGTCCTGCTTGTCCACCAAGCCGGCCACATCACGGGCAATGGCCTGGAACTCGGCCAGGTCGCCCAGCCTGGAGGCCGTGGCCCCGGTAGCCTGGGCTGAAGCGGCAGTGCCGGGCTTGGGCGCATCGGCAGGCTTGGAACACCCCGCGGCCAGCCCCAGTAGGGCAATCATGGAAAGAGTCGTGGTGTAGCGAATGGCAGAGCGGATAAAGGCCATGATGAGTCCTTGAGTGAGGGTCGGATAATCAGTGGGAAAGGCGCTGACGGTTGTTGACGTTGAGCTGCGCGACGGTCACCAGCAAAAGAATCACGCAGAGGAAGATTGCGCTGGTCCAGGTGGCGCCCAGGCCCAGGCCACCGTAGGTCTTGGCTTGTGTCAGCAGGTCGCCGAGGGCGGCGCCAAACGGTCGAGTAAGGATGTAGGCGATCCAGAAGGTCAGCACCGCATTGCCCCCCAGGCGCCAGGCCACCAGGGTCACGGCAATCAGTGCGGCAAAGATCAGCGCTCCCAGGGTAAAGCCGAGCCCCAGCGCCTCGGGGGCCAGGTCCCCGGCAGCGGTTCCCAGGGCAAAGGTGCAGAACACGGTGGCCCAGTAGAACAGCTCGCGTCGCGGGGTAACGATCTGGCGGATCGACAGATTGCGCTCAACGGCGTACCAGACAGCGAAATTGACCGCCAGCAAGCCTGCAAACACTGCGGTGCTGAGGTACAGGCTGATGCCCAGCTGATCGGTGAGCACATCGGTGATCTGGGTCCCGACGATGCTCACCAGGACCACGCTCAGCCAGTAGATCCATGGCGTGTAGGCCCGGCTGCGGAACTGCGCGAACAGCGCCAGCCCCAGCAACAGGGCCATGCCGATGCTGGTCACGCCCTGCCCCAGGCCGGCGTCGACGGCCAGGTAGTCGGCGCAGGTTTCGCCCACGGTGGTGGACATGATCTTGATGATCCAGAAGGACAGCGTCACCTCCGGAACCTTGTTCAGCCAATCGGTCTTGCTCAGCGGCTTCATCGGGTGCCTCTCCATAACGGCGCGTGTATTGGCGCGAGGCAGAGGCTACGAGGGAAAACTTAGCTGGAACTGAGGGCACCCCGAACGGGCCGGCTTCGATCACCAAGCAATGCGCTGCAAGGCCCCAGGGTCCAGCAGCCAGGTGAGCACATCGGGGCTATTGATCACCGAGCCATGGTGGCGCTGCTCGTCCCGCCAGTAGCGATTGTCCTGGGCCGGATCGAGCCCCAGGCCCGGGGCCAGCCCCTCGGCACTGCGCCCGGCGGACAACAGCACATCCACCGCGCGCCCCTTCAGCGGTACCGCCTGCCATTGGGACAGCAGCAGGATATTGCCGTGCACGCACTCGCGATTGACCAACTGCGCGTCCACCAGGTCATCGACGTAGGCATACTGCGGATCGGCCGCCAAACGCCGGGCAATGGCGTCAGGGGCCAACCCTCGAAGCTCGGCCAGCAGCGGCGGGTCCACCAACAGCAGCGGCCTGGCGGGTGCCGTGCTGCGGGCCACGCAACAGGCCGCCACATAAGCGCCGAAGGAGTAACCGAGCACCGCGTCCAGGGTCGTCAGCTCATGCTCTTGGGCAATCTGCCGGGCCAGGTCTTCGACACTGGAATAGGGCCAGTAGTCGCTGTAGTTGACCTGCACCAGCGACACCCGCCCCTTGAGTGCCCGGCCCAGGGCGGAAAAACAGATCGGATGGCCGACGAAGTCGGGAAAGCAGATCAGTTTCATTGACGTTGCCCCGCCGCGACAAAGGATTCGAGAAATGCCCTGGCCTGCGGCTCGGGCAGATAGCTGTTGAGCAGCACTTCGCAGCCCAGCGCCGACTTGACCACCGTCAGGTCGAGCAGGGTCTTGGGCCACTCGCTAACCGGGTTGGCAATCCGCGTTTGCAACCACCGGGCGTCACTGGCCGGCAGCTCGACGAAATTGCACAGGAACGCCGGAGCAAAGCCGTACAGGCCCAGGGCCGCGAGTATTTCCTCGTAACCCAAGGCCGCCCGGGCCAGCTTGGCATTCAGGTAATCCATGCAGGCCTGTGGCTCGCAGCCTTCGGCGAAGCGCCCGGGAGCCAGGGGCACGGGCACCGTGTAACTGGAGAATCCGCTGATCACCGAACGCTCAGCCCAGGCGAACAATAGATTGACGATCGGCGCCTCTATCCCCAAGCCCTCGGCACAGCCCTGGCGAAACGCCTGCAACAGGTGGAACAGACGCTGCGGCGAGGCCAGCTTCATCGGGTCCATGGCCAGTGCCGCGCGCAACTGCAGCGCCTGGGCAGTGGCCGCCGGCGCCGGGACATCGGCCAGCGGCGCGTACTCCTCGGCCTCTTGCTCCCAGGCCTCGGTGCCGGCATCTGCCAGACGCTCATATTCCTCGGCCTGCATCAGGTTATTGCCGACAAAGGAAAAATCCGCCACCGGCGGCGACTGCACGCCCAGCGCCAACTGTTCCACGCTGCGCAGCAGGCTCAACTGGCCGACATGGTTGCCAAGGATGTGGTGCAGCCACAGCCCCAGGTGCAAGGTGCCGTCGATGCGCACCTTGAACAGGCTGCACAGGTCCTGCTCGAACAGTGACAGCGGCCGCTCAAGGAAATGCTCCACGCAGGCCTGCTGGCTGGGAAACTCCGCCACAGGCTCCAGCCACAGGCGCGCCGGCGGCTCGGGGGCCAGATCAAGACAGTACTCGCCCTCGACCCGCGCCACCCGACAGCCCGCCAGTGGATAGCGCTGCTTCAAGCCCTGGGCCAACGCCTGCAGGTCCAGCCCGGCGGCCGGCAACTGCTCGGGCCGGAACAGGTAGAGCACGTTGTTGGCCCGTAGATCCTTGTTGAACAGTTCGGCATACACCATCGACAACTGGCTCTTGTTCAAGCCGATCCAGCGGCTGTCGCCGGCAGCCGGCAACCGCCCGGAACCGCTGCGCAGCGCCTCCCGGGCGTGGCTGGCCGAGGTGGCGCGGACCACGGCAAAACGCCCCAGGTGAGTATTGATCGAAAATCCTGCATGGGCGGCGGGCAAGGACTCCTGCTCCGACTCGATCACGTAGTACTCCTGCGCACCGTTTTCCAGCAGGGACGCCAGGCCGGGTTGGGCCTGTAGCCAGTCCAGCAACTGGCCCAGGGTGGCCATGCGGTAGAACTGCTCCAGGCCCAGGCCTTCCCAGCCCAGGTGACGGTTCACCGTGCCCACCAGCTTGATCGCCGCCAGCGAGTTGCCACCGCTGTCGAAGAAGCTGCGCTGCAGGTCATGAGCCGACACGCCGAAACGCGCGAGAAAACGCCCTGCCGGCGAGTCGTCCGTGTCAGTGGCCGGCTGCCCGAGACACAGGCGCTGCTTGAGCTCAGCAATATCCAGCTTGCCGGAAGAGCGCAGGGCAAAGCGCTCAACCTCGACAAATCGCGACGGCACCATGAACGGCGGCAGGCTTTGCCGGCCATAGTCGGCCAGCACCCGGGGCTCGACCCCAGGCGCCTTGAGGTACACCAGCAGCAACTGCGCTTCGGTTCCCTGGTCATCCAGCAACACCACACAATCGAGCATTCCCGGGTAACGCTTGAAGGCGGCGGCGACCTCGGTCAGCGACAGGCGCTGGCCACGCAGCTTGATCTGGTCATCGCTGCGGCCATGGAAGTGATAGAGCCCCTGGCCATCCCGGGAAACCAGGTCGCCACTGCGGTAGCAACGCAGCGTCCGGCCCTGCCATGGCAGGTCGATGAAGCGCTCCCGGGTCAGCCCGGCATCCCCCAGATACCCCGGGGACAAGCCGCCCCCGGCGATCAGCAGCTCGCCGGGTTCATCCACCTCGCACGGCTGCCCGTCAGGGCGCAGCAGCAACAGGGTGGCATCGTCCACGGCCTGGCCGATGGGAATGTCCCGGGTGCTGTCGAAGCTGCGGGGAATGGCATAGATACAGGTACCCATGGTGTTTTCCGTGGGGCCATAACCGTTGTAGAGAACCAGCCCATCGGCGGCAGCATAGGCCTGGCGGACATGCCCTGCGGACAGGACCTCACCGCCGACCATCAGCCGCTTGACGCCCCGCAGCCAGCCGCGGTCGATATCGACGAAGGTGTTGAACAGGGTCGAGGTCAGCCACAGGCTGTCGACCCCGGCCTCGTGGATGTAACGATGCAGGTGTTCCAGGGTCAGGGCGCCGGGAACATGGATATGCAATTCGCCGCCATTGAGCAGCGCGGTCCAGATCTCGAACTGCGAGGCGTCGAAGGTCAGGTTCGAGGCGTACAGCATGCGAAAGCCCGGCTGCAGCGGAAAATGTCGCGGCCGGTCGCAGAACCCCAACACCCCGCGATGGGTACAGGGAATGATCTTCGGCGCGCCGGTGGTACCGCTGGAAAAGTTCACGTACACCGGCTCGGCGCCGCATAGCGGCGGCCAGCACGCAGCCTCGTCCGTGGGCGCGAGCAACTCATCCAGCGCCAGATACCCCGGGCCATCGGCAACCTCCGGCGTGACCCGCCAGCACACGCCACTGCGTTCACACACCGACTGGTTCCACTGGGGCGGGTTGTTGCGGTCCAGATAGCAGTACGACAGGCCGGCCCGCACCATGCCCACCAGCAGCACCAGTTGTTCAATCGAGCGTTCCACCTCCAGGCCCAGGGTGCTGCCAGGCGTCAGGCCCAAGCCCAGCAAGCGGGCCGCCACCTGTGCCGAACGCTGTTCCAGCTCCCGGTAGCTGAGCCGTGCGCCGTTGCAGCTCAGCGCGGTATCCGTGGCATGCCGGGCGAAGACGTCGTCCAGGCACGAAGCAATAGATAGATGAGCCATGCCGTCACGCTTCCCTGTGCTTGATCAGGTTGATTCCAGGGGCGAAGAACGCCGCGCCGTTGTAGTGCGCCAACGCCTGCCCCAGGTCCATCTCGACCCGCTGCAGGTGCTCCAGCCAATCCTTGCCGGCCACCAGGTAGTCGAGGCAACGAGCGATATTGCGCTCCACCGTGGCTTCCCCTGCCGGGCACTGCACGCTCTTGCGCCCGTGATGGTAGGCATCGTCGCGGTAACCGTTACCGCAGCGGGACACGTTGATGATGTCGATGTTGCCCATTTGCGGCGAGAGCTCCAGGGTCAGGCTGACCCGCCCGACATTCACCAGCCGCGAGCGGCCAGCCCCGTTGCCCTGCGGATTGAGCAGGGCCAGCAACCGCGGGAACAAGGCGCTGATATCAGCATCGATGCACAGGAAGATCCGGGTGAACTGCCCGGCCATCGCCCCCGGCTCGGCCAGCAGGTCGAGCACCTGCACCGGCAGGCCCGGGTCGATGGCGGCGGGGTTGAGGTCCGCGACCCAGATCCGCGCACCATGACAGGCCGCCACCAGGCTCAGCATCTTGCCCACCAGGCCCATGCCCACCACCAGGATCTGCTCCCCCGCCTGCAATTGCGCACGGTCCACCGCATGCACCGCAGTGGCACCCAGGGTGGCAAGAATCGCCTGGTCCTGGGTCAGTGGCGGCGGTACCTTGCACACCAGCCGCTGGGGCACCTGGATCCAGTTGGAATGGGTGGCAATCTTCCAGCCCATGGCCACCACCCGGTCCCCCGGCTGCACGCCTTCCACCTCGGGCCCCACGGCGCTAACCACCCCGGCCGCGCAATAGCCCAGCGGCAGTTGCTCGCCAGTCTCGCGTACCTGCTGCAGGTAATGACGCTCGGTGCCCGGGCTGACCATGGAGTAGTCCACCGCCACCTGCACTTCAGTGGCCGCCAGAGCGGCCAGAGGTTCATGCACGGCGATCACGCCATCGGCGCCACAGGCGGTGAGTGTGTATCGGCTGCTGCTCATCAGGCCTCCCGTCCGGTCAGGCGATCCAGGCACTGGGCAAACCCTGGAAATGAAGTCTGGTAGCAATGCCCTTCGAGGATGGTGGCCTGCAGCCCGTGAGCCAGCAGCAGGACGTGGGCGGTCATCGACAGGCGATGGTCACCGAAAGTCGGGATCGCTCCCTGCACACTGGGCACCTGCCCGCCTTCCACCCGCACGTCGTAGCCGTCGACCTGGTAGTCCAGGCCCAGGGCATTGAGCATGCTGCGGGTGGCGGCGATCCGGTCCGACTCCTTGAAGGTCAGCTCGTAGAGGTCACTGAAGGTCGCGCTGCCGGGCAGCACGCAGCTGATGGCCAGGGCCAGCGGCACTTCGTCGATCATTGCGTGGAACTGGTGCTTGTCGCGCAAGTCGTGAGCCCTGGGCTGGCCACCCCCGCGCAGCAGCAGGCGGCCCACCGGCTCGCCATGACGAATGCTGTCCACCTCCAGGGTCAGGTTGAAACCACAGGCCAGCAGCCAGTTGAAAAAGCCCAGGCGCGTAGGGTTCAGGCACACATTGTCGAAGCTCAGGCGCTGCTGCTCCTGGTGGCGGTTGCACAGCAGGAACAACGCCGCCGGATAGGCAATGGCCGAGGGGTCGCGAGGGATGCTGATCTCCTCGGGAATCGCGCAGTCCCGTGGCTGGTAGTGAATCTGCAACTGCTCGTCCTGCAGCCGGTCGCCAAAACTGTTGATGATGCGCTGGGTGTGATCCCGGGCCACCACCGGGTACCGGATCGACATCGGCTTGCGTGCCGCCACCCCGGCAAACAGCAAGGTGCTGATGGCCTGGGCGCTGCCGATGTGGATCTGCGCCGCGCCGCCGCGGAATGCAGCCTGGTGGATACGGATCGGCAGCGCGCCCGGACGCCCCAGGTACTCCAGGTGGGCGCCCATCTGGTTCAGGGGCTCGACGATCCAGTCGAAGGGGCGGTTGCGCAGGGTTTCGTCGCCATCGACGATGCACGGCACATTGAGTCCCACCAGCATCCCGATCAGTAACCGCGCGGCCGCGCTGGAGGGCCCCAGGTCGACCCGCCGCTCGTGGGTCGCCTGGGCGAACTCACCGCTGATCTCCAGGGTCTGGGGCGTCTGCCCTGGCGTCACCTCAAGGCCCAGTTGCTGCAGGGCATCGAGCAACAGGGTCACCGCCTTGCCGCGGTTCAGGTCCCGCAGGCGCACCGGATGCCGGGCCAGGGCGGCAAACAGGATCATCCGATGGCTGATGGACTTGTCCGATGGCAGGTAGCCGTCGATGTTGGCCCAGACTTGCTGTTGGCGGCCGAGGGTGAAATCGATGGGCCGGTCCGGGTAATCGATCATGGGCTACTCCTGTATTTGGCGGGGTTGATCAGTTCGGCGTCGTCCACCAGCGCTTCGTCCTCGAAGTGGTCGCCCACCCCGGGGCCCGCGGGCAACACCAGCGGCTGGGTTTCATAGAAGCGCCGACGGTTCTTCTTGCGTTCAAGGCCGAGGTTGAAGCCCCCAAGGTCCACTCCCCAGCTTTCCAGCCGGCCATGGGTGATGGCGCTGTCCACCAGGGCCTGGCCCATCTCGGTGCGGATCAGCGCGCGGCCGTGTTTCTGTTCTTCGGAACCGTTGAGGCTGGCTTCGAAGATGTTGGGGTCGCCGTCACACACGCTGACGTCGGCCAGCCCGCTCATCCAGTCACCGCAACTGAGGCAGCGAAAGGTCTTGTTGTCCTTGAGCTTGCCGAGGATCTCCCAGAAATCGATGCCAAAGGTCTGGCTGTCCAGCAAGGTGACTTGCAGCCGGCCGGGGTAATCGCCTTCGCGGTACTTGATATCGCGCACCTGCTGCGGGTCTTGCCCCAGCACCTCGCTGATGATGCTGTGGGTGCCGGCCGGCAGGGTGTTGGAGGAGCAGGCGGTCTCGATCACGCAAATGATCCGGCTGCGGGCCCAGTGGCCGATGGCCGTGTCCCGGCGCTGCAGCTTGCGGATCGCCTGGACGTGGCAGGCCAGCCCCACCACGGCGATGCGCGCGTCCGGCTGCTGTTCGTAGCATTCGCGCAGGGCATTGAGGTAAGGCGCCAGCTGGTAGGTGGACTGGGCATTGTTGATGATCGCCGCTGCAGCGCTGCCCAGTTGCGGCGCGCTGCGCCAGCCCTGCCCCGGATGACGGCCCATGGTCAGGGTCAGGTCCACGTCAAAGTGCTCCCGGGCGGTCAGCAGCAAGGTGGTGGCGGTACCGCCACTGGCCGAGCGCCGGACTATCTGCGGGTCGGTGGAACGCGCACCGATGGCCTGGCGGCTGATCCCCAGCCAGCGCTCTTCGGCGCGGCGGGTACGGCCGAACAGTTCCAGTTCGGAGCGATCGGTATCCGGCTGCAGCCCCGGGCACACCGCCAGGCACTCGGTGCAGCTTTCACAACTGTCGCCGATGCCCTCGAGCAGCGGCACCACCCGGTCCGGGTCGAAAACGATTACCTGCTGTGGGCACACCAGGGCGCAGGCGCCGCACCCGGCGCACAGATTCTGATCGAGCACCGTCAATTTCAATAACATCCCTGTCATCTTGGATAAGCCTCGTGTGCCGTTTTCCGGGTGCAGCCGGCCGCGCCCCCGCGAACCGGGGACGGGCAAGACCTGCTGTGCTGAAGTGGCCGCTGACGGTCAGCTCAAAGCGGGCGTTCCATCTTGATGATCTCGATGGACACCGGGCTGTTGCCGCGGCTGAAAGTGCCCTCGCCGATCTTCTGGAAGCCGTGGTAGGCATAGAAGCCTTCGGCCGTCAGGGTCGCCTCCAGGTAGGCCGAGCTGGCACCGCTGGCCCGCAGCCGAGCCAGCGCCACCTCCAGCAGACGGCTGCCCAGGCCACGCCTGGCCACATCGCCACGGATGAACAGCTTGCTGACCTCATTGCCGTCGAGTTCGACGAACCCTTCGATCTGCTCGCCCTCGGCCAGCCACAGCGATCCCTTTTCCACGGCTTCGCGGTAGGTTTCCGGGGAGCGCCCATCGAGCCACATGCGGATCTGCTGATCGCTGTATTCAGAGGTGCACAGGCGCTCTACCGAGTTGCGGTGGGTCTCGAAAATACCGATCAGATCGTCCGTGGTGGCCTGGCGTATCCGTACATTGCTCATTCAGCTGAACTCCACTTTCTTGGGGGCGGGGTGGTAGCGAAACTTGAAATTGATCAGGCTGCCCAGCATCACCAGGGCACTGCCGAGCATCAGGTGCAGGCTCAGGGGCGTTTCCCCCAGCCACACCGACAGGTAGCTGGCGCCGATGGGGTACAGCACGCCGACATAGCCGGCGTTCTCGGCGCCCATGCGCTTGATCAGGTCGATGAACAGCACGAACACCAGCGCCGAGCACACCACCCCCAGGTACAGCAGGATGCCCAGATCGGCCAGGGTGCCCGGCAGTTGCAAGCCATGGCCGCCCAGCAACAGGCTGACGGCGTATAGAGCGCAGGCCCAGCCGGCCGCCACCTTGTTGATGTGCAAAGTGCCGAGCTGGCAGATCTTCTGGATGTGCTCCGAAAGCACCGATCCGATGGCCACCGCCAGGAAGGAAGTCAGGCCCAGGGCCACCCCCGCCAGCGACAGCGGCCGCCCCGGATCGCCAAGCATGAACAGCCCCAGCCCGGCGATGCTCACCAGTGCGCCGAGCAGGTTGTGCAGGGCGACCGGCACATGCAGGAACAGGCGCTTGATGCCGATGATGTAGAAAATCACAAAGGCGCTGAGGCAGGCCATCTGCGCACTGCCCAGGTAAGCGGTGGCCAGATAGGCCAGGCCGATGCCGGCATAGAAGTACACCGCCCCCACCCCGGCCATCAGCAAGTAGGCCTTGCGGGTTACCGGCTGCTGCGGGCCGGCGAACAGCCGTTGCCACAGCCACAGCACCCCGTAGGCAATGAGGAAACGCAGCATCAGCGAAGAGCCGACGTCGCTGTGTTCCACCTGCAGCGAAATGGCGATCCAGTTGGTGGACCAGATCAGCAGGCAGCCGAGGAAAATCAGCACGGCGACCAGTGAACGGGGTTTCTTGTTGTTATCGGGTAAGGCGTTCATGGAGGTTTCTCTAGCTCAAGGCAGCGGTGATCCCGGTCAGCAGCGACTCCAGGCGTTCTTCGCCGAAGACCTGCGGGTCATAGTCGATTTTCAGCAGCAACTCGCCCGCGGCCAGGTAGCCGGTGAACTCCAGGTGATGGCTGGGGCTGCCCTGCATCAGTTGCAGGCTCAAGGGATGCACGCCGACCCGGGCCCCGGGCGGGTTCTCCACGGCGCCCAGGAAGTTGTAGCTGTAGCCGCAATCGAACAGGCCCTTGAGGCGCTCGGCCTCGGGCGTGGCGAAATAACGGTTGCCGAAGCTGTGGGCAATGCCCTGGCTGGCTTGCTGGCCGGCCTTGATTTCCCTGGCGATCTGCTCCAGGTCCAGGCTGGCAACTTGCAGCACCAGCGGGTAGATCACCGTCAGCCAGCCGAACACGCTGTTGAGCTCGGCGCCGCTCTTGTCCAGGGCCCGCCCATGGTCGAGCAAATGGACTTTCTGGAACGGGTTGTCATCGCTCTGGCTCATGGCGCGCAGGATGGCCGCCAGCAGCAACTGGCTGGTCTCGGCCACACCCTGGGCCCACTGCGGCAGGTCGCGGACCGGCCCCAGGCACAGTTCGGCTCGCCGAAAGGCCTCGCGCCGGGGAAACTCGGGGCGCTGCCCGGTCAACTGCGCGCAGCGGCCCCAGGGCAGGGCTTCCCAGAACGCTTCATGGGTCGCCGCGGCATGCTCGCGCTGGTAGCTCTGCTGCCACTCCTCGAAGGCCGTCGGCCGCGGCCAGCTTTGCATGCACTCCAGGCCCTGCCCCAGGCATTCGTCCAGCTCGGAAACCAGCAGCATCCAGGAGTAGCGATCGACCTGGAACTGGTGCCCGGCAATGATCAGGTGATGGCCAGCGGCGTCCTGTTGCTGGCTGAAGCAGAAGAGTTGCCCCTGGCTCAGGGAGATGGCTGCGCAGGTCCGCTGCACCGCTTGCTGCAGATCCGTTCCGGCAGGCTGCAGCCCCTGATCCTGAACGCCCGCCTCGATAAAGTGATGGCGGAAAATTGCCCGCAGCGCCTGGCTGACTCGCTGTGGCTCCTGGCCGGCGGCTATGTCCAGCACCAGGGCCTGGTTCCAGTGATCCAGGTCGCTGATGCCGCGGCTCAGCAGGAAGCGGCGATTGGGCAGGCCCTCGACCTGCGGCCGGGAAACCCCGGGCCGGGCCTTGGCCGCCGCCGCATGCACCGGCAATTGCCCCAGGGCCTGATCCGACAGCAACTCTTCCAGGTCCAGCACCAGGCCCTTTCTCTTCAGCGTGGCAACCACCTGCAAGGCCCGCAGCGAATCGCCGCCATTGTCGATAAAGCTCTTGGCCCGGTCCGGGCTCTGCCCGCCAAGTACCTGGCCGATGGCTTGCCAGAAAGGCTCCGGTGCGGCCTGTGCCGGCTCCGGCGCCGCCATGGCGCGGGCAGCCAGTTGCGCCAACGCCTGCCGGTCGATCTTGTTGTTGCGGTTCAAGGCAAAACGCTCCACCAGCAGGAAGCGCGCCGGCACCCGGTGCGCCGGCAGTGCGGCCCTGGCGGCCTGACGCAGGAGGTCTTCGCCAAGGCTGGCGTCACGGGCAATGACAAAGGCCACCAGGGCCAGGTTGTCCCCGGCCTGATGGGCGATCACACAGGCTTCCCGTACCTGGGCCAGAGCCTTGAGCTCCGACTCCACCTGGACCAGGCTGACCTTCTGCCCGTTGATCTTGACGATGGAATCCTTGCGCCCCAGCAGGCGTATGGCGCCATCGGGCTGGTGGCACGCCAGATCACCGGTGGCGTAGCACTGGCGCTGCGAGTCCAGGGGGCTGGGTTGGGTCAGCTCGACGATCAGCCCGCTGGCCGGGTCCAGGCGCCGGGCCACCAGGGAAGAATAGAGCAGCAGTTCACCCACCCCATCGCCGTAGGGCTGCTCCGGTTCCTGGGCAATGTCCAGGGTGACGCCTTCCACCGGCCGGTCCAGGGCCCAGGTCGGGTCCTGCAGCGTCTGCCCCTGGTCGATGCGGGCGTAGAGCGCGGTGGTGCATTCGGTCGGCCCGTAGGCGTTGAACAACTGCGAGCCTGGGGCAAAGGCGTGGTTGAAGCGCTGGATGTCCGAGGGGTGGATGATCTCGCCGCCGATCACCAGTTGCTTGGGCCGGGCATAGACGGCGCTCGCATCGCTGTAGAAGGCACGCAGATAGGGCACCGTCATATGCAACACATCGATGTCATGTTCGACGATCAGCGCCTCGACTGCGGCGAAGTCATGCTCCCGGGGGTTGAGGCTGCACAGGGTGGCGCCAGTCTTCAGGCTGGCGAAGATGTCCATCAGGCCGGCGTCCCACCCCGCGGAAGCCAGTTGCAGCACACGCTGCCCGGGGCCGATTCCGACATAGCCGATGTAGTTGTCAATGTGCCGGCCCAGGGCCTCGATGCGCTGCACTATGGCCTTGGGCTCGCCAGTGGAGCCGCTGGTGAAGATCACGTAGTCCTGGCAACGCAACGGGTATTCCCGGCCAGGGGGCACGGGCCGGGGTTGCAGGTGCTGCAGGTCGAGCACCGGCAAGGAACGGGTCAGTTGTGAACCAGGCCGTGTCGTGCCATTGAGGACCAGGTTCACGCCCAGGTGCTGGAGCACCGGCATCAACTCGTCGAGGTTGCTCGCCGGGTCGATGAACACCACTCGCCGGGCGGCGGACAAGGCCGCGATCAACGCCGCATACATGGCCCGGCCATGGCTGGCATACAGCGCCAGCACCGGCTCCGGCAACCCTTGCAGCTCGGCGCTGACCCCCTCGCGCAACTGGTCGAGCGCGGCAAAGCCAAGGCTGCCCTGGACATCGATGACACCCGCAACATCGGTACCCGCCATGCGGGTAAAAGCCTGCAACATGATATCCCTGCCTGGTTGTTATTAGAGGGAGCGACAAACGCCCTGCAGTGTCTGCATGAATGCCTGGATTTCCTGCTGGGAGATGCTCAGTGGCGGGGTCAGCTTGACCGTCGCCGGATTGCGCCCGCCGGTGCGCACGATCACCCCGTGCTCCAGCAGCCGGTTGCGCAGCGCCAGTACATCAGCGCCCTGGCCCTGGCCCTCGAAATCGAAGGCGAGCATCATGCCGCGGCCGCGCACATTGACCACTCGCGCGTCCTGGGCCCCCAGGCCTTCCAGGGCCTGGCGCAGGTACGCGCCGTTGCTCGCCGCCCACTGCCAGGGCTGTTCCTGGTGGTAGATATCCAGCACCTTGGAAGCCACGGCACAGGCCAGCGGCATCAGGGTGAAGGTGGAGGAATGCTCGGCATAGCCCAGGCAGTCCACCAGTTCCGGGCGGCCTACCACCGCGGAAATCGGCAAGCCATTGCCCAGGGCCTTGCCCAGCACCAACAGGTCCGGCAGCAGTTGCGGGTTGCTGAAAAACGGCGTCCCGGTGCGGCCAAAACCGGTGTAGATCTCATCGAATATGGTGATCACGCCGAAGGTCCTGCCCAGTTCGACAATCGCTTCGAGCAACGCCAGAGGCACCGGATACATGCCCTCCGCTGCCTGGATCGGCTCGATGATCAGCGCCGCGGGCAAGCAATTGGCCTGCTGCGCCTGGCGCAGATCCTCGGCCAGTTGCTCACGCCACAAGGCGGCCAGGGCCGGGTCCTGGTCGGCGTCATAGTCCAGGGCCAGGGCGGTCAGTTGCAGGCTGTCGCCACCGGCCAGGTGCTTGCGAAAACCGCGGTTGGAGGTCACCGACAGGGCGCCCTGGGTCTTGCCATGGAAGGAATTGTGGAAATACACCACGCCCTGGCGTCCGGTAGCGGCGCGGGCGATTTTCAGCGCCACCTCGATTGCCTCGGCACCGGTGACCGCGCCAAACACCGAAGCCTGCGCATAGGGCACCAGCCCCTCCAGCTTGGCGACCACTTCATGGCGCTGCGGGTTGTCGATGTTCCAACCGGTATGGATCAGCAGTTCGGATTGACGCTTGAGGACTTCGACCAGGTCATCGCGCTGATAACCCAGGTTGGCGGCACCGCTGCCACCGGACATGTCGAGGAAGGATTTGCCCTGCTCATCGTAGAGAAAGCACCCCTTGCCACGAATGACGGAAGGGCTGGAGGGGGCACTGCGCCTAACGGATATTGCAACTGCTTCTGTGAACATCCTGTCACCTTGAGTAAGCCGGGCTTGTGACTCACGCACAGACTCAGGGACAGATTCGTACAGGCAGGGCAAAGCCCTGCTGACTGCGAAGTTACCGACCCTGGTATGTGTTCTCCTTGCCAGGGACGCAACCCCTGTCGGCAATGGCGGCAAGATTTACGCGGGAGGCATTTGTGCTGTCAACGAGCCCCGCACTTATTCTGAATTTAAAGCGATAACCCCTGAAAAAAAGGGGGAATTCAGATAAAGCCCCTGAATTTATCAAGGTTTTTAGAGATGAGTCCGGCTACCGGCAAAAGGCCAGCCTCTGCAGAAGAGTTGATATTCAAGCAGTGAGAAGAAGGCAAGCTGAGCAGCTGAGTGGCGGGATCACGGTTTTTTGCAAGGCAAAAAAAAACCCGGAAATCCTCACTTTCGTGGGCCTTCCGGATTTTCTAAACCGCCAAATATGGTGGGTCGTGTGGGATTCGAACCTACGACCAATTGGTTAAAAGCCAACTGCTCTACCAACTGAGCTAACGACCCGCTGTGTGGTGGCGCGTATAATACTGATTTCTAACGGGAATTCAACACCCTATATGAAAAAAATCAAAAATAAGGTGTTGGATCACTGATTCCGGCCGCCCTGAAGCCTTCAGCACGCAAACGGCAGCTGTCACATTTGCCGCACGCGTGGCCGCTATCGTCTGCCTGATAGCAGGAAACCGTCAGCCCGTAATCAACCCCCAGGCGAACCCCGGCCTGGATGATCTCGGCCTTGCTGAGGTTCTGCAGCGGCGCCTGGATACGAAAGCCCTGCCCTTCGACACCGGCCTTGGTCGCCAGGTTGGCCATGCGCTCGAAGGCTTCGACGAACTCGGGACGGCAATCCGGATAACCGGAATAATCCACCGCATTGACACCGATGAAGATATCCCGCGCGTGCAGGACTTCCGCCCAGCCCAGGGCCAGGGACAGGAAGACGGTGTTGCGTGCCGGCACGTAGGTGACAGGAATGCCCTCCCCCGGCGCCTCTGGCACCTCGATGGTGCTATCAATCAGTGCCGAGCCGCCAATACCGTTGAGGTTCAGGCCGATCACCTTGTGCTCCACCACACCGAGGTCCCGGGCCACGCGCTCGGCGGCGTGCAACTCGGCCCGATGGCGCTGGCCGTAATCGAAGCTCATGGTGTAGCAGCGGTAGCCTTCGGCGCGAGCCATGGCCACCACGGTGGCAGAGTCCAGGCCACCGGACAGCAGGATCACGGCACGCTTTTCACTCGATGCTTGTTCAGTCATGTCAGCGCCCCGGCTCGTCATTCCAAAGGTATTTATGCAGCTGCAGTTGCAGACGTACTGGCAGGTTGTCGGCGACGATCCAGTCCGCCAGGTCTCGTGCATTCAAGTCATGGTGGCTGGGCGAAAACAGCACTTCGCCGGCGCGTCGCTCAAGACCGTACTGGATCAGCTTGGACACCGCCCAGTCATAGTCCTCGCGGGAGCAGATGACAAACTTGACCTGGTCGTTGGCGGTCAGCAGCTCGATATTCTCGTAGCGGTTGCGGTGCGCTTCCTTGGAGCCGGGAGTCTTGAGATCAAGGATCCGGCTGACGCGCGGGTCCACCGCAGAGATATCCAGGGCACCGCTGGTTTCCAGCGAGACCTCGTAGCCGGCATCGCACAAGTGCTGGAGCAAGGGAATGGCATTGGGCTGGGCCAGAGGCTCGCCACCAGTGACGCAGACGTAGCGAGGGCGGAAACCGGCAACCTGCTCCAGCAGGCTATCGAGGGTCCGCTGGCTACCGCCGCTGAACGCGTAGGCACTGTCGCAGTATTGGCAACGCAACGGGCAACCGGTCAGGCGCACAAAAACCGTGGGCAGCCCGGCAGTCCGAGTTTCCCCCTGCAACGAGTAGAAAACTTCGGTGATTCTCAATGTGTCTTGCATAGTCGCCACGGGCGTAACAGCTAAACAGGCTGTCCGCCTCCGTCAGGCACTTCAAGGAACCCCGCCATCGCGCAGATCCCAGGAAGCGTGTTTCAGAAAAAGGGCATGGATTCTAACGAAAAAACCCGCGACAAGCGCGGGTTTCTTGTAACGGAGGCCAACGCACTTACATGCGCTGCAGGTCCCGTTGGGCCAACTGAGCGGCGGAAGTGCCCGGATACTGGGCCACCACCTGCTGCAGGATGCCCTTGACCCGGTCGGTGTGACCGAGACGACGCTCTACGTCAGCCAGCTTGTACAGCGAATCCGGCACCTTGGCGTGCTTGGGATACAGCTGGGAAACCTTGGCAAATGCCTGGCCCGCACCTTGCAGGTCGCCTTTGGCCAGGTTCACCTCACCCAACCAGTACTGGGCATTGCCGGCGTACTGGCTGTTGGGGTACTTGCGCAGGAATGCCGAGAAGGCCTGGCTGGCCTTGTCGAAATCCTTGGCCTTGATCAGGTCGAAGGCAGCATCGTAGTAGAGCTTTTCCTTGGCCGGATCACCGGGTTCGCTACTGGCGGCTGGAGCCTGAGCAGCGGCACCGGCAGCGCTGTTATCGCCACCGGCAGAAGAATTCTCAGGAGTTGCGGCAGGTGCGACACCGCTTCCTATGCGTCGATCAAGATCCTGGTAACGCTCCAGGCTTTCTTGCTTCATCCGCGCTACATCATTTTGCAGAACTTCGATCACACCCTGTTGGCGTGCAATCTGCTCTTGCATTTGCTGCAGTTGCTGGAACAGCTCGCCCTGTGCCGAGACAGGGGTCGAAACCCCTCCCCCGGCATAGGCGCCGTTCGTGCCATAACCCGCTGGCGGATAACTGCTCCCGCTATTGTTATAGCCGGAGTTGTTATCGACCACAGGAACCGCAGACCACGCCGCAAGCGGCGTGAGACTGAGAGCCAAAATAGTTACAGCACGACGGCACGTTCGCATGACGAATTACTTACGCAGTTCGACGCGACGGTTTTGAGCCCAGGACTGCTCGTCGTGGCCAGTAGCAACTGGACGCTCTTTACCGTAGGAAACCAGCTCCAGCTGTGCAGGGGAAACGCCCTGCAGAACCAGGTAGCGCTGAACGGCTTTAGCACGACGCTCGCCCAGAGCCATGTTGTACTCACGAGTACCACGTTCGTCGGTGTTGCCTTCCAGAACAACGCGAGCGCCGTTTGCTTTCAGGTCTTTGGCGTGAACGTCCAGAGCGCGCATGGCTTCTGGCTTCAGGTCCGAGCTGTCGTATTCGAAGTAGAAGGTGGTGATTGCGCGCAGAGCAGCTTCTTCGCTCAGGGAGCCATCAACAGCACCGGTGTTAGCGCCGTAACCAGCGTTTGGATCAACAGCGCCTTCACCGGCATTGTCGCCGCCTTTGGAGGAGCAACCTACAGCCACAGCCATGGCCAGAGCCAGCGCAGCAAACTTACCAAACTTCAACATTTCCATCGTGAAACTCCTAATGAACCCCAGTGTGTTAAGTGAAACATTGTAGCGCCGCGTCAGTTCAGGTAAGGGGACCAGGACGGTTCTCTGACTTCGCCTTGAGCGGTAGGAAGCGGGAGCCTCACACGTCCATTAATGGACACGAGCATCAAGACTCCCCGGCCCTGCTGGCGGGTGGCGTAGATTACCATGGTGCCGTTGGGCGCAACAGTAGCTGACTCATCAAGGTTAGTGTCTGTAAGGATTTTTACGCTACCGCGCTGCAAATCCTGAGCCGCTACCCGGAAGTTGGTGAAACCATCCTGGCGGTGAATCATTACCAGGGTCTTTTCGTCAGCAGAAAGTTTCGGGTTGGCGTTGTAGTTACCAATAAAGGTCACACGCTCGGCGCCACCGCCATTGATATTGCTTTTATAGACTTGCGGCTTGCCGCCACGGTCGGAGGTGAAATAGATGGTGGAACCATCCTTGCCCCAGAACGGTTCGGTGTTGATGCCCGGGCCACTGGTGACGCGGCTGATCTGCCGGGACGCCATGTTCATCACATAGATATCCGGGTTGCCGTCCTTGGACAGCACGAAAGCCAGGCGGGTGCCATCTGGCGACCAGGCTGGAGCGCCGTTCAGGCCTTCGAAGTTGGTGATCTGCTCACGACGCCCGGTATCGATGTGCTGGACGAAGATGCGCGGGCGCTTCTGCTCGAACGACACGTACGCAATGCGCTTGCCATCCGGAGCAAAGCGCGGCGACAGGATCGGCTCGCGAGACTGCAACAGGGTTACCGCCCGAGCACCGTCGTAGTCCGAACGCTGCAGGGTGTAACGGGTGTTGTTCACCGAGAAACGCTCAGCCGTCACATACAGCAGGCGCGTAGAGAACGCCCCCTTGATGCCGGTGAGTTTTTCAAAGGACTGGTCGGAAATGTAGTGCGACATGTCCCGCAACTGATCAACGCTACCCGACACGCTGCCGGTCAGCACTTGCTGCTCGGTCGCGACGTTGAACAGCGCGTACTGCACCTGCAGGCGACCGCCGGCTGGAACAATGCTGCCGACCATCACGTACTGGGCGCCCAGGGCTTTCCAGTCGCGGAAAATGACTTCGCTGGCCTGGGTCGGCAAGCTGATCATGTTCTGCTTTGGAATCGGTGCGTAGTAACCCGAGTTGCGCAGGTCATCACCGATGATCTGTGCCATGTCGTCCGGCAGCACGCTGCCGCCCTGCCAGCCAAACGGCACTACCGCAATCGGCGTCGCCCGATCACTGCCACTGGTGACCAGAATGTTTTTTTCGTCCGCTGCCGCTATCCCTGCCATACAGCAAATAACGACAAGCATTCCTCGAAGAAGGTTTCTCACAAGGCTAGATCCTCAGGTGTGAATGTCATCTTGAATGAACGATAGGGCGCGAAATCCTTCGGACTCAAACCCTGCATTTCTGTCAAACGCCCAATGTTCTTGACTGCCGCCACCGCCGAAGCGTCGAACGGACCATCACCACTGGACTTGATCACGCTGACCGTGGTCACCGTGCCATCAGGCAACATGCCGATCCGCAGTTCCACCGTCATGCCCTTGCGCGCCGAAGGAGGACGAGCCCAGCCTTCCGCCGCACGAATGCGAATCAGGTCATCGAAACTGCCTGCGACACTGTCACCCACCTCATCCGACTTGGTGGCTTCACGCTCCGGCTTATCGGACAGCAAGTCCGCCAGGGCCTGGGCCTTTTTCTCTTCGGCAGATTTGCGCGCTGCTTCCTGGGCCTTCTTCTTCGCAGCGTCGGCAGCAGCTTTCTTCTTGGCATCCTCGGCGATCTTTTTCTTCGCTTCGTCTGCTTCAGCTTTTTTCTTCGCGTCTTCCGCGGCTTTCTTCTTCGCGTCTTCGACGATTTTCTTCTTCGCTTCTTCAGCGGCCTTTTTCTTGGCCTCTTCTTCAGCAGCTTTCTTGGCTTCTTCTTCGGATTTCTTCTTGGCTATATCAGCCAATTGTTTCTCTTCAGCCTTTTTCGCTTCTGCGGCTTTCTTGGCGTCATCCGCCTTCTTCGCCTCATCGGCTTTCTTGGCCTCATCGGCCTTTTTCGCTTCCTCGGCTTTTTGAGCAGCCTCTTCTTTCTTTTGTTCCGCGGCCTTGATCTCTTCCTGCTCGACCTTCTTCTGCTCCAACTGTTCGGCTTCGGTCTGGCGCGCGGCGGATTTCTTCGCCTCACCCGCAATCTTGTGATTGGTCTGGGTGGTTGCCGGACTCTTGGATTTGAGCTGGTACAGGGTCGCTTGAACGATCGGCTTGGCCGGGGGCAGTTCCGGGGTCATGGCAAAGCTGACGAACAGCATGCCAAACACCAGCACGTGCAGGGCAATTGCCCAGACACTAGGCCAGAAGTAGCTTTCCGAGGCGGACGGCTCTCGCTGTTGGTGCATCAGGGCGCCTCGGTAATCAGGCCAACGTTACCGACTCCGGCTTTCTGCAGGCCGCCCATGGCACCCATCACGGCGCCGTAGTCGACGGATTTATCACCGCGAATGAACACCTGGGTGTGCTTGCCGCCTTCATTGCCGGCACGGATGATCTTGGTCACCGCGTCGGTCATCTGCGGCAAGGTCATCGCCTTGTCCTGTTGCTTTTCAGTGTCGACTTCGCTGCCAAGGTTCCAGTAGTAGGTCTTGTCAGCCTTGATCGAGATGGTCAGCACCTGGGTGTTGTTGTCCTGGGGCAAGGCTTCGCTGGAAACCTTGGGCAGGTCAACTTTCACGCCCTGGTTGAGCATCGGCGCGGTCACCATGAAGATAACCAGCAGTACCAACATCACGTCGATGTAAGGCACCACGTTCATCTCGGCAACCGGCTTGCGTTTGTGGCGAACTCGGGCCATGGGTTTTACCTGCTCACTCTTCGCTGGTGTGCACTTTACGGTGCAGGATCGCCTGGAACTCGTCGGCGAAGGTGTAGTAACGGCTGATCAGCGTCTCGCCACGAGCGGCGAAGCGGTTGTAGGCGATCACCGCCGGGATGGCCGCGAACAGGCCGATGGCCGTGGCGATCAGTGCTTCGGCGATACCCGGGGCTACGGTAGCCAGGGTCGCTTGCTGGGCCTGAGCCAGGCCGCGGAAGGAGTTCATGATCCCCCAGACGGTACCGAACAGACCGATGTACGGGCTGACGGAACCGACAGTGGCGAGGAACGGCAGGCTCTGCTCGAGCTTTTCTTCTTCGCGGGAAATCGCTACGCGCATGGCACGGGCCACGCCTTCCATGACCGCTTCAGGATCGACACCCGGTTGCTGGCGCAGGCGGGAGAACTCCTTGAAACCGGCACGGAAGATCTGCTCCACGCCGGAATCCGGATCAGGGTTGCTGCCCGCCTGGCGGTACAGCTTGGACAGGTCGATACCGGACCAGAAGCGCTCTTCGAAGCTCTCCAGGGCACGTCGACCGGCACGCAGCAGGTTGCTGCGCTGAAAGATCATGATCCATGAAGTCACCGATGCGGCAACCAGGGTCAGCATTACCAACTGCACTACAACGCTGGCATTGCTGACCAGGCTCCACATGGAGGAATGGTCGACGACGTTAGCTTCCACGCTTTATCTCCTGCTCTGAGTGTGTACCCGCGCTGCTCTCGTCGGCAAAGGCCGTACGCAGAGCGTCTGGAATGGCGCGGGGTTTGAAATTGTCGGCGCGCACACAGGCCACCAGGAACTGCCCTTCACAGAGCAGCGCATTGTCTTTGGCTCGCCTGACCTGCTGAGTGAAGCGCAGGCTGACCCGGTTCAATTCGGTAACTTGGGCACTGACCAGAAGTTCGTCGTCCAGTCGCGCCGGCGCGTGATAACGCGCTTCGCTGGAGTGCACGACAAATAACAGGTTCTCCCCCACCAGCTGCGACTGGGCAAAGCCCAGGTGTCGTAGCCGCTCGGTTCGAGCCCGCTCCATAAACTTAAGGTAATTAACGTAATACACGATGCCGCCAGCATCGGTGTCCTCGTAATAAACGCGACAACGATGTGCGAACGGCTCAAGCCCGTTTTGCGCGCGCATACTCTAGTGCTTACTCCTCAGGTTGCCAATCCGGCCAGGCAACTGTTTTTTCATTCTTGTACGACTTTTCGTGATGTTTTAACCATGCCAGTCCCTAGGACAGCACAAACCCCGAATAAATCGACAAAGAGCGGGTTATTAATCGTCCACGGCATCGAGGAATTCGTCTACCACGGGCATGTCCCCCATTCGTGACGGAATGTTAAGACCGAAGTGCAGGTAGGCATGCCGGGTCACCACACGGCCACGGGGGGTGCGCATGATATAGCCCTGCTGGATCAAGTACGGCTCCAGCACATCCTCGATGGTATGGCGCTCTTCACTGATGGCCGCGGCCAGGCTGTCGACCCCCACCGGTCCGCCGTCGAACTTCTCGATCATGGTCAGCAATAGACGTCGGTCCTGGTGGTCGAAGCCACGCTCATCGACGTCCAGCAGGTTCAGCGCCAGGTCGGCGATCGGTTTGGTGATATGCCCCTTGGCCCGCACCTCGGCGAAATCCCGCACCCGACGCAGCAGGCGGTTGGCGATCCGCGGAGTGCCCCGGGCACGGCGCGCGACCTCGAAGGCGCCTTCCGGATCCAGGGGCAAACCAAGAATGCCCGCGGAACGGCTGACAATGGTTGCCAGGTCCGCAGTGCTGTAGAACTCCAGGCGCTGGACGATGCCGAAGCGGTCCCGCAGCGGGTTGGTCAGCATCCCCGCACGCGTGGTTGCCCCCACCAGGGTGAACGGCGGCAGATCGAGCTTGATCGAACGCGCCGCAGGGCCTTCGCCGATCATGATGTCGAGCTGGAAATCTTCCATGGCCGGGTACAGCACTTCTTCGACAATCGGCGAAAGCCGGTGAATCTCGTCGATGAACAGTACGTCGTGAGGCTCAAGATTGGTCAGCAAGGCCGCCAGATCGCCAGGGCGCTCCAGCACCGGGCCGGACGTACTCTTGATCGATACCCCCATTTCCTCGGCGATGATGTTGGCCAGGGTGGTCTTGCCCAGGCCCGGGGGACCGAAGATCAGGGTGTGGTCCAGGGACTCGTTGCGCCCACGGGCGGCCTGGATGAACAGCTCCATCTGCTCGCGCACGCTAGGCTGGCCGATGTAGTCGGCCAGGCTGACCGGACGAATCGCCCGGTCCTGGATTTCCTCGCGCTCACGGGGGCCCGTGGCGGCGATCAGACGGTCGGCTTCAATCACTTAAATCATTCCCTTCAGGGCTCGGCGGATCATGTCTTCACTGCTCAAGCCTTTGTCTTTGATCGCGGATACGGCCTTGCTGGCTTCCTGCGGCTTATAGCCCAGGGAGATCAGCGCGCTGACCGCGTCCGACTCGGCGCTGGCCACTGGCGCCGGCGCATCCGGCTGGTTCGGCACCAGGGCGAACATGCTCGGCACGGCTTCCCAGGCCTTGAAACGGTCCTTGAGTTCTACCAGCAGGCGCTCGGCGGTCTTCTTGCCGACTCCGGGCACCTTGGTCAGGGCCGAGGTGTCCTGGGCCTGCACGCAACGCACCAGCTCATCCACCTCAAGGCTGGACATCAACGCCAGGGCCAGTTTCGGGCCCACACCATTGAGACGGATCAACTCGCGGAAAAAGTCTCGCTCGCGCTTGCTGGCAAAACCGTAGAGTAACTGCGCATCCTCGCGGACGACCAAATGGGTGTGCAGGGTCAGGGGCTCGCCGACCGACGGCAGGCGATACAGGGTGGTCATCGGCACTTCGACTTCATATCCCAGCCCGTTTACATCAAGAATCAGGTGCGGCGGCTGTTTCTCAGCCAGGGTGCCGCGCAAGCGTCCAATCACGTTTCAGATCCTTAGGCGATGGCCAGCCCGCAGCTGGCGACTCGTTGGGCGAGCGTCTGCGCCGGCTACCCAGGCGCAAAACGCTCAACCCCTAAAATGACTGCGCTGATGCTATCAGAGACGCAGGCGGCCGCCACGACTGCGTGCTGTCCCCAGACCATGGGGCAGCAGGCTGGAACGGGTATGAGCGTGACAGATGGCAATGGCCAGGGCGTCCGAGGCATCGATCTGCGGCTTGGCGGTCAGCTTGAGCAGGTGCATGACCATCATCTGCACCTGTTCCTTGTTGGCCCCGCCAGTGCCGGCCACGGCCTGCTTGACCTGGGTGGCGGTGTACTCGGCAATCTCCAGCCCCTCTTCGGCACCGGCAACGATCGCTGCCCCCCGCGCCTGGCCGAGCTTGAGCGCCGAGTCGGCGTTGCGCGCCATGAACACCTTCTCGATCCCCATGGTCACCGGACCGTAGGTCTGGATCACTTCACGCACCCCGCGATAGACGATCTGCAGCCGGTCGGGCAGCTCGCCCCCCCCGGTACGGATACAGCCAGAGGCCACGTACACACAGCCGCGCCCCGTGTCTCGAACCACGCCATAACCGGTAATGCGCGAACCGGGGTCGATGCCAAGAATAAGAGTCATAACGCCTGCTGCTTGAATAAAGAGGCTTGCCGGCCAGGACCGGAACAGCGAAAAGGCAGAAGCCGGAAGCGCCCTGCCGCGCAATGATCACGGCTTCGCACCTCCGGCCTCAAGGTTAGTGCAGTTGAATCAGCCGAGTTGCTCGGCGACCGACTCTGGAATATCCGCGTTGGAATAGACGTTCTGCACATCATCCAGGTCTTCCAGCATGTCGATCAGCTTGAGGACCTTCTCGGCGCCTTCCAGGTCCAGTTCGGCACTGGTGGTCGGCAGCATGACGATTTCCGCGTCCGCAGCAGTAAAACCCGCCGCTTCCAAGGCATTGCGCACGCCATAGAAACCGGCGAACGAGGTGAACACGTCGATCGAACCGTCTTCGTTGCTGACCACATCGTCGGCATCGGCTTCCATCGCCGCTTCCATCAAGGCGTCTTCATCGACACCTTCGGCGAAGGTGATCTGCCCCTTGCGCTCGAACAGGTAGGCCACCGAACCGTCGGTACCCAGGTTGCCGCCACACTTGCTGAAGGCATGACGAACAGCTGCCGCGGTGCGGTTGCGGTTGTCGGTCATGCACTCGACCATCACCGCCACGCCGTTGGGGCCGTAGCCTTCATAGGTCAGCTCGACCACATCGTCGCTGCCGGCAGCGCCGGTGCCACGGGCGATGGCCCGATCGATGATGTCGCGGCTCATGTTGGCACCCAGGGCCTTGTCCAGGGCCAGGCGCAGGCGTGGGTTGGAGTTGGGATCGCCGCCGCCCTGACGGGCCGCGACAGTCAGCTCACGAATCCACTTGGTGAAAATCTTGCCTCTCTTGGCATCCTGACGCTCTTTGCGGTGCTTGATGTTCGCCCACTTGGAATGACCTGCCATAACTTGCTCCAAATTCTCTTTGAAACATTGCCCACGCCGCCTGGCGGGTGCGGGCAACAAAAACTCGACCCATAGAAAAAGCGCACCCGAAGGTGCGCCTTATCGGGCCGGCTTATTCAGCCTTGGGCTGTTCGCGCAGGCGGATGTGCAGCTCGCGCAGAGCCTTGGCATCCACCAGACCCGGTGCCTGAGTCATGACGCAGGCCGCGCTCTGGGTTTTCGGGAAGGCGATCACTTCGCGGATCGACTGGGCGCCGGTCATCAGCATCACCAGGCGGTCCAGGCCGAAGGCCAGGCCACCGTGCGGCGGCGCGCCGTACTTGAGGGCGTCCAGCAGGAAGCCGAACTTCTCTTCCTGTTCCGCTTCGCTGATGCCCAGCAGGCGGAATACCGCTTGCTGCATTTCCTTGCGGTGGATACGGATCGAACCGCCACCCAATTCGGTACCGTTCAAAACCATGTCGTAGGCGCGCGACAGAGCGGTAGCCGGGTTGGCTTCCAGTTCTTCCGGCGAGCACTTCGGCGCAGTGAACGGGTGATGCAGGGCGGTGAAGCTGCCGTCGTCGTTCTCTTCGAACATCGGGAAGTCGACAACCCACATCGGCGCCCATTCGCACGTCAGCAGGTTCAGGTCGTGACCGAGCTTGATACGCAGCGCGCCCAGGGCTTCGCTGACGATCTTGGCCTTGTCGGCCCCGAAGAACACGATGTCGCCGTCGACCGCGCCCACGCGATCGAGGATCACGTTCAGGTTGGCTTCCGGAATGTTCTTGACGATCGGCGATTGCAGGCCTTCAACGCCTTTGGCGCGCTCGTTGACCTTGATGTAGGCCAGGCCCTTGGCGCCGTAGATGCCGACAAACTTGGTGTAGTCGTCGATCTGCTTGCGCGGCATGCTCGCCCCGCCTGGAACGCGCAAGGCGGCGATGCGGCATTTCGGATCGTTGGCCGGGCCGCTGAACACCTTGAACTCCACTTCCTTGAGCTGGTCGGCAACGTCCACCAGTTCCAGCGGGTTGCGCAGGTCCGGCTTGTCGGAACCGTAGCGACGCATGGCTTCTTCAAAGGTCATGTGCGGGAATTCGCCGAATTCCAGACCCAGCACTTCCTTGAACAGGTTGCGGATCATGCCTTCGGTCAGGCCCATGATGTCTTTTTCGTCGAGGAAGCTGGTCTCGATGTCGATCTGAGTGAACTCAGGCTGACGGTCGGCACGCAGGTCTTCGTCGCGGAAGCACTTGGCGATCTGGTAGTAGCGGTCGAAGCCGGCCACCATCAGCAGTTGCTTGAACAGCTGTGGCGATTGCGGCAGGGCGAAGAAGCTGCCGGCGTGGGTGCGGCTCGGCACCAGGTAGTCACGGGCGCCCTCTGGGGTGGCGCGGGTCAGGATCGGGGTTTCCACGTCGAGGAAACCGTTCTCGTCCAGGTAGCGACGGATGCTGGTGGTCATGCGCGAACGCAGGCGCAGCTTCTCGGCCATTTCCGGACGGCGCAGGTCGATGAAGCGATAGCGCAGACGGGTTTCTTCACCCACGTCCGAATATTCGTTGAGCGGGAACGGCGGGGTTTCCGCCTCGTTCAGCACTTCCAGCTCGTAGCCCAGGACTTCGATCATGCCCGAAGCCATGTTGGCGTTGCCGGCACCGGCCGGACGCAGGCGTACCTTGCCGGTGATCTTGACCACGTATTCGCTGCGCACGCGGTCGGCGGCGGCGAAGGTTTCAGCGCGGTCCGGGTCGAACACCACCTGGGCCAGACCTTCACGATCACGGATATCGAGGAAGATCACCCCGCCGTGGTCACGGCGACGGTGGACCCATCCGCAAAGGGTTACTTCCTGACCTTCCAGGCTTTCGTTCAGTTGGCCGCAATAATGGCTGCGCATCATGGTAGTGGTTTCACTTCTCGTAATTCGAAATTCGATGGAGGCCTTGCGCACCTCAAGGTGCCGGATAGTGCAAGAACTCGCGCGTGTCGTTCAACTTAGTCAGCTTTGTCGCCACCGGCCAGGTTCTTCTTGGAGCCGGTCTTGAAGTCGGTTTCGTACCAGCCGGTGCCGCTCAGGCGGAAACCAGGCATGGACAGCATCTTTTTCAGCTCGGGCGCCTGGCAGGCTGGGCAGTCGACCAGCGGCGCGGCGCTGATCTTTTGAATGGCTTCCAGCTGATGACCACAGGAAGCGCATTGATAGTCGTACATGGGCATGGGGGGCGTCTCGGCAATCCAGATTACTGCTTGAACTACAGCCAGAGCCCACGCCAAAGCCCGGGCTACGTAGCAAAGAGCGGGATTATATCCATTAAATCGGCCCTGTGCAGCCGTATGACCCCATCGCGGGCGTCACCGACCGTCAGGCATCTATCCGGGCTGCAACCCCGGAAGGTCTGGAGAACGCAGGTGCTGCCTGCTGGTCGAGGGTGCGAACGGCGTACGGGACGCCATTCGCAAGAGCGGGCTTAACGGTTTTCCAGCAGAGAGCGCAGCATCCACGCGGTTTTTTCATGCACCTGCATGCGCTGGGTCAGCAGATCCGCCGTGGGCTCGTCGCTGACCTTGTCCAGCAACGGAAAGATGCCCCGGGCGGTGCGGGTCACTGCTTCCTGGCCGGCGACCAGTTGCTTGATCATTTCCTCGGCGGCAGGCACCCCTTCCTCTTCCTTGATCGAAGACAGCCGGGCATAGATGGAATAGGCCCCCGGAGCCGGGAAGCCCAGGGCGCGAATGCGTTCGGCGATCAGGTCCACTGCAAGGGCCAGTTCGTTGTACTGCTCTTCGAACATCAAGTGCAGGGTACGGAATTGCGGGCCGGTGACGTTCCAATGGAAATTATGGGTTTTCAGGTACAACACGTAGGTATCCGAAAGCAGACGGGATAGACCGTCGACGATGGATTTACGATCTTCTTCGCTGATACCGATATCAATTGCCATGTTTCTCTCCGTTATCGGGATGGATTCACCCATTCATCTGCCGGACCACTCTAGCAAGAGTACCGCCCCTGCGCCGCCCAGGATCATCAATCGGCCTGCGGTGGATTGTCCCGTGGCCCGGCCCGGGATAAACCTCACTGAGTTCGAGTCAGGTCAGACAGCAGCAGAAATCCGACGTTCCTTGGAAAAATCACCGCCATCTGTCTAGAACAGGCTTTTGCCCGATTCTCCGAGCTCGGCCTGCAGAAGCGCTCATTTGTACGCCCGGGCCAAGCCCCGCTGCTGATTTGAGAAGGCCTGGGCTTTGCTGTTAAATAGAGCCCGTGTCGCTGTTGCCTATTTCTTCGGCCAGCGCGCATAGGCTGACACCGCGTACGTAACCACCGCCTCACCTATTTGTTCAGAAGCGAACCGTGCGTGATCAGCTCCTCCTTGTGCTTCCTTCTTAACGTGAGTTAATCAAAATGTTGAAAATCGTCCACCTGCTGACAGGCATTGCAGCTTTGCTGCTGTCCTTGATTCCGAGTCTGAGATCTGACGCGGTTCCCTACCTGCAACAACCCGATGCTCTTTACCTGGCCCTTTTCGGCCTGCTCAACCTGATCCTGGCTCCAGTTATTCCCTACTGGAACAAAGGCTCTCGTCATCACCTGCAAAATCTGGTCAGCGCCCTGCTGGTGCTGGTCGTTGTACTGCAAACCCTCACCCTGCTGGCCCCCATGCCAGTCATTGGTGGCCAACCGGCGGTTCTGGTCAGCTTGCTGACTGCACTGATCGCCGTAGTCCTGCACCTGGCCATCAGCTTCTACAAGTCATCACCTTCCGCTTCCGCCACGCCAAGCTACGATATGAGCAATCGTGATACCGGTACCGTGAAGTGGTTCAACACCTCCAAGGGCTTCGGTTTTATCTCCCGGGATTCCGGCGATGATATTTTCGTGCACTTTCGCGCCATTCGCGGAGAAGGCCATCGCGTCCTGGTGGAAGGCCAGCGCGTGGAGTTCTCGGTAATGAACCGTGACAAGGGCCTGCAAGCCGAAGACGTGATTGCCGCGCTGCCGCGCCGCTGATCGGCCGCCCATAAAAAAACCGCGCCCAGGCGCGGTTTTTTTATGGGGGGCGATCCTCCTCAATAATGAGGCGGTGGCGCTTCCTCTTCGAACGACTCGAACTGCCCGACCATTTCTTCCTGGCGCCTGAGCAATGCCGCCATCTGCAACTGCAGGCGCTCCACTGCCCTCTGCTGCGCCACCAGCACATCGTTCAAGGCCTGAATGGTGTCATCCTGAAACGCCAGGCGGCTCTCCAGGTCGGTTACACGCTCTTGAAGACTCATGCCTCACCCCTCCAGAAACTGAAAATCATCGGTCAGCACCAACCGCAGGCGTTCACGGATCGCCGCCACTTGCTCGGTGCTGTAAGGCTTGGCCGGATGCTTGCCCCATACCGGTGCCGGCCATGCCGCATCATCACGCCTGCGCACGATCACGTGCATATGCAGTTGGCTCACCACATTGCCCAACGTCGCCACATTCAACTTGTCGGCATCGAACGAGTCCTTGAGCAACTCGGCCAGCGCGGTGGTTTCCTGCCATAGCTGTTGCTGGTCGGTGACATCCAGTTGAAACAACTCGCTGATATCCTCGCGACGCGGCACCAGGATGAACCAGGGATAGTTGGCGTCATTGGACAGCAGCAACCGGCAGAGGGGGAAATCCCCGAGGGTCAATGTGTCTTGTTGCAGCCGTGAATCTAAAGTGAACACCGCGTTTACTCCCGCTCAGCTTGTTTCAGCCCGGCGTCCAGTAGACGGACTCCTGCCAGGCGACAGACGCGCAGCATACCTGCGAATGCCCTGCGCTTCATGACCAATGAGCCAGAGACCGGACAGCACACACTCAGGCACGGCAAGGAGCCGATCGCGATGCAAAGGCCACGCCCCACAGCAGGACATTTCCTCGCGCCTCGCACCATTTGCGCCCACAACCCGCAGACCATTCGGAAAATGACCCGAGCCAACCCTTGCGCCCCTTATTGTGCCTGGGCCTGACTGTATGAATCGTGCACAGCGTTGCAAAAGTTTTGCACCAGAATCGCACAGGCGGTCTACGCTAAATTCCTCAAGCATCCGCCGTTTACTCACTTTGCAGTGTGCAGCGGTAACGTTTCGCCGCACTGTGCAACTTAATGCACAGCCCTGCACCAGGAAAACCACAGAGTCAAGCCAAACAAAACGCCCCTTGAAACAGCGATTTTATGCGGTTTTTACAGGCCCGAACGGCTCTTTGAAGAAAAATGGGTGGCTAGATACAGTTTGTGCACGCTTGTTGCATTCAACCCCGCATCGTCTGCAACGGTCTAACGGAAGTCAGGCCTTACAGACTCATAATAATAGTGGCAGGGCTGCCCCGCGGTGCTTTTTAGAGTGTGTGCATGGGGACTTGTTTCCTTCATTCTCGGCTTCGAAAAACACTGCTGAAAGTTGTCGGCCTGGATACAGACTGACTGCAGAATTACGACGCCTATCGAGCAAATTGCGACAGGGCCGTAAAGAAGCTGAAAGGATAGATAGGCAAGTATCGCCAACATTGTCAGCGTGATATAAGTTTGCGCCGACACAAAAAGAAAGAGCCGCCCAGATAAAAAAACAGGTGGGACGGCAGTACTCTTCTAAAAACCAAAGGAGCAAATCACGATGCGCGTGATGAAGTGGAGCATGATCGCCCTGGCTGTATCAGCAGGCACCTCGCAGTTTGCAATTGCATCCTCCCAGGACGATGCAAAAGGCTTTATCGAAGACAGCACCCTGACCGCGAAAACTCGCGCAATGTACATGAACCGTGACTATAAGGACGGCGTTGGTAACGTGCGTCGTGGTAACGGTACTTACACCACAGGCACTGACGACAAAACCAGCGGCTACCGTCAAGACACCGGTATCAGCGAACTGCTCACCTATCAGTCCGGCTTCACTCAAGGCACCGTCGGCTTCGGCGTCGATGCCATGGCCATGGGCAGCGTGAAACTCGACGGCGGTTCGGGTCGTGCGGGTAACGGCCTGTTCGCCACCAATGGTTCCGGCGAGCCTGAAAACACCCAGTCGAAACTGGGCGGCGCTGCGAAGTTCCGCATCTCCGATACTGTACTGAAATACGGCAACCAGTTCGTATCCAGCCCAGTATTTACTACAGACGACGGCCGTCTGTTGCCTGAAGTTGCCACCGGTACCCTGATCACCAGCAACGAAATCAAGGGCCTGGAACTGATCGGTGGTCGCTTCACCGCATTGAGCGCCCAGACCGGCATGGGCCGTGACAGCATCAACGGTCGCAGCCGCGTTACTGGCAAACAGAACCCGGGCCTGAGCTCTGCAAACATCGTAGGTGCTACCTACTCGGGTCTTGAGAACTTCATTTTCGCCGTGCACGCTTCCGATGTTGAAGACTACTGGAAGAAGCAGTACTTCAACGTCAACTACACCCTGCCGCTGAGCGAAAAACAATCTCTGAACTTCGACTTCAACGGCTATCGCAGCAAGGATGATGGTAAGAAGCTGGCTGGCGACCTGGACAACCGCGTCTGGAGCCTGGCAGCTGCCTATAGCATCGAAGCCCACAAATTCACCGTGGCTTACCAGCAGTCCAGCGGCAAGACCGGCTACAACTACGGCGTTGATGGTGGTGGCACCGTTTACGTAGCCAACTCTGTGCAGATCTCCGACTTCGTGGGCGAAGACGAAAGATCCTGGCAGGCTCGCTACGACCTGAACATGGCCTCCTTCGGCGTGCCAGGCCTGAGCTTCATGACTCGCTACATTCGCGGCAGCAACGTTACCGTTGCTGACTCCAGTGACGGCAAAGAGCATGAATGGGACGTAGAAGCCAAGTACGTGCTTCAGGAAGGCCCGGCCAAAGACCTGTCCTTCCGTCTGCGTAACGCGATCTATCGTGGTACCAATAGCGATTACCGCGCGACCAACTACGACAACCTGAACGACCTGCGTCTGATCGTAGAGTACCCACTGAGCATCTTGTAATTCACGGCTCAGCGGATTGCTTTAACACGCAGTACTAATAAGAACCGCCAACCTGAGCTAGGTTGGCGGTTTTTTTTGCCTTGCAAAAGTACCCTATTGAACCCGCCGATCAAGATAGCAAGCTAACTAATAAAGTAGGCTTCAATAGCTACTTCAGACCTTGCCGATGCGAACTTACATAGTTGCCAAGTCCGGACTTGAAAACAAACAAGGGGCTGATAGCCCCTTGTCTTGAACAACATTAGCTGACCGAACGGCCAGGTCATGAAACTGACTTATTGCGCTGCTGCTTCCTGAACCACTCGAATCACCCGTTGTGGAAAAGGAATATCAATGCCCGCTGCCTTCAAGCGATCACGGGACAACTCATTGAACTGGAACAGCACGTCCCAATAGTCCGAAGTCTTGACCCATACCCGCAGCGACAGGGTAATGGCGCTATCGCCCAGGGTAGAAACCACAGCTACCGGGGCCGGATCGGCCAGTACCCGCTCATCCTTGGCCAGTTCCAGCAACACCTCGCGGGCCTTCTGCAGGTCCGCGTCATAGTCCACACCCACGTCGAACACCACCTTGCGGGTCGGCTGACGGTTGTAGTTGGTGATGATGCCGTTGGACAGGTTGCCGTTGGGCACGATCACTGTCTTGTTGTCACCGGTACGCAGCACGGTGTGGAAGATCTGGATGCTGTCGACGGTACCGCTGATGCCCTGGGCTTCGATCCAGTCACCGATACGAAACGGGCGGAACAGCAGGATCAATACCCCACCGGCGAAGTTCGCCAGGCTGCCTTGCAGGGCCAGGCCGATGGCCAGGCCGGCAGCACCGATCGCGGCCACGAAGGAGGTGGTTTCGACACCGATCATCGAAGCCACACTGACGATCAGCAGGACCTTGAGAATGATGTTGGCCAGGCTGCTGATAAAACCTTGCAGCGCCAGGTCGGCATTGCGCAGGGCCAGCAACTTGCCCACTTTGTGAGTCAGTTTGTTGATCAACCACCAGCCGATGGCCAGGGTGATGACAGCCAGCAGCACCCGGCTGCCGTATTCCATGATCATTGGAATCCAGGCCTGGGAGGCCCGGACCAGATTGTCTACTTCAGCGTTCAAATCCATCTATTTCTCCAGATTCCCGGGGTTGCGGCGCACATGACTGACAGGCAGAACGACCAGCCCCGCGGGAGCTCAATCGTTTCTGCCATTCCTCCGGCCTCGGACGCCAATAAGCTCTAGAGGTTCCCGGAGAAGCCGATCAATCGCGGAAGTTGTTGAATTGCAGCGGCATGCCGAACTCTTTGGCACGCAGGGCGGCGATGGCCTCTTGCAGGTCGTCACGCTTTTTGCCGGTCACTCGTACCTGCTCGCCCTGAATGGCGGCTTGCACTTTCAACTTGGCGTCCTTGATATGGGCGACGATTTTCTTCGCCAGTTCTTTATCGATACCTTCCTTGAGGACCGCTTCCTGCTTCATCACCTTGCCCGAGGCATAGGCGTCCTTGACCTCCAGGCACTGCACGTCGATCTTGCGCTTGACCAGGGCCAGCTTGAGAATCTCGATCATCGCTTCAAGCTGGAACTCGGCCTCGGCGGTCAGGTTGACGGTCAGTTCCTTGTCCTTGAACTCGAAGCTGCCCTTGCCCTTGAGGTCGTAACGGCGATCCAGTTCCTTGACGGCGTTTTCCACCGCGTTGGTGACTTCGTGCTTGTCCAGTTCGGATACCACGTCAAACGACGGCATGTAATCTCTCCAAATAAAAAGGGGCGCTGTTCAAAACATCGAACACGCCCGGCTTGCGGTTAAAATCCGCGCTCATTATAACGGGTCTTTCCCCTCCTTCACCCCGCGCCCTCCCCCGGGCGGCCAAACAGAGCGAAAACCTGATGTCCACCACCTGGCATGTTCTCGGCGCCGGCAGCCTCGGCACCCTGTGGGCCACCCGCCTGGCCCGCGCCGGCTTGCCGGTACGCCTGATTCTGCGTGACCCCGCCCGCTTGCGGGCCTATCAGGCGGCCGGCGGCCTGACCCTGGTAGAACAGGGCCAGAGCAGCCTGCTGGCAATTCCCGGAGAAACCAGCACCAGCAGCGCCCCCATCCAGCGCCTGTTGCTGGCCTGCAAGGCCTACGACGCCGAGGCGGCAGTGGCCAGCATCGCCCCGCGCCTGGAGCCGGGAGCCGAACTGATCCTGCTGCAGAACGGCCTGGGCAGCCAGGATGCCGTGGCCGCCCGAGTGCCCCAGGCACGCTGCATTGCCGCCTCCAGCACCGAGGGCGCCTTCCGCGATGGCGACTGGCGCGTGGTCTTTGCCGGCCACGGCTACACCTGGCTGGGGGACTCGGGGCACCCCACGCCGCCGATCTGGCTCGACGAATTGGCGGCCAGCGGCATTCCCCATGAATGGAGCACCCAGATCCTCACCCGGCTCTGGCGCAAGCTGGCACTCAACTGCGCGATCAACCCACTGACGGTACTGCACGACTGCCGTAACGGTGGCTTGCAGCAGCATCATTGCGAAGTGGCCACCCTGTGCGCCGAGCTGAGCGAGCTGCTGCAATGCTGCGGGCAACCCGCCGCAGCGGAAAACCTGCAACAGGAAGTGGAACGGGTGATCCTGGCCACCGCCGCCAACTATTCCTCAATGCACCAGGATGTCAGCAACGGGCGGCGTACCGAAATCAGCTACCTGCTGGGTTACGCCTGTGAAGCCGCTGCCCGGCATCGCCTGCAACTGCCTCATCTGCAGCAGTTGCAACAGCGCCTGGTGAACCAGCTGCAGCAACGCGGATTGCCCAGCGCCTGAGCAGCGGCTACGCTCCCCACTTGCTCATTTCCAGCGATATAGCCGATGCCATTGCGCCAGCGCCTCGAAAACCTGCCAGTGGGCCAAAAGCTCCTGGCCGCCCTGCTTGTCCTGCTGACCACCGTTCTGCTGGTCGCCAACCTGACCTTTATCAGCGCGGCCTACTGGATCTCCCAGGAAAGCATGGCGCCCCAGGCGCTGCAGACCATTGGCCGCCTGGTGTCCAATCCGACCCTGGCGATCCAGGCGCTGAACTCCCCCGAAGATGCCGAGAAGCTGCTCAACGAACTCGACAGCTATACCCCGCTGCGGGCTGCCGCACTCTATGACGGCAAGGGCCAGCGCCTGGCCCAGTTGCAGCACGGCGAACGCCTCAAGCTGCCCGAACGCTATCGGCACATCGAAGCCTGGCAAATGACCGAGTTTCGCAGCAACCAGGTCATCACCCTGCCCCGCCCGGGCCAGGCCCCCGGCCACCTGCTGCTGGTGGCCACCAGCGAACTGCCGATGGCCTTCTACACCGGCACCCTGACCGCCAGCCTGGGAATCCTGATCTTCAGTGTGCTGCTGTGGCTGGTCATCGCCCGGCAGATCAAGCGCCTGATCACCCAGCCGATCCACCAGCTCGAGGAACTGTCGCGCCAGGTCACCCGCGAGGAGAACTACGCCCTGCGCGCAGCCCGGGGCAACCACGATGAAATCGGCAGCCTGGCAGAAGCCTTCAACACCATGCTGTCGCGCATCGAAGCTCGCGAGCAGCAGCTCAAGCGCGCCCGGGACGACTCCCAGGCCGCCTACGACCAGGCCCAGGGGCTGGCGGAGGAAACCCGCCATACCAACCGCAAGCTGGAACTGGAAGTCCAGGTGCGCAGCAAGATCGAGAAGAAGCTCACCGGCTTTCAGAACTACCTCAACAGCATCATCGACTCCATGCCCTCGGCGCTGATCGCTCTGGATGAACAGCTCTACGTCACCCAGTGGAACCAGGAAGCCAGCGCCCTGTCCGGCACCCGGCTCGACGAAGCCCTGAACCAGCCGATCTTCCTCGCCTTCGAACCGCTCAAGCCGTTCCTGCCGCAGCTCAAGGAAACCGTCGAACAGCACACGGTGACCAAGGTCGAGCGGGTCACCTGGTTCAAGGACGAAGAATCCAAGCACTACGCCCTGACCTTCTACCCCCTGATGGGGGGCGCCGGACGCGGGGTGGTGATCCGTATCGACGACATCACCCAGCGCCTGTCCCTGGAAGAGATGATGGTGCAATCGGAGAAAATGCTTTCGGTGGGCGGCCTCGCGGCCGGCATGGCCCATGAGATCAACAACCCGCTGGGAGCGATCCTGCACAACGTACAGAACATTCGCCGACGACTGTCTGCCGACCTGCCAAAGAACCTTGAGCACGCGCAGCAGATCGGTGTTGAACTGCAGACCGTCAATCGCTACCTGGAAAGCCGCGAAGTGCCGCAACTGCTCGATGGCATTCAGCAGGCCGGAGCCCGGGCGGCGAAGATCGTCACCCACATGCTCAGCTTCAGCCGGCGCAGCAACCGCCAGATGGCCCCCTGCGACCTGCCGGCGCTGATCGACCAGGCGGTGGAGATCGCCAGCAACGACTTCGACCTGGCCATTGGCTTCGACTTCAAGGGCCAGGCGATCATTCGCCAGTTCGACCCGAACCTGGGCCCGGTTGCCGGCACTGCCAACGAACTGGAACAGGTGCTGCTCAACCTGCTGAAAAACGCCGCCCAGGCCATCCATCAGCGCGAAGATGACAGCGAACCCGGACGTATCATCCTGCGTACCCGTTTGAATCCGCCCTGGGCAGAGATCCAGGTGGAGGACAACGGAATCGGCATGAGCGAAAACGTGCGCAAGCGTACCTTCGAGCCCTTCTTCACCACCAAGGAAATCGGCCAGGGCACCGGGCTCGGCCTGTCGGTGTCGTACTTCATCATCACCAATAACCACAAGGGGCAGATGGAGGTGCAGTCCACTCGCGGGCAGGGCACTTGCTTCACCTTGCGCCTGCCCCTGGCCAGCAGCCAGCCGCTGGTCCAAGAACCGTTACCACTGGAGAACTGAACATGGGCTTTCGCTTGTCGAAGATCTACACCCGCACTGGCGACAAAGGCGAAACCGGACTGGGGGATGGCCGTCGGGTGCCCAAGGATCACCCTCGGGTCGAAGCCATTGGCGAGGTTGATACCCTGAACAGCCAATTGGGCCTGCTACTGGCAGGCCTCGGTGAGCAGAGCGGTGCCTGCCCCGGGCTCGAGGAAGTGATCACAGTGCTGGCTCCCTGTCAGCATCGGTTGTTCGACCTGGGTGGCGAGCTGGCGATGCCGGTCTATCAGGCCCTCAACGAGGCCGAAGTACAGCGCCTGGAGGCGGCCATCGATCTGTGGAACGAGGAGTTGGGCCCGCTGGAGAACTTCATCCTGCCCGGCGGCTCGGCGCTGATCGCCCAGGCCCATGTCTGTCGCAGCCTGGCCCGCAGCGCCGAGCGTCGCTGTCAGCACCTGAATGCCGTTGAGCCTTTGCAAGGGGTTGGGCTGGCCTACATCAATCGCCTGTCGGACCTGCTGTTTGTCGCCGCGCGACTGATCGCCAAGCGCCAGGACATTGCCGAAATCCTCTGGCAGGCCGCCGCCAAGCCCTGACCACGCGGCTTGCGGGCGAAAGGGCCTGCAAGCGCCCGACGATGCCTCTCAGGCAAGCCTGCTCCCGCAGACCTGGGCCCAGGCTGCCATTGAGGATGTCTTCAATCCTGCGGCCAGAAGGCGCGGATACCCGCTACACCTTGAGCACCCGCTGCCCAGGCCTGCTGGCATTCGGCGGGCCCCACGCCACCCAGCAGATACACCGGCTTGTTGAAACCGCTGATCAGTTGCTCGGCCTGTTGCCAGCCCAATGGCTGTGCATCCGGATGGGTCTGGGTGGGCTGTACCGGAGACAAGGTCACGAAGTCCACGTCCATCTGCTGGGCCAGGGACAGCTCCTCGGCGTTATGGCAAGAAGCCGCCAACCAGCGATCCTTGCCGAACGGCCGCCCGGCGCTGGCGTACTTGCGCAGTTGCGCCGCAGTGATGTGCCAGCCCGCCGAGGGGAAATCCCCCAGCCATTCGAAGGGCCCCTTGAGCATCAGTTGCGCCTTGCCGGCGCACAGGCCCACCGCATCCACCGCCAGATCGCGGTATTGCGGGTCGTAGCCGCCGGGCGCCCGCAGCTGAATCAGCTTGCAGCCCTGGGCCACGGCTTTTTGCATGCCTCGCAACAGGGTCGGGGTTTCCAGGCCTTCCGGGGTGATCAGGTATTGGGCTGGCAGACGCGCGGCAGCGACAATCGGCTGATTGGCCGCGGGGAACTCATAGTCGGCCAGCTCACGAGCAGTGACCCAGGCCAGAGGTTGCCCTTCGGCGCCGTGAGGCTCACCGCTGAACGCCGAGACTTCCCAGACATCCAGCAGTACCTGCTTGTCCGGATAATCGTGCTGCACCTTGATCAGCGGGCGCGCTGCGGTGACGGCGATGCCCAGTTCTTCCTGTAGCTCGCGGGCCAGCGCGGCTTCGACCGCCTCCCCGGGCTCGACCTTGCCGCCGGGGAACTCCCACAGGCCACCTTGATGTTGAGTATCGGCACGCCGGGCAATCAGGATCTTGCCGCTGGCATCCCGGATAACGGCCGCAGCCACATGTACTCGTTTCACCGCACTACTTCCTCTGCTCAGGCATGTTGGCCAGGCCCTTGCGGGCCGGGCGTTGGATCTGCGCTTCGCCGGCAAGCCGGCTCCTACAGCAGGAGCGGCAACGCCGGCGAGGTTCTTAGGTGCGGTATTCCGCGTTGATCTTCACGTATTCGTGAGACAGGTCGGTGGTCCAGATGGTTTCGCTGCACGCGCCACGGCCCAGTTCGATGCGGATGGTGATTTCTTCCTGCTGCATCACCGCCGCGCCCTGGGCTTCGGTGTAGCTCGCGGCACGGGCGCCACGGCTGGCAATGCAGACTTCGCCGAGGAACACGTCGATCTTGCTGACATCCAGGTCCGGCACCCCGGCACGACCTACTGCCGCCAGGATGCGGCCCCAGTTCGGGTCCGAAGCGAACAGCGCGGTCTTGATCAGTGGCGAGTGAGCCACGGTGTAGCCCACGTCCAGGCACTCCTGGCAAGTAGCCCCGCCGTTGACTTCCACAGTGACGAACTTGGTCGCGCCCTCACCGTCACGGACGATGGCCTGGGCCACTTCCATGCACACCTCGAACACCGCCTGCTTCAGGGCAGCGAACAGCGGGCCCTCGGCCTTGGTGATTTCCGGCAGCTTGGCCTGCCCCGTGGCGATCAGCATGCAGCAGTCGTTGGTCGACGTGTCGCCGTCGATGGTGATGCGGTTGAAGGACTTGTTGGCACCGTCCAGCAACAGGTTCTGCAGCACTTCGCGGGAGACTTTGGCGTCAGTGGCGATGTAGCCGAGCATGGTTGCCATGTTCGGGCGGATCATCCCCGCGCCTTTGCTGATGCCGGTCACGGTGATGGTCACGCCATCATGCTGGAACTGGCGGCTGGCGCCCTTGGGCAGGGTGTCGGTGGTCATGATGCCAGTGGCGGCGGCAGCCCAGTTGTCCACGGACAGGTCGTCCAGCGCAGCTTGCAGAGCGCCTTCGATTTTCTCTACCGGCAATGGCTCGCCGATCACCCCGGTGGAGTAAGGCAGCACGGCGCTGGCATCGACGCCGGTCAGCTCCGCCAGCTTGGCGCAGGTGCGGGACGCCGCGGCCAGGCCCGGCTCACCAGTGCCGGCGTTGGCGTTACCGGTGTTGGTCAGCAGATACCGCACCGGGCCTTGTACCCGCTGCTTGGCCAGAATCACCGGTGCGGCGCAAAACGCGTTGAGGGTGAACACCCCCGCCACCGTGGAGCCTTCGGCACAACGCATGACCACCACATCCTTGCGCCCCGGGCGCTTGATGCCGGCCGAAGCGATACCGAGCTCGAAGCCGGCAACCGGGTGCAACGTAGGCAAAGGACCAAGACCAACAGCCATGAATGCGCTCCTCTTATCAGGTGTCTGCACCGTCGTCTCAAAAGACGGTGCCGCAAATGGAAAAACGCCGCGACGGCTGATGCCGTCACGGCGCGGGTGTTTCAGTGTCTGGCGGGGATCTTAGTTGATCTGGCCGTGACAGTGTTTGTACTTCTTGCCCGAACCGCAGTAGCACAGTTCATTGCGGCCAAGCTTCTGCTCGTTGCGCACTGGCGCGGTGGCCAGGGCCACATCGACCTCGACGCCCTCTTCCACGGCTTCCGGCTGATCCAGCCCCGGTGCCTCGGCGTGTTCGAACTGCATGCGCTGGGCCAGAGCCTCGGCTTCCTGACGCAGGCGAGCCTCTTCCTCGGCCGGGTCTTCGCGACGCACCTGGACGTGGGACAGCACGCGGATCGAGTCGCGCTTGATGGAGTCGAGCAACTCGGAGAACAGGGTGAAGGATTCGCGCTTGTACTCCTGCTTCGGGTTCTTCTGCGCGTAACCACGCAGGTGAATACCGTGACGCAGGTGGTCCATGGTCGACAGGTGGTCTTTCCACAGGTCGTCCAGTACCCGCAGAACAATCTGCTTCTCGAAAGTGCGCAGGGCTTCGGCACCGGCCTGGTCTTCTTTCTCGTTGTACGCGGCGATCAGCTCGTTGAGCAGCTTCTCGCGCAGGGTTTCCTCGTACAGGTGATCGTCTTCGTCGAGCCATTGCTGGATCGGCAGGCTGACACCGAAGCCACTCTGGATGGCTTCTTCCAGGCCTGCCACGTCCCACTGCTCAGGCAGCGATTGCGGCGGGATGTGGGCGCTGACGGTAGCGTTGAGCACGTCCTGGCGGAAGTCGGCGATGGTTTCGCCAATGTTGTCCGCGGCCAACAAGGTGTTGCGCATGTGATAGATCACTTTACGCTGCTCGTTGTTGACGTCGTCGAACTCCAGCAACTGCTTGCGGATGTCGAAGTTGCGGCCTTCGACCTTGCGCTGGGCCTTCTCGATGGCGTTGGTCACCATGCGGTGCTCGATCGCCTCGCCGGACTGCATGCCCAGGGCCTTCATGAAGTTCTTCACCCGGTCAGAGGCGAAGATACGCATCAGGCTGTCTTCCAGGGACAGGTAGAAGCGGCTGGAACCGGCGTCGCCCTGGCGGCCGGCACGGCCACGCAGCTGGTTGTCGATACGACGGGACTCATGGCGCTCGGAAGCGATCACCTGCAGGCCACCGGACTCCAGCACTTGCTGGTGACGCTTCTGCCAGTCGGCCTTGATCTGGGCGATCTGCTCCGGAGTCGGGTTCTCCAGGGAAGCCACTTCCACTTCCCAGTTGCCGCCCAACAGGATGTCGGTACCACGACCGGCCATGTTGGTGGCGATGGTCAGGGCGCCCGGGCGACCGGCCTGGGCAATGATTTCCGCTTCCTTTTCGTGGAACTTGGCGTTCAGGACCTTGTGCTCGATGCCTTCCTTGTTGAGCAGGTTGGACATGTGCTCGGACGTTTCGATGGTCGCGGTGCCTACCAGCACCGGACGGCCCTGGGTCATGCACTCCTTGATGTCGTTGATGATCGCGGCGTATTTCTCGTCCGCGGTCAGGAACACCAGGTCGTTGTAGTCCTTACGGGCCAGCGGCTTGTTCGGCGGAATCACCATCACCTGCAGACCGTAGATCTGATGGAACTCGAAGGCTTCGGTGTCGGCGGTGCCGGTCATGCCGGACAGCTTGGTGTACAGACGGAAGTAGTTCTGGAAGGTGGTCGAGGCCAGGGTCTGGCTCTCGGCCTGGATATTGAGGTTTTCCTTGGCTTCGATGGCCTGGTGCAGGCCTTCGGACAAGCGGCGACCGGGCATGGTACGACCGGTGTGTTCGTCCACCAGGACCACCTGCCCATCCTGGACGATGTATTCAACGTTGCGGTTGAACAGCTTGTGCGCACGCAGGCCGGCGTAAACGTGGGTCAACAGGCCCAGGTTGTGCGCCGAGTAGAGGCTTTCGCCTTCAGCCAGCAGGCCGACCTGGGTCAGCATTTCTTCGATGAACTGGTGACCGGCTTCGTTGAGCTCGACCTGGCGGGTCTTCTCGTCGACGGTGAAGTGCCCGGCCTTGGTGACCTGGCCTTCTACTTCCTCGATGTGCTGCTCGAGGCGCGGGATCAGCTTGTTGATCTCGGTGTACAGGCGGGAGCTGTCCTCAGCCTGGCCGGAAATGATCAACGGAGTACGGGCTTCGTCGATGAGGATCGAGTCGACTTCGTCGATCACGGCAAAATTGAGCTCGCGCTGGAACTTGTCTTCCATGCTGAAAGCCATGTTGTCGCGCAGGTAGTCGAAACCGAATTCGTTGTTGGTGCCGTAGGTGATGTCGGCGGCGTAGGCAGCACGTTTCTCTTCAGGCGGCTGGAACGGCGTGACCACGCCGACGCTCAGGCCGAGGAATTCGTACAGCGGGCGCATCCAGTTGGCGTCGCGGCGAGCCAGGTAGTCGTTCACGGTCACCACGTGCACGCCCTTGCCGGACAGCGCATTGAGGTACACACCCAGGGTCGCTACCAGGGTCTTGCCCTCACCGGTGCGCATCTCGGCGATCTTGCCTTCATGCAAGGTCATGCCGCCGATCAGCTGCACATCGAAGTGGCGCATTCCCATGATCCGCTTACCGGCTTCACGGGCGACCGCGAAGGCTTCGGGAAGCAGTTTGTCGAGGGTTTCACCCTTGGCGATACGGGCCTTGAACTCGGCAGTCTTGGCACGCAATTGATCGTCCGAAAGGGCCACCATTTGCTCTTCGAAGGCATTGACGATCTGTACCGTCTTGAGCATGCGTTTGACTTCACGCTCGTTCTTGCTTCCAAAAAGTTTCTTTAACAAAGGCGCAAACATATCGGCAGGATCTTCCACACATAGGGTTGGAGGGCGGCCCCGTGAGTCGCCCGAGCAGCCCTCATGGCCGCATGCGAACGAGCATTCTACCCGGAAACGATGGTGAGGAAAGTGGCGTTATTCCACGATGCTGGCACAGCGCTGTGACGGGGCTCACCTAAAATAAGGGCTTTTCGCTGAACTTCAAGCCCATTGACCACAGAAGTTAATGATTACGATCAGCAAAGAACCAGAAATTGATCAAAGTACGAACAAGCGATGGCGCCGGCGTGGCGGGCGCTTTCTGCTACCATGGTGCCTCTGTAACTTCAGGTTTCTGATCATGGCATTTCGCCCCCTTACGGCACGCGCTCCCGCCGTTCTTCTTCGCGAAGCCAAGCCTCTGAAAGCCATACTCGGCCACGCCCAGCGCCTGGCACATCTGCAGCGCCTGCTGGAAAGCCAGCTGCAGCCGGCCGCTCGCGAACATTGCCACGTTGCTTCCTGGCGTGAAGGCAGCCTGCTGCTGATCGTCACCGACGGGCACTGGGCAACGCGCCTGCGCTATCAGCAAAAGCGCCTGCAACGTCAATTGCTGGAGTTCAACGAGTTCAGCAACCTGACGCGCATCCTGTTCAAGGTCCAGCCGCCGACGGTCCAGCAAGGGGCCGCGGGACACACCATGGACCTGTCGAACAACGCCGCTGAAACCATCCAGGCCACCGCAGAGGGCATCACCGATCCCAACCTGCGCGCGGCCCTGGAGCGCCTGGCCAGCCACGCCAAACCGCGGGGCTGACTCAAGCCTGTACTTCAGCGCCGCTTGCTGCCGCCGAGCAGGGAACCCATCAAGCCCCGCACCAGTTGCCGTCCCAATTGATTAGCCGCCTGGCGCATGGCCGACTTCAATGCCTGCCCGGCAGCCGTGCCAAGGAACTCACCCGCCCGGTCGGCCAGGCTGGGCTCTTCAGCCGCTGCTTTGCCAGAAGGCTGCTGATCCTGCGGTGCCAACTCCTTGCGCCCCAGCAACACTTCATAGGCTGATTCGCGGTCGATCGGTTTGTCATAGCGCCCCAGCAGCGGCGAACTGGCGATCAGGGCCTGGCGCTCGGCCTCGGTCAGCGGCCCGATCCGCGACTGCGGCGGCGCCACCAGTACCCGCTTGACCATTTCTGGCGTGCCCTTGTCCTGCAAGGTGCCCACCAGCGCTTCGCCGATGCCCAGCTCGGTCAGTACCGCCAGCGCATCGAAGGCGGGGTTGGGACGGAAACCATCCGCCACGGCGCGCAGGGACTTCTGTTCCTTGGCAGTAAAGGCCCGCAAGCCATGCTGGATACGCAATCCCAATTGAGCCAGGACATTGTCCGGCAGGTCCCCGGGCGACTGGGTAACGAAATACACCCCCACACCTTTGGAGCGAATCAGCCGCACCACCTGCTCCAGCCGGTCCTGCAAGGCCTTGGGAGTACCGGCGAACAGCAGGTGCGCTTCGTCGAAGAACAGCGCAAGCAGCGGCTTGTCCGCATCGCCCCGCTCCGGCAGTTGCTCGAACAGCTCGGCCAGCAGCCATAAAAGGAAGGTCGCATAGACTTTCGGCGCCTCATGCACGAGGCGGCTGGCATCGAGCAGATGAATCCGCCCACGACCATCGGCGGCCGGCTGCAGAATGTCCTCCAGCTGCAACGCCGGCTCACCGAACAATGCTTCGGCGCCCTGCTGCTCCAGGGTCGCCAGGCGCCGCAACAGCGCCTGGCTGGAGCCGGTAGTCATCAACGCAGCATCGTCCCCGAGCAGCTGCGGGTTGTCCTTGAGGTGGTTGAGCAACGCCTTGAGGTCCTTCAGGTCGAGCAGCAACAGGCCTTCGCGATCAGCGACCTTGAACGCCGCATAGAGCGCCGACTGCTGGCTGTCGGTGAGTTCCAGCAAACTGCCCAGCAGCAGCGGGCCCATTTCGCTCAGGGTGGTGCGCAGAGGATGACCGCTTTGCCCATGGATATCCCACAGGGTCACCGGATAGGCCTGTGGTTGATGCTTGAGCCAGGGCATGCCGGCGATCCGCTCGGCAACCTTGCCCTGGGGGTTGCCCGCAGCACCCAGCCCACAGAGGTCGCCTTTGATGTCTGCGGCAAATACTGCCACCCCGGCATCACTGAAGGCTTCTGCCAGGCGCTGCAGGGTGACGGTCTTGCCGGTGCCCGTGGCGCCCGCCACCAGACCGTGGCGGTTGGCCAGGCGCATGGCCTGGGCGATCGGCAGGCCATCGAGGCCGGCACCGATTACGAGTTGCGATGAGTCAGGCATTTTGTCACCCCTGGTTAATCTTTGGCCTTACACGGTCGATATGAATAAATGATGGATCAGAAGTATCTGAAATAAAGGTCAGGTAATTCCCGTGGGATAGATGGAGATATCAGCTTACTTATAACACCGCCCTTCTGTGCGTTTTTCCAACCCGATGCCCTGGACTCAAAGACCTTAGCGGACACCCCAAGCCATGAACAAAAATCTGCGCTTCAGCCACAAGATCCTGCTTGCCGCCTCGCTGATCGTCATAGCTGCATTTGCACTATTCACGCTCTACAACGATTACCTGCAACGCAACGCCATTCGTGATGATCTGGACAACTATCTTCAGGAAATGGGCGACGTCACGGCAAAAAATATTCAGACCTGGCTCGCCGGTCGCGCCCTGCTGATCGAGAACATCTCCCAGTCGGTGGCCCTCAACACGGACCCTGCGAATGTCAGCAACCTGCTGGAACAGAAATCCGTCAGCTCGACCTTCATGGGGGCCTACCTGGGCAACAATGACGGCACCTTCATCATCCGTCCCAACAGCAAGATGCCGGATGGCTACGATCCTCGCGCCCGCCCCTGGTACAAGAGTGCCGAGAGCAGCAGCGGCTCGGCCCTGACCGAACCCTATATCGACCTAGCGTCCGGCCAGTTGGTGATCTCCATCGTCGACAGCGTGATCAAGGCCGGCCAGAGGATCGGTGTGGTCGGCGGCGACCTGAGCCTGCAAGTAATCACCGACAGCATCAATGCCCTGGACTTCGACGGCATGGGCTACGCCTTCCTGATCAGCGCCGACGGCAAGATCCTGGTGCACCCGGACAAGAACCTGGTGATGAAGACCCTCAAGGACGTCTACCCCCAGGACACCCCCAAGATCAGCAGTGAACTCAGCGAGATCACTGTCGATGGCAAGCCGCGCATTGTCACCTTCACCCAGATCAAGGGCCTGTCCTCGGTGAACTGGTACATCGGCCTGTCCGTGGACAAGGACAAGGCTTTCGCCATGCTCAGCGAGTTCCGCACCTCGGCGATCATCGCCACCCTGACGGCCGTGGCCCTGACCATTGCCCTGCTGGGCCTGCTGATCCGCCTGCTGATGCAGCCGCTGCACGTGATGACCCGGGCCATGCAGGACATCGCCGATGGCGAAGGCGACCTGACTCGACGCCTGAACATCCATAACCAGGACGAGTTCGGCATCCTCGGCACCGCCTTCAACCGTTTCGTCGAACGCATCCACGGCTCGATCCGCGAAGTGTCCTCGGCCACCGAGCACGTCAACGAAGTCGCCCTGCGCGTGGTCAGCGCCTCCAACTCGTCGATGCTCAACTCCGACGAGCAGGCCAGCCGCACCAACAGCGTGGCCGCCGCCATCAATCAGCTCGGGGCCGCCGCCCAGGAAATCGCCCGCAATGCCGCCCAGGCTTCGCAACAGGCCAGCGATGCGCGCAACCTCGCCGAAGACGGCCAGCAAGTGGTGGATCGCAGCATCCAGGCGATGAACCAACTGTCGGACATGATCAGCGCCTCCAGCAGCAACATCGAAACCCTCAACAGCAAGACCGTGAACATCGGGCAGATCCTCGAAGTGATCACCAGCATTTCCCAGCAGACCAACCTGCTGGCCCTCAACGCGGCCATCGAAGCGGCCCGGGCCGGCGAGGCAGGACGCGGCTTTGCCGTGGTTGCCGATGAAGTGCGCAACCTGGCGCACCGCACCCAGGAGTCGGCGCAGCAAGTGCAGGGCATGATCGAGGAGCTGCAAGTGGGCGCCCGCGAATCGGTGAGCACCATGAGCAACAGCCAGCGCCACAGCCAGGACAGCGTGGAAATCGCCAACCAGGCCGGGGAACGACTCAACAGCGTGACCCAGCGCATAGGCGAGATTGACGGCATGAACCAGTCGGTGGCCACGGCGACCGAAGAGCAGACCTCGGTGGTGGAGTCCATCAATATGGACATTACCGAGATCAATACGCTGAATCAGGAAGGCGTGGAAAACCTCCAGGCCACCTTGCGGGCCTGCTCCGATCTGGAGCAGCAGGCAGCACGCTTGAAGCAACTGGTGGGCAGTTTCAGGATCTGAAAGCGCCCAACGCCCTGTCGCCGGCTAGCCGGCGGCAGGCTCAAGCAGGCTTGGGCCGGGATGGCGCCTGGGGTTCCTGCTGCAATTGCTCCCACAACTGCGCGGCATCGGGAAAATCGGTGCCGTCGTCAGGGCTCAACTCATCGGGGTCATAACGGCTCAGGCAACCTTCGCCGAGGGTGGCGGGTGCCTTGGACGTGGCTTTATCCAGTGGATCGGTCATCGGGCTGACCTCGTGATGTGCAAAACCAGGAGCGGGGTATTGAACCCCCGCGCCTGGTTTTTTTTTCAATCAGAACACCACAGTCTTGTTGCCGTGCACCAGCACACGGTCTTCCAGGTGATAGCGCAGGCCGCGGGCCAGGACCATTTTCTCCACGTCACGACCGAAACGCACCATGTCCTCGATGCTGTCGCTGTGGCTGACCCGTACCACGTCCTGCTCGATGATAGGACCGGCGTCCAGTTCCTCGGTAACGTAGTGGCAGGTTGCGCCGATCAGCTTCACACCGCGCAGCGAGGCCTGATGGTAAGGCTTGGCACCGACAAAGGATGGCAGGAAGCTGTGGTGGATGTTGATCACCTTGTGCGCGTACTCGCTGCACAGCTCCGGCGGCAGGATCTGCATGTAGCGCGCCAGCACCACCACTTCGGCGTCGTGCTGCTTGACCAGGCGCGACACCTCGGCGAAGGCCGGCTCCTTGTCCTGCGGGTTGACCGGCACGTGGTAATAAGGAATGCCGTGCCACTCGACCATGCTGCGCAGATCATCGTGGTTGGAAATCACGCAGGCGATCTGGCAATCCAGCTCATCGCTGTGCCAGCGGTGCAGCAAGTCGGCCAGGCAGTGGGATTCGCGGCTGGCCATCAGTACCACGCGCTTTTTCTCGGCGGTATCGGTAATGCGCCAGTCCATCGAGAACTCTTCGGCGATCGGCGCAAAGGCCTCGCGAAAAGCCTCCAGGCCAAAGGGCAGTGAATCGGCACGAATCTCGTGGCGCATGAAAAACCAGCCACTGAGATTGTCCGAGTGGTGGCTCGCTTCGGTGATCCAACCGTTGTGGGAGGCTAGAAAGTTACTGACTTTGGCAACGATGCCAACGCGGTCAGGGCAAGAAATCACCAACCGAAAGGTGCGCATGGGGGGGAAACTCCAGAACTTCGCAAAGGTCGCCATTCTAGCGATTGCGCGACAAAACTGCAGTATTCATTGCATCCAGCGCCCCGGGTAGATCACCAAGGGCCGCTCCGGCCCGGCTTAGCGGCCGCTACTCCTGGCGCCGTAATGGCACTTGTAAATAGTGCTTAACTAGTTTGTGAATAACCGGCCCGAATGCATCAACCTATTAAATAGCGAAATGTCTTTTACGCCTAAACACACTAAGAGAGACGAATAAAACAGCGGTATTATGTTTACTTGCTCAAACTCCCTGACTATTATTGCGACACTGTCACCCAGCCACTCAGCGCTCAATAAGGTAGTCCTCATGTCCCTGATCAACGAATACCGTGCCACTGAAGAAGCCATCAAAGAACTGCAAGCGCGTTTGAAGAACCTGTCCCAAGACGACAAACTGAAAGCCGAACTGGAGTTCGAAGGCAAACTGCGCAGCCTGATGGGCGAGTACTCCAAATCCCTGCGCGACATCATCGCCCTGCTGGATCCGGACTCGAAAGTTAAAGCACCTCGCGCCGCGGTTAAAACCACCGGCACCAAGCGCGCCCGTAAAGTTAAACAGTACAAGAACCCGCACAACGGCGAAGTCATCGAAACCAAAGGTGGCAACCACAAGACTCTGAAAGAGTGGAAAGCCAAGTGGGGCGGCGACGTGGTAGAAGGCTGGGCCACCCTGCTGGGCTAAGCCTCGCCGTTGAGCGCCCGGGCTTTGCAGCCCTACAGAGAAAACGCCAGCATGCTGGCGTTTTTTTATGCCCTGGCAACCCGCTCAAGAAGCGGGGCCGCTGCTCAAAGAGCCAGGCGCCGAGTCAGAGCCTGCACATAGTCCTGCCATTGATCCAGAACCTGACGCTGCACCGGGTCCGCACTTAACAGCGATTGCTCAAGCCCTTGCCGGAAACTTTCCAGGGTATTGGGCGCACCGAGTTGCGGATCTAGCAAACGCTGCTGACAAAAAACCAGCCAACGTTCTTGCTCGGCTTTGTTCAATGTTTCTGGAAAGTTGCGGGCACGGTAGCGAAAGAGTAATTCCGGCAAGCGCTCATCATCGAATGGCCATTGTTGCTGGGCCAAGTGCAACGGATCAGCCTCACGTACTTGCTCACACAAACGCCGGTCACGGTCAGCAATAAAACCGTCGTACAACTGTTGCTCCGGATCATCGCTTGCGGCAAATTCATCCGGGCCATAAATCACCGAAAGTTTATCCCGCCAAACTTCTTGAGCTTCGCTCAAGGCCACAGCCCGACGCTGATATAGCTCCATGTCCAAGTGCAGCCGCTGTTGATCTTCACTGCGCAGAACACTCAATGGCGCCACGACCGGGCAGCGATTGATATGGATGAGTTTCAACGGCACCGGCAACTCGCCTTCGAGCAGATCTTCCCGGCGCGTGTACAAACGCTGGCGCAGGGTTTCGGCGTCCAACTCCAGCAGCCCCTGAGGGTCCAGGTGCAGGTCGCAGACAATCAAGGCATTGCGATTGCGTGGATGCCAGGCCAGGGGCAGGATCACGCCGATGTAGTGGCGCGCCGCAGAAAAGCGCCCGGAGATGTGCACCATGGGTTGCAACAGGCGGACCTGATCCATCACCCGCTGCTTGCTGCGCAACTGGAACAGCCAGTCATAGAGTCTGGGCTGTTTGTCGCGAACCAATCGCGCCAGCGCGATGGTCGCCCGGACATCGGACAGCGCGTCATGGGCCTGCCCGTGATCGATGCCGTTGGCTGCGGTCAGGCGCTCCAGCTTGAGGCTTACCTGCCCCTGTTCCTCGGGCCAGACGATCCCCTGGGGGCGCAACGCATAAGCCGTGCGCACCACGTCGATCAGGTCCCAACGGCTGTTGCCGCCCTGCCACTCCCGGGCGTAGGGGTCGAAGAAATTGCGATACAGGCTGTAGCGGGTCATCTCATCGTCGAAACGCAGGGTGTTGTAGCCCACGCCGCAGGTCCCGGGGCGCGCCAGTTGCTCGTGCACCCGGGTCATGAAATCCGCCTCCCCCAGGCCTTGTTCGGCCAGACGGCCAGGGGTGATGCCAGTGATCATGCAAGCCATCGGATGGGGCAGGATATCGTCGCTGGGCTGGCAGTAGAGGTTGACCGGCTCGTCGATCTCGTTGAGTGCCAGGTCGGTGCGGATACCGGCCACTTGCAACGGGCGATCACAACGCGGATTGATGCCGGTGGTTTCGTAGTCGTACCAAAAGAGGGAAGTCACGGCCTGTTCCTGAACTGAAAGACCGCCGCAGTCTAGGCGTTCAGGCGCCGTCAGGGCCAGCCGCACGAACCGGGGCAAAGGCATTGGACTTGGCGAATTCGTAGTTAATGATGTCGTTTGCCCCTCAGACACTGCTAGCATCGGCGCTGGATTTTTTACCAGACCAAGCCGATAAGTTACCCATGCTTGAGACGACAGCAACGCCAAGGAACGCATCGCTGCACCCGCCACTGGATACGCGCTACCAGGTCGAAACCCCCGAGGGCATCGACCTGCCGCTGCGGCCTGCGGGGTTGCTGGTGCGCACCCTGGCCTTCAGTCTCGACCTGGGCATCCGCGGGCTGGTGCTGGGCCTGCTGTTCATCATCCTGGGCTTTTTCGACGAAGTCGGCGTCGGCCTCGGCTCCATCCTGCTGTTCCTCATCAGTTGGTGGTACATGGTGCTGTTCGAGGTGCTGAACCAGGGCCGCTCCCCCGGCAAGCAACTGATGGGGCTGCGAGTGGTGCAGGACGACGGCACCCCGATTGGCTGGAGTGCCTCCCTGACCCGCAACCTGCTGCGCTTTGCCGACATGCTGCCTTTCGGCTATTTCCTCGGCGCCATCAGTTGCCTGCAGCACCCGACCTTCAAACGCCTCGGCGATCTGGCCGCCGGCACCCTGGTGATCTACCGCGAGCAGCCGGTCAAACGCCCCGAACTGCCGCCAGCCGTCCCCCGCAGCGCGCCCTTCGCCCTGAGCCTGAATGAGCAACGGGCGATCCTCGGCTTTGCCGAGCGCCAGGGCCAGCTGTCGGCCGAACGTACCCGGGAACTGGCCGGCATCCTCGCACAACCGCTGCATGTACCCAGTGCCCAGGCCACGGCCGAACTCAATGGCATTGCCCGCGGCTTCCTGGGAACCCCATGAAACAAAGCCTTTTCGAACACCGCCACCAGGCGCAATGGCAACAGTTCGAGCAATTGCTCGAGCGTCTGGAACATGGCCGGGCCAAAGCCGAGGAATGCCAGAGCTTCGTCCAGGACTACCGGCGCCTGTGCCAGCACCTGGCCCTGGCCGAAGAACGCGGCTACAGCAGCTACCTGATCGATCCGCTGCAACAACTGGCCCTGCGCGGCCACCAGCAGCTGTACCGACAGCGCAGCGCCTTCGGGGCCAATCTATTGAGTTTCGTGCTGGCCGGTTTCCCCCGCCTGGTGCGTCAGGAGTGGCGCCTGGTGCTGCTGGCCAGCCTGCTGTTCTTCGGCAGCCTGCTGGCCATCGGGGTGCTGGTGTACCTGTTTCCCGATCTGATCTACAGCCTGGTGAGCCCGCAGCAAGTCAGCGAGATGCAGAGCATGTACGACCCTACCGCCGGGCGCCTGGGGCGGGCCGCCGAACGGGCCTCGAGCGAAGACTGGGTGATGTTCGGCTACTACATCATGCACAACATCGGGATCGCCTTTCAGACCTTTGCCAGCGGCCTGCTGTTCGGCGTGGGCAGTGTGTTCTTCCTGTTTTTCAACGGCCTGATGATCGGCGCCATTGCCGGCCACCTGACCCAGATCGGCTTCGGCCAGACCTTCTGGCCGTTCGTGATCGGCCACGGCGCCTTTGAACTCAGCGCCATTGCCCTGTCTGGCGCCGCCGGGCTGAAGCTTGGCTGGGCGTTGATCGCGCCGGGCCGCCTGACCCGCGGCGAAGCCCTGCTGCAAGCCGCGCGCGTCAGCGTGCAACTGATCTACGGCGTCATCGGCTTCTTGCTGATCGCCGCCTTTGTCGAAGCCTACTGGTCCTCCATGACCTGGCCGGCCGCCTGGGTCAAATACAGCGTCGGCAGTGCCCTTTGGGGCCTGGTGGCGGCCTACCTGACCCTGGCCGGACGTGAATCCCATGCGCCTGAGTGATGCCAGCGTGGTGATCCGCCCCCGCAGCGCCTGGGAGGCCATGGACCTGGGCGTACTACTGAGCCAGCGTCATCGGCGCTTGCTGATGACCAGTTGGGCCATCGTCAGCCTGCCAGTGTTCGCCCTGCTGAGCCTGCTGCTCTGGGAATCGCCGTCGCTGGCGATCCTGCTGTTCTGGTGGCTGAAGCCGGCCTTCGAACGCCTGCCGCTGTTTATTCTGTCTAAAGCCCTGTTCGGCGAAACACCCAGCCTGGGGCAAGCGCTGAAACAATGGCCTCGCCTGCTCAAGCCGCAACTGCTGGCCAGCCTGACCTGGCGCCGCTTCAGCATGAGCCGCAGCTTCACCCTGCCGGTGGTACAACTTGAAGGCCTGAGCGCCGACGCCCGGCAACAACGCCTGGCGGTGCTGCTACAGAAAAATGCCGGTGCCGCGCGCTGGCTGACCCTGATTGGCATGCACCTGGAAGGCGCCCTGTGGATTGGCCTGATGGTGCTGTTCTACCTGCTGCTGCCACAACAGGTCGAAGTGGACTGGAGCTGGCAGAGCCTGATGATCGCCGCCCAACAGGACTGGCTGTGGCTGGAACACCTGACCAACGTCTTCTACGCCCTGGTCCTGGTGATCTGGGAGCCGATCTACGTGGCCTGCGGTTTCAGCCTGTACCTGAACCGACGCACCGAGCTGGAGGCCTGGGACATCGAGCTGGTATTCCGTCGCCTGCGCCAGCGCCTGACCGGTGCCAGCACGCTGCTCTTGCTCGCCGGCCTGCTGCTCCTGGCACCGACCCAACCGCTCTGGGCCGCAGCCCCCAGCAGTTCCGCGGCCGGCCCCGAGACCCCGCGGCTGCTGCAGCAACCGCTGACCAGCAAGGCCTCCTGGGACAGCATCCAGGCCATCCTGGACAAGCCCCCCTTCAAGAACCAGGAGTCGGTCACTCGCTACCGTTTCGGTGACGAGCAAACCCAGAAGAAGGACGCCAAGGGCAAGCCTCCAGGCTGGCTCAAGAACCTGCTGGAAAGCCTCGGCAAGGACAGTTTCGGCGGGGTCGCCAAGGGCCTGGAGATTCTGCTCTGGGGGTTGCTGCTGGCGGCTCTGGGCTGGCTGATCTGGCGCTACCGCGATTGGCTGCAGGCCTTCGTCAGCCGTCGTCCGCTGCCGCGCAAGAAACGCCCCGCGGCCATGCCCCAGCAGTTGTTCGGGCTGGAAGTCAGCAGCGAAACCCTGCCCGCCGATGTCGCTGCCCGCGCCGCTGAACTCTGGGCCAGCCAGCCCCGGGAGGCCCTGGGCCTGCTGTACCGGGCGCTGCTCAGTCGCTTGCTGGAAGACTTCCACCTGCCCCTCAGCGTGGCCGATACCGAAGGCCAGGTGCTGGAGCGCATCAAGGCGCTGCAGCAGCCACAATTGGAGGCTTTCAGCATCAGCCTGACCCGCCACTGGCAGAACATGGCGTACGGTCATCAGGTACCCGGCGCCGACCTGCAACCACAACTGTGCGGCGCCTGGCGCAGCCTGTTCGGCCCCGGAGCACAGCCATGAAGCGCTACCTGTGGGGCGGCCTGGTCCTGCTCCTGGCTCTGGTCCTCGGGGCCGGCGGCTATTACCTGTATCGCCATGCCACGCCCTATCAGGAATTGGTCGATCACGGCCCCTCCCCCGAGGCCCGGGCCAACCCCTACCTGGCGGCCGAGATGTTCCTGCGTGAACGTGGCCTCAAGGTGCAACACGCCAATGGCCTGGACGTCCTGGCCAGCTTGCCCCCGGCCGGCAACAGCCTGTTGCTGCTGGGGGAGCGCTCGAACATGAGCCCGCCCCAGGTCGACCAGCTCCTGGAGTGGGCCCGCGCCGGCGGCCGCCTGCTCTTCGTCGCCGAGGCCCTGTGGGACGAGGACAGCCAGAAGAGCGGCGACCTGCTGCTGGACCGGGTGCAGATCCACCAGCAGCTCAGCCAGGACCTTGACGAGCCACCGGAGCCGGAAGCCGACGATGCCTATCCGAAGCTGACCAAGGTCTACCTGGAAGACGAACAGGCTCCGGCCTACATCAGTTTCGACACCGACTTCCACCTGGACGACCCGCAAAGCCTGGCGCAGTCCTGGGCCAACAGCGGCGTGGCGACCCACATGATCCAGCTTGAATACGGCAAGGGCGCGGTCATCGTGCTCACCGATGCCGATATCTGGAAAGCCCCCGCCATCGGCCTGTACGACAACGCCTGGCTGCTGTGGTACCTCAATACCGATAGCGCTGTGACGCTGCTGTTCAATACCGATCACCCGGACCTCTGGCAGTTGCTCTGGCGCTATTTCCCCCAGGCGCTGGTAGCCCTGGCCCTGCTGCTCGGCCTGTGGCTCTGGCAGGCCGGCATGCGCCACGGGCCGTTGCTGGCTCCAGCCCCCAAGGCGCGGCGCCAACTGCGTGAACACCTGCGGGCCAGTGCCGACTTCCTGCTGCGCCATGCTGGCCAGGGTGCGTTGCTGCAGGCCCTGCAACTGGATATCCGGCGCCGTGCACGGCGCCGTCACCCGGGCTTCGAGCAATTGCCGGCCGAGGCCCAGTGGGACGTGCTGGCCCTGCTCAGCCAACAACCTGTCGAGGCCATTCGACAGGCCCTGCAACCCTTGTCCGGACAGCGCCTTTCCAGCGTTGATTTCAGCCACCAGGTCGCCCGCCTGCAAACTCTCAGGAATGCCCTATGAGCGAACAACCGATCGAATTCCCCGAGCCTTCCGAGGCTCCACAGCCTCAGGTCCATGCTGCCCAGCAGCGCCAGCGGGCCAGCCAGCTGGCTCAGGCGGTGCGCCTGGAACTGCAGAAGGCGGTGATCGGCCAGGAAGCGGTCATCGATGATGTGCTGACCGCCCTGATCGCTGGCGGCCATGTGCTGCTCGAAGGCGTACCCGGGCTCGGCAAGACCCTGCTGGTACGAGCCCTGGCCCGCTGCTTTGGCGGCGAGTTCGCGCGCATCCAGTTCACCCCCGACCTGATGCCCAGCGACGTCACCGGGCATGCGGTATACGACCTGCAGACCGAGCAGTTCAAGCTGCGCAAGGGCCCGCTGTTCACCAACCTGCTGCTGGCGGACGAGATCAACCGCGCGCCGGCCAAGACCCAGGCCGCCCTGCTGGAAGCCATGCAGGAACGTCAGGTCACCCTCGAAGGCCGAGCGCTGCCCATCGCCCAGCCGTTCATGGTCCTGGCTACCCAGAACCCCATCGAACAGGAAGGCACCTACCCGCTGCCGGAGGCCGAGCTGGATCGCTTCATGCTCAAGCTGCGCATGGACTACCCGGATGCCGAACAAGAACTGACCATGGTCCGCCAGGTGACGCGCTCGACCCGCGCCGACATGCTCGACGTACAGCCTCTGCGCACCGTACTCCAGGCCAAGGACGTACTGGCCCTGCAGCGCATCGCCAGCGAACTGCCCCTGGACGAGCAGGTGCTCGATTATGCCGTGCGCCTGGCCCGGGCCACCCGCAGTTGGCCAGGCCTGACCCTGGGCGCCGGCCCCCGCGCCTCCATTGCCCTGGTACGCGGCGCTCGTGCCCGGGCCCTGCTGCGTGGCGGCGAATTCGTGATTCCCGATGACATAAAGGGCTGCGCCATGGCCGTGCTGCGGCATCGAGTACGGGTCGCCCCGGAGCTGGACATCGAAGGCCTGTCGGTGGAACAGGTGCTCAAGCAGATGCTCGAACAGATTCCGGCACCGCGCCTGTGAGCCGCCCACGCCAATGAAGCCGACCCGTCTGCTGTTGATCTGGCTGGGTACTTTGACCGGCCTGTACACCCTGCTCGGCGCCGCCCGCGCCCTGGGCAGCGAGGCCCTGCCGCGCCTGGACTCGATTGCCTGGGGCCTGCTGCTGGCGTTGTTGCTGCTGGCATTGCTGGACGCCCTGCGCCTGCTGCGCGTGGCCTCGCCGCAGATCCAGCGCCAGCTACCCGGCAGCCTGCCCCTGGGCCGCTGGAGCGAGGTGCAACTGGAGATCCTGCACGACTACCGGCAACCACTGGATGTGCAACTGTTCGACCACCCGCCCCAGGGCCTGGGCTTCGAGCACCTGCCGCAGTCCACGCGCCTGGAGCCGGGGCAGGTCAGCCGGATCGGCTATAACGTGCGCCCACTGCAGCGCGGCCACTTCAATTTCGACCAGTGCGAAGTCAGCCTGCCCAGCCCTCTCGGATTATGGAGCGCCAGGCGCCTGCTCAAGGTGCACGACAGCACCCGGGTCTACCCGGACTTCGCCCGGCTCTACGGCGCGCAATTGCTGGCGGTGGACAACTGGCTCAGCCAACTCGGTGTGCGCCAGCGACAACGCCGCGGCCTGGGCCTGGAGTTCAACCAACTGCGGGAGTTTCGCGAAGGCGACAGCCTGCGGCAGATCGATTGGAAGGCCACGGCCCGCCAACGCGCGCCCATCGTCCGGGAGTACCAGGACGAACGCGACCAGCAGATCATCTTCATGCTCGACTGCGGGCGCCGCATGCGCAGCCAGGATGGCGAGCTGGCGCACTTCGACCACGCCCTCAATGCCTGCCTGCTGCTGAGCTATGTCGCCCTGCGCCAGGGCGATGCGGTGGGCCTGTACAGCTTTGCCGGGGAACGCTCGCGCTACCTTGCACCGGTCAAGGGCTCGGCCCAGTTGAGCGTGCTGCTCAATGGCGTCTACGACCTGGACACCAGCCAGCGCCCCGCCGATTACCAGGCCGCCGCCAGCGAGCTGCTGGCGCGGCAGAAACGCCGGGCACTGGTGGTGCTGATTACCAACCTGCGGGACGAGGATGACCAGGAACTGCTGACGGCGGTCAAGCGCATCGGCCGCCAGCATCGGGTGCTGGTGGCCAGCCTGCGCGAAGAGGTGCTCGACCAGTTGCGCCAGAGCCCGGTGCAAACCCTGCCCGAAGCCCTGGCCTACAGCGCGACGGTGAACTACCTGAACAGCCGCGCCGAGCTGCACGAACGCCTGAGCGCCCACGGCGTCGCCCTGCTCGACGCCCGCCCGGGAGAACTGGGGGCCGAACTGGTCAGCCGCTATCTGAGCTGGAAGAAAGCCGGCAGCCTGTAGCTGCTGCCGAGCGCCTCAGGCCGAGGTCTGCAACGGGTGAAAGCTGAAGTAATGACGCAACGCCTGCTCCAGCTCGACAAACTCCGCACCGGCCCGCAACAGGCTGAAACCGCTGTCGTAGTGGTGCGGCGTCAGGTCCTCATGGCACCAGAGGCAGCAGGCGCTGAAGTCGATGAACTGCACCTGGCCGTCACCGCCGGGGACTTTCACCCGCAAGTCGAATTCGGCACCGATCAGCATCGGCAACTGGCTGATCAGCATCAGCCCGTCGGCCGACAGGTTGCCAAGGAAACCCACCGGCTTGTCGGTGAAACGATTGAATACTTTTAAAAAGGACGGCAGTTGGTGCCGCTCGATCCGAGGTTCCATGAACATGCTGGGTATCGCTATGAAAGGTCATTAAGCATGACCGCACTAGTGCTTCGGAACAGGCCCTGAATCGGCCCGCCCTCCCGGATTCGATGCGCGAGGAAGACTGCCAGAAGGATTCCAACGCCACTGCCACCAGCCGGGCCGGGGCAGTTTTCGAACAGCCTGTGCAGATGTTAGCTCAAGCACGAGGGGCAATTACACCGCCCCCTAGTGAATCTCTTTTACAACGCCGTGCGACGAACTTGAGCGGCGCCATTTGCCGGGTAGTGCCCCAACTGTTGCAGGGTATCCAGGCGAGCCCGGGCGCGAAACGCGTACTCGCTGGTGGGGTACTGGGTAATGATGAACTGGTAGGTCTGCGCGGCATCGACGAACAACTTCTGGCGCTCCAGGCATTGCCCGCGCAGCATCGACACTTCCGGCTGGATATAGCGACGGGCACGGCTGTCACGGTCGACCTGGCTCAACTCGAGCATCACGCTCTCGCAGTTGCCGCGGTCATAAGCGCGGTAGGCGTTATTCAAATGATGGTCCATGGACCAGCGGGTACAGCCGACAACACTGACGGCCAGGGCAGCAATGAGTACGAATCGCATGGGGTATCTCCTGTCTTGTGCAGTGTATCGACTCATCGGCAAAAATCTTCAAGGTTGTTGCGGTAAACAAACAAAGCAATAAGTAGTGCAAACGAACAATGACTACAACTTCGGAGCATAGTAGCCTCTCGTTGCGCTTGAACTCAGGAGTCCGTGCATGTCCGTTCGTCGTACCAAAATCGTTGCCACCCTTGGCCCGGCCAGTAACTCGCCGGAAGTTCTCGAACAGCTGATTCTCGCGGGCCTGGATGTTGCCCGTCTGAACTTCTCCCACGGCACTCCGGACGAGCACAAGGCTCGCGCCAAACTGGTCCGCGACCTGGCAGCCAAGCACGGCCGCTTCGTGGCCATCCTCGGCGACCTGCAGGGCCCGAAGATCCGCATCGCCAAATTCGCCAACAAGCGCATCGAGCTGAAGATCGGTGACAAGTTCACCTTCTCCACCAGCCATCCGCTGACCGAAGGCACCCAGGATATCGTCGGCATCGACTACCCGGATCTGGTCAAGGACTGCGGTGTGGGCGACGAGCTGCTGCTGGACGACGGCCGCGTGGTGATGCGTGTGGAAACCGCCACCGCCACCGAATTGCATTGCGTGGTGACCATCGGCGGCCCGCTGTCCGACCACAAGGGCATCAACCGTCGTGGTGGTGGCCTGACCGCTCCGGCCCTGACCGAGAAAGACAAGGCCGATATCAAGCTCGCGGCCGAGATGGAAGTCGATTACCTGGCCGTGTCCTTCCCACGGGACGCCGCCGACATGGAATACGCGCGCAAGCTGCGTGACGAAGCCGGTGGTACTGCCTGGCTGGTAGCGAAGATCGAACGCGCCGAAGCGGTGGCCGACGACGAAACCCTCGACGGCCTGATCAAGGCCAGCGACGCGGTCATGGTTGCCCGTGGCGACCTGGGCGTGGAAATCGGCGACGCCGAGCTGGTGGGCATCCAGAAGAAAATCATTCTGCACGCCCGTCGCCACAACAAGGCGGTGATCGTTGCGACCCAGATGATGGAGTCGATGATCCAGAACCCGATGCCGACCCGCGCCGAAGTGTCCGACGTGGCCAACGCCGTGCTCGACTACACCGATGCGGTGATGCTCTCGGCGGAAAGCGCCGCCGGTGCCTACCCGCTGGAAGCGGTGCAGGCCATGGCGCGGATCTGCGTCGGTGCGGAAAAGCACCCCACCAGCAAGACCTCCAGCCACCGCATGGGCAAGGTGTTCGAAAGCTGCGACCAGAGCATCGCCCTGGCTGCCATGTACACCGCCAACCACTTCCCGGGCGTGAAGGCGATCATCGCCCTGACCGAAAGTGGCTACACCCCGCTGATCATGTCGCGCATCCGCTCCTCGGTGCCGATCTACGCCTACTCCCCGCACCGCGAAACCCAGGCTCGCGCAGCCATGTTCCGTGGCGTCTACACCATCCCGTTCGACCCGGCTTCCCTGCCGCCCGAGCAGGTCAGCCAGGCAGCGATCGATGAGCTGCTCAAGCGCGGTGTCGTAGAGAAAGGCGACTGGGTGATTCTCACCAAGGGCGACAGCTACCACACCACCGGCGGCACCAACGGCATGAAGATCCTGCACGTGGGCGACCCGATGGTCTGAGTCTTCGCCTTGCTGAACAAAAAGCCCCGGTGCCGAAAACACCGGGGCTTTTTCATGCCCGCGTGAAACCGCTTTCCAGGGTCTCAGCCCTTGCTGAGAAACCCGGACAACGCGGCGATGGCTTCCGGGGACTGCAGGCGCCGGGTGAATTCCACGCCCTCTTGCTCAATGACCTGGCGCAGTTGCTCGCGGCCCGGCGCCTTCATCAGGCGCTTGCTCACCTGCACCGCTTCGGGCGCCAACTGGCTGAAACGCAAGGCCGCCTCCCGGGCCTTGGCCAAGGTGGCCACACCATCCCCCAGGGCGGCGCTGGCAATCCCCCAGGCGGCGGCCTGTTCGCCACTGAAGCCTTCGCCCAGCAACAGCAACTCCGCCGCCTTGGCCTGCCCCAGCAAGCGCGGCAGGATCAGGCTCGAACCAAATTCCGGGCACAGCCCCAGGTTGACGAACGGCATGCGCAGCCGTGCATCGCGACTGACATAGACCAGATCGCAATGCAGCAGCATCGTGGTGCCGATGCCTACTGCCGCGCCGGCCACTGCGGCCACCACCGGCTTGCGACATTGCACAAGGCTGCGCATGAAGCGAAACACCGGGCTGTCGAGGTCCCGGGGCGGTTGCTGGAGGAAGTCGGCGATGTCATTGCCGGCGGTAAAGCATTCGCTGCTGCCGCAGATCATCACGGCGTTGATCTCGGGATCGCCATCGGCCTCGCTCAGGGCGTCGGCCAGGCGAGCGTACATGGCGCGGGTCAAGGCGTTTTTCTTGTCGGGACGGTTCAGGCGCAGGGTCAGCAGCCCGCCCTCACGTTGCAACTCGATGGCATCGGTCATGGGGATCTCGCTCTGGAAGAATCAGCGCTCAACCGCGGGGCAGGAACACATCGGCCAGCAGTTGATTGCGCGGCAGCCCCGCCAGGTACAGGCGCCGGGCGAAGGCTTCGACACTGTCAGGGTGACCGCAGAGTAAGGCCTGGGTTTGCCGGGAAACAAGCCGCAGTTGCGCCAAAGCGGCTGTCAGCTCGGCCCCGGTCCACAGCTCGACGGACAGCTGGGCCCGGTTCGCCGCCAGGGCCGCCAGGGGTTTGGCCAGGTAATGCTCACTGCTGTCATGGGCCAGGTGAATGATACGGATAGGGCCCTGGTGATCCTGGCGCAAGGCCTCGCGCAGTATGCCGAACAGCGGCGCCAGGCCGGTTCCCGCGGCCAGTAGCCAGAGTGGGCGCTGCTGCCAGTCCGGATCGTAGTGCAAGGCGCCGCCCCGCAACTCCCCCAGGCGCATCGGGTCGCCCAATTGCAACTGGCGCGCCGCATCGCTGAACTGGCCCGGATGCCGGCAATCCAGGTGGAACTCCAGAAAGCGGTCGTCTTCCGGCAGGCTGGCCAGGGAATAAGGCCGGGCGATCTGGCCGGCGGCCCACAGCACCAGATGCTGGCCGGCGCGGTAACGCAAGGGCCGCTGCGGCTGCAGGCGCAGGCGCAGGACCGAGCTCGACAACCAGTCCAGGCCGCTCACCGTCGCAGGCAGGCCATCACGCACAGGGTCGAAGGTCTCGACGTGCAGGTCCTCCACCACCTGGCACTGGCAAGCCAGGCGCCAGCCGAGCCGGCGCTGTTCGTCGCTCAAGGCATCCGGCCGGCTATCGCTGGGCAAGCCCTGGACACAATGCACCAGGCAGGCATGGCAACTACCGGCGCGGCAACTGTAGGGCACCGTCACGCCAGCCTGATTCAGGGCATCCAGCAGGTTGCTTCCAGGCGCCACCGGCCAGCACCGGCTGCCAACGGTCAATTCAGGCATCGAGGTTTTCCCAGGCTGCAGAGCAACGATTGCGACCGTCGCGTTTGGCCCGATACAGCGCCTGATCGGCGCGTTGCAGGGCATGGTCCAGATCGTCGCCGGCCCGCAGCAGGGTCATCCCCGCCGACAGGCTCAGGTCTCGTACGTTAAGGCCCACCAGTTGCACTTCGGTGAACGCCAGGCGCAAACGCTCGCAGCAGGAGGTCAGGCGCTCGGCGTCACACTCGGGCAGCAGTACCACGAATTCCTCGCCACCGTAACGGGCCAATACGTCACCATCGCGCAGGCAAGCCGTGGCCACCGCGGCGAAGGCCTGCAGTACCTGGTCGCCGGCAGCATGGCCGTGGAGATCGTTGATGCGCTTGAAATGATCCAGGTCGATCAGCGCCAGCCCATGCACTTGCTCCTGATCCATGGCTTGCAGCTCGCGGCTGGCAATGCGCAGGAAATGCCGGCGGTTGAACAGGCCGGTCAGTTCATCGGTGGCTACCAGGTCCTCCAGCTGTCGCATCATGCCTCGCAGCGTGTCCTGATGGGCCTGCAAGGCAAAGCGCCGCTGGCGCATGCGTGAGCGCGAAGCCTGGACATAGGCGGCATACAGGCACATCCACACCAGCATCACCAGCAGCACGCAGACCTGCAGTGCGGCCAGTTGCGGATCACCGAGGAGCAGGCGATAGCCGTCCCACAGGTTGACCGCGGCAAAGCAAAAGAAGATCAGCGCCGCGCTGCGCAGATAGGCCCGGCGGGAGAGGTGAAACAGGCCGAACAGCAACGGCAGCAGGTAGAACACCAGGAACACCCCGCGGGCCTGATCCAGATGGGCCATCAGCCAGGTCTGCCAGGCGATGCCCAGCACCACCTGGACTTCGGTCAGGCTGGGGTCGGCGAACTGCAGGTTGCGTCCGCTGACGAACACCCAGCACAGCAGCGCCTGGCTGGCCAGCACCAGGCCAGTGCCCAGCAGCGCGCTGCCGCTCGAAGCACGGGAATGCCCCGTGACGACGGCCAGCCAGAACAGCAGCAGGATCAGTGCGTAAGTGCCCGCGGCAATGGCGAAGCGCTTGAATAACAGGCTCTGGATGGCTTTATGGGTCAATCGTTGACTCACCGTGAGAAAGGAGGCTTAAAGAGTTTCCTACCCTGCAGGCCACTTGCCACTTTAGTGCTGAGCCCGGCAAATGACTATTCAAATTTAAAACCCCGTCGCCAGGTTTCAGCGCCGACTCAGGCAAGAACAGTGCCCATCCGATGGGCGACTTTGGTTGGCCCGGCCGGCGGGTGTACCCAACCCCCAGGCGAGGTATACTGCCGCGCCTTTTTAGCGTCGCGCCAGTTGTCTGTCCGGCGTGCCTTAGAAGGTGCCTGCATCCGACCGATGCACCCAAGTGCAGGCACCTTATTAAATGTTCCCGTCTTTTAGAGGAGCGCGACTCATGACCGTGATCAAGCAAGACGACCTGATTCAGAGCGTTGCCGACGCCCTGCAGTTCATTTCCTACTACCACCCCGTGGACTTCATCCAGGCGATGCACGAGGCCTACCTGCGGGAAGAATCGCCGGCTGCCCGTGATTCCATAGCGCAGATCCTGATCAACTCGCGCATGTGTGCCACCGGCCACCGGCCGATCTGCCAGGACACCGGCATCGTCACGGTATTCGTGCGCGTGGGCATGGACGTGCGCTGGGACGGCGCCACCATGAGCCTGGACGACATGATCAACGAGGGCGTGCGTCGCGCCTACAACCTGCCGGAAAACGTCCTGCGCGCCTCCATCCTGGCCGACCCGGCAGGTAGCAGGAAAAACACCAAGGACAACACCCCCGCGGTGATCCACTACTCCATCGTCCCGGGCAACACCGTGGAAGTGGACGTGGCGGCCAAGGGCGGCGGCTCCGAGAACAAATCGAAGATGGCCATGCTCAACCCGTCCGACTCGATCGTCGACTGGGTACTCAAGACCGTTCCGACCATGGGCGCCGGCTGGTGCCCACCGGGCATGCTAGGCATCGGTATCGGCGGCACCGCCGAGAAAGCGGCAGTGATGGCCAAGGAAGTGTTGATGGAATCCATCGACATCCACGAGCTCAAGGCCCGTGGCCCGCAGAACCGCATCGAAGAGATCCGCCTGGAGCTGTTCGAGAAGGTCAACCAGCTGGGCATCGGCGCCCAGGGCCTCGGTGGCCTGACCACCGTGCTCGACGTGAAGATCATGGACTACCCGACCCACGCCGCTTCCCTGCCGGTGTGCATGATCCCCAACTGCGCCGCCACCCGTCACGCGCACTTCGTACTGGATGGCTCCGGCCCGGCGAGCCTGGAAGCGCCACCGCTGGACGCCTACCCGGAAATCGTCTGGGAAGCCGGCCCGTCGGCCCGTCGGGTCAACCTCGACACCCTGACCCCGGAAGAAGTGCAAAGCTGGAAGCCGGGCGAAACCGTACTGCTCAACGGCAAGATGCTCACCGGCCGCGACGCTGCGCACAAACGCATGGTCGAGATGCTGAACAAAGGCGAAACCCTGCCGGTGGACCTCAAGGGTCGCTTCATCTACTACGTCGGCCCGGTCGATCCGGTCGGTGACGAAGTGGTCGGCCCGGCTGGCCCGACCACCGCCACGCGGATGGACAAGTTCACCCGCCAGATCCTCGAGCAGACCGGCCTGCTGGGCATGATCGGCAAGTCCGAGCGCGGCCCGACCGCGATCGAAGCGATCAAGGACAACAAGGCCGTGTACCTGATGGCCGTCGGCGGTGCTGCCTACCTGGTAGCCCAGGCGATCAAGAAGTCCAAGGTCCTGGCCTTTGCCGAACTGGGCATGGAAGCGATCTACGAATTCGAGGTCAAGGACATGCCGGTGACCGTCGCCGTCGACAGCAAGGGCGAGTCGGTGCACATCACAGGTCCCGCCATCTGGCAGAAGAAGATCAGTGACAGCCTGGCGGTAGAAGTGCAGTAAGCCCTTCCTCCGTTCGGCCCAGGCGGCGGTGCTGTTCATTGAATGGCCCGCCGCTTTTTTTATGCACCGCCCTTTCCCGACACTGTCCGCGATCAACGTTAGCCCCGGCGCTCATGCTATCGTTCCCGCCCCCATTGCAGCCTGCCCCGACTCATGGCCCAGATCTCTCGCCCCCTCCGCTTGACGTTCTATATCCTGGTGATTCTTGCTGGCACCGTGCTCAGCGCCGGCCTGGCCATGCGCCATGCAGAACGGCAGACGCTGGTGGAGGAAGCCGCCCGTGCCAATGAGCAGTTGGGGCTGTATGCCAACTCGCTGCATACCCTGATCGAACGCTATCGCGCCCTGCCGGCGGTCCTGGCCCTGGACCCGGAACTGCGCGCGGCGCTGCAGGGGCCGGTGGCCACCGAAACCCAGGACGCATTGAACCGCAAGCTGGAAAAGATCAATGGCGCGGCCCGCTCCTCGACCCTGGAGCTGCTGAACCATGAGGGCCTGGCCGTGGCCGCCAGCAACTGGCGCCTGCCCAGCAGCTACGTGGGCCACAACTACGGCTTTCGCCCCTACTTCAAGCAGACCCGCAGCCAGGGCAGCGGGCGCTTCTACGCGGTGGGCGTGACCAGCGGCATCCCGGGGTATTTCCTGGCCAGCGCAGTCAAGGCCGACAACCAGGACTTCCTCGGGGCCATGGTGGTGAAGCTGGAATTCCCCGAGCTGGAACATGAATGGAGCCAGGGCAACGACACCCTGCTGGTCAGCGATGCCCGGGGCATTGTGTTCATCGCCAACCAGCCAGGCTGGCGCTACCGGCACTTGCAGCCGCTGTCGAGCAACGACCTGGAAGAAATCAAGCTCACCCGCCAGTACGACAAACAGCCCCTGACCCCGCTGCAGCACCAGACGCTGCAACGCTTTGACGACAACAGCAGCCTGGCCCGGGTCGAAGGCCCCGAGGGCCGCGCCAGCTACCTCTGGGAGTCCCTGCCGTTGGCCGCCGAAGGCTGGACCCTGCACCTGCTGCGCAAACCGCCGAATGCCTTCGAGGAAACCCGCAATGCCGGGCTTGCCGCCGCCGGTGCCTGGCTGACCCTGGTGTTCCTGCTGCTGTTCCTCAACCAGCGCTGGCGCCTGGGGAAAGTCCGCCAGCGCAATCGCCAGGAGCTGGAGCAACTGGTGGAGGAACGTACCCGCGATCTGCGCACCGCCCAGGAAGGCCTGGTGCAATCGGCCAAGCTCGCGGCCCTGGGGCAGATGTCCGCCGCCCTGGCCCACGAAATCAACCAGCCCCTGACCACCCAGCGCATGCAGCTGGCAACCCTCAGGCTGTTGCTGGATCACGGCAGGGTGGACGAAGCCTACAAAGCCCTGCGCCCACTGGACGACATGCTGACCCGCATGGCCGCCCTCACCAGCCATCTCAAGACCTTCGCCCGCAAGAGCCCCAGTGGCCTGCGAGAACGCCTGGACCTGACCGCTGTGGTGGACCAGTCGCTGCACTTGCTGGAAGCCCGGCTGCGTGCTGAAGACGTCGAAGTGGTGCTGCAACTGACCCGCCCAGCCTGGGTCCGGGGCGACGCCATCCGCCTGGAACAGGTGCTGATCAACCTGCTGCGCAATGCCCTGGACGCCATGCAGGACAAACCGCACAAGCGCCTGGAGATCAGTCTCGAAGCCGAAGACCAGCTCTGGCAACTGCGGGTGGCCGACAACGGCGGCGGCATTGCCGAGGAACACTTGCTGAGCGTCTTCGATCCATTCTTCACCACCAAACCGGTGGGTGATGGCCTGGGGCTGGGGCTGGCGGTGTCCTATGCCATAGTCCACGAGCTGGGTGGCCGCCTGAGCGTGGCCAACCAGGAGCAAGGGGCGGTGTTCACCCTGAGCCTGCCCATCGACCTGGAGGCCCATATCCAATGCTGAACTCAGTGATCGTGGTGGACGACGAAGCCAGCATCCGTACCGCCGTCGAGCAGTGGCTGAGCCTGTCGGGCTTCGAGGTCCAGCTGTTCAGCCGGGCCGAGGACTGTCTGGCGCAACTGCCGAAGAACTTTCCCGGGGTGATCCTCAGTGATGTGCGCATGCCCGGCATCAGTGGCCTGGAACTGCTGGCCCAGGTCCAGCGCCTGGACCCGGACCTGCCGATCATCCTGCTCACAGGCCACGGCGATGTGCCCATGGCGGTGGAAGCCATGCGCGACGGGGCCTACGACTTCCTGGAAAAACCCTTCAGCCCCGACACCCTGCTCAGCAGCCTGCGCCGGGCCCTGGACAAGCGCCGCCTGGTCCTGGAAAACCGCCGCCTGCACCAACAGGCCGACAGCCGGGCCAAGCTCGACGCCACCTTGCTGGGGGTCTCCAGGGCCTTGCAGACCCTGCGCCGCCAGGTACTGGAACTGGCAGCCCTGCCGGTCAACGTGCTGATCCGCGGCGAGACCGGCAGCGGCAAAGAACTGATTGCCCGCTGCCTGCACGACTTCGGCCCGCGGGCCGGCAAGCCCTTCGTCGCCCTGAACTGCGCGGCGATCCCCGAGCAGTTGTTCGAGGCCGAGCTGTTCGGCCATGAAAGCGGCGCCTTCACCGGCGCCCAGGGCAAACGCATCGGCAAGCTGGAATACGCCGACGGCGGCACGCTGTTTCTCGACGAGATCGAAAGCATGCCCCTGGCCCAGCAGGTCAAGCTGCTGCGGGTGTTGCAGGAGCAGAAGCTGGAACGCCTGGGTTCCAACCAGAGCATCAAGGTCGACCTGCGGATCATCGCCGCCACCAAGCCCGACCTGCTGGACGAGGCCCGTGCCGGGCGTTTCCGTGAAGACCTGGCCTACCGCCTGACCGTGGCTGAACTGCGCCTGCCACCATTGCGCGAGCGCCGCGAGGACATCCCACTGCTCTACGAGCACTTTGCCCAGAATGCCGGGGAACGCCTGGGGCGCAGCGTCGCGCCCTTGAGCGGCGCGCAACTGAGCCGCCTGCTCAGCCACGACTGGCCGGGCAACGTGCGCGAGCTGGCCAACGCCGCCGAGCGCCAGGTGCTGGGCCTGGGCGAGCCGGAACCCGACGCCATCGAACCCGGCCAGTCCCTGGCGGCGCAGCAGGAAGCCTTCGAGGCCCAATGCCTGCGCGCGGCCCTGAGCCGGCACAAGGGTGATATCAAGGCGGTGCTCAACGAGCTGCAACTGCCCCGCCGGACTCTTAACGAAAAGATGCAGCGCCATGGACTGACCAGGGAACAGTTCCTCAAGGAGGAGTAACCCCTATAGGACCCGGCTTGCCGGAGAATCAGCCCTCAAGCCCGGCCCCCCATCGACGCCTTCGCCCACATGCCCAGGGGCACGGCCGCTTTCGGCAATTTCCCGCTTACCCGCAAGGTGCCGATAGGCGGATTTCCGCTCATCACTCCCGCCTCCCCCCCTCTAGCCCGGGCTTCTCGCCCTTGGCACAGGTCCTGCTATAGCCCCAGCAGGCTGCGCTCGCGCGCACTCCACAAAAACAATGAATAGAAGGGTCCTTCATGGATATCTCTAATACCCTGCCTGCCGGGTCGGCGGCTGCGCCCGCCACAGAAAAGACCACCGCCAGCCGCCTTAAGTCGATCTTCAGCGGTTCCGTGGGCAACATGGTCGAGTGGTACGACTGGTACGTCTACGCCGCCTTCTCGCTGTACTTCGCCAAAGTCTTCTTCCCCAAGGGCGACACCACTGCCCAACTGCTGAACACCGCCGCGATCTTCGCCGTGGGCTTCCTGATGCGCCCGATCGGTGGCTGGCTGATGGGGCTGTATGCCGACCGCAAAGGGCGTAAGGCCGCCTTGATGGCCTCGGTGCTGCTGATGTGCTTCGGCTCGCTGATCATCGCCCTGACCCCGGGTTACGAAACCATCGGCGTCGGCGCCCCCATCCTGCTGGTGCTGGCGCGCCTGATGCAGGGCCTGTCGGTAGGCGGTGAATACGGTACCTCGGCCACCTACCTCAGCGAGATGGCGACCAAGGAACGTCGTGGCTTCTTCTCCAGCTTCCAGTACGTGACCCTGATCTCCGGCCAGCTCATCGCCCTGGCGGTGCTGATCGTGCTGCAGAACATTCTGACCACCGAGGAACTGCAGTCCTGGGGCTGGCGGATTCCGTTCGGCATCGGTGCCCTCTGCGCCGTGGTAGCCCTGTACCTGCGTCGCGGCATGGAAGAAACCGAGTCCTTCACCAAGAAGAAGGAAAAGCCCAAGGAAAGCCTGATGCGCACCCTGATGCGTCATCCCAAGGAGTTGATGACCGTGGTCGGCCTGACCATGGGCGGCACCCTGGCCTTCTATACCTACACCACCTACATGCAGAAATACCTGGTGAACACTGTCGGCATGAGCATCTCCGACTCCACCACCATTTCCGCCGCCACGCTGTTCCTGTTCATGTGCCTGCAACCGGTGATCGGTGCTCTCTCGGACAAGGTTGGCCGGCGCCCGATCCTGATTGCCTTCGGTATCCTCGGCACCCTGTTCACCGTGCCGATCCTCACCACCCTGCACACCATCCAGACCTGGTGGGGCGCGTTCTTCCTGATCATGGCGGCGCTGATCATCGTCAGCGGCTACACCTCGATCAACGCGGTGGTCAAGGCCGAGCTGTTCCCTACGGAAATCCGCGCCCTGGGCGTGGGCCTGCCGTACGCACTGACCGTGTCGATCTTCGGCGGTACCGCCGAATACATCGCCCTGTGGTTCAAGAGCATCGGCATGGAAACCGGCTACTACTGGTACGTCACCGCCTGCATCGCCTGTTCGCTGCTGGTCTACGCGACCATGAAAGACACCCGCAAGCATTCGCGGATCGAGACTGACTGAAAACAACAACGCCCGGGTGCAAGGCCCGGGCGCTTTTCGCAATCTGTGGGGAAGCTTTCGCCGGCAAGCCGGCTCCTACAGAGGCTGTACAGGTCAGGAAAGTTCGGCTGCGCCCTGGCGCCCATCGCGGTTCTGGGCCCAGGCCGCCCCCACGATCATCACCAGCAGGATTCCCGCCAATACCGCCGACGAGCCGATGGTGCCGAAATCCAGGCCGCCTTTTTCGTGGGGTTTGGTGAGGAAGTCGCCCAAGGTTGCGCCGAACGGCCGGGTCAATACGAAAGCGACCCAGAACAACAGCACCGACGAGAGCCTGGTGAAGTACTTGAGCAGCACCACCACGGCGATGGTCAAGCCGATCAACAGCGCCCCGCCGGCAAAGCCCAGCCCCGAATCGTCCGCCAGGTAGTCGCCGAGGGCGGTGCCCAGGGTGTTGGAAAACAGGATCGCCATCCAATAGAACATCTCGCCGCGAAAGGTCTGGATCTTGTTGACGTTCAGCGAGTCGCCACTCAGACGCCAGAGCGCGAAGATCGCCAGCAGAATACCGATCAGGATCAACGAGCCACTGGCATAGCCCAGGCCCAGGGTGCGGTCCATGAAATCCGACATGGTGGTGCCGGCGGTACTGGTGGAGAGGATCACGATCCAGTACAGCACCGGGTTGTAGGTCTTGGACCACAGCTGGGTGACCAGGGTCAGCAGGAACACACTGATCAGAATCATCGAGCTGATGGCATAACCCACATTCAGGGTCATCGACAGCAGGTCCCCCGCTGTTTCGCCGAGGGTGGTCGCGCAGATTTTCATGACCCAGAAGGCCAGGGTGATCTGGGGTAGCTTGTTCATTCGCAAAGGTGCTCCAAAGGTCGCATTCAAGGCGGCCTGTCTATGGACTGCAGGCCTGCGCGGAGGCTGAACGTCAAGGGGTGAAAAACAGGTAAGGCGCGGATGAAAAAATCGTTGAAATATTTTCTTACAAGCAATCTGCTCAATTAATGATCAGTTAATGCTGGATGCATAGCCTGCTAATGAATCCAAGTGGGTACTTGGCTCTTCTATGCAGTGAGGCTTGAACGCGGTATTTGGCGGCGAGGGCCGACCTAATAAATATCGATAAAGCAGATATTTATAAGCATTAATTTGCGCTTTTATATCAACTTTACCGGAGTAGGATTCATACCAAGCCCAACGCATTCATCTCAACGAACCCGGAGTCACCATCATGAAAAGCAAACTGATCCTCGCCCTGACCCTCTCGGTACTGGCTGCCAACACCTTCGCCGCCGATGGCTACGATCGCACCGGCTCCGCCACCTTCGCCGCTGATGGCTACGACCGCACCGGGTCCGCTACCTTCGCTGCCGACGGCTACGACCGCACCGGGTCCGCTACCTTCGCTGCCGATGGCTACGACCGCACCGGGTCCGCTACCTTCGCCGCTGATGGCTACGACCGCACCGGGTCCGCTACCTTCGCTGCCGATGGCTACGACCGCACCGGTTCTGCTACCTTCGCTGCCGATGGCTACGACCGCACCGGTTCTGCTACCTTCGCTGCCGATGGCTACGACCGCACCGGTTCCGCTACCTTCGCCGCTGATGGCTACGACCGCACCGGTTCCGCTACCTTCGCCGCTGATGGCTACGACCGCACCGGTTCCGCTACCTTCGCTGCCGATGGCTACGACCGCACCGGTTCCGCTACCTTCGCCGCTGATGGCTACGACCGCACCGGTTCCGCTACCTTCGCTGCCGATGGCTACGACCGCACCGGTTCCGCCAGCATCAGCTGATTGATGCACCTGACACCACAGCCCGGCCTTGGCCGGGCTTAGTCGTTTCTGGCCAGGGGAAAACACCCACAGCGTGGAACGCTCAAGGGCCAGGACGCTGGAATTGGGCGATTGCGCACTGCACTATGACGCCCTTAACTCGCCCCAAGCAGGAACCTTGAGCCATGCCCGACGATATCCACTTTTACCAACCTGCCCTGGGCCACGGCCTGCCCCACGACCCGTTCAATGCCATCGTCGGCCCGCGCCCCATCGGCTGGATCTCTTCCCAGGATCGCGAGGGGCGCCTGAACCTGGCGCCCTACAGCTTCTTCAACGCCTTCAACTACATTCCACCGATCATCGGTTTCTCCAGCGTCGGGCGCAAAGACAGCCTGAACAATATCGAGCAGACCGGCGAGTTCGCCTGGAACCTGGCCACCCGACCTCTGGCCGAGCAGATGAACCAGAGCTGCGCCGCAGTCCCGGCCGAGGTAAACGAGTTCGAACTGGCCGGCCTGACCCCCGTGGCGTCGAAAGTCATCAGCGTGCCCCGGGTAGCCGAGAGCCCGGTGTCCTTCGAGTGCAAGGTCACCCAGATCATTCAATTGCAGCGGGCGGACAAGGAACTGGTGCCGAGCTGGCTGATCCTCGGCGAAGTGGTCGCCGTGCATATCGCCAAGTGGCTACTCAAGGACGGGATCTACGACACCGCCGCGGCAGAGCCGATTCTGCGCGGCGGCGGGCCGGCGGATTACTTCCAACTGGGGCCAGAGGCTCTGTTCAGGATGCACCGCCCGGGGGCAGTCAAATAGCGCTTGGACTCAGTAGCTCTTCCAGCTCAACTCGCCGTCCTGATCGACGTCGGCCAACTGTTCGAGTTGTTGTGCGGCAGCTTGGTCGGCGTCATGCGCCGTCTTGAATTTCTGCTCATCCAGGACTTTATGAAAGCGTGGTGCGCTTGATGCGCCGAGAGCCTTGACGGCGATGGCGGCGCTGTATCCCCCCTCCCCTGGAACCACAGCGGAAACTGCTTCGTAGTGTGCAAACTCTTTGCGTGCCATGTTGCGAGTCCTGGCCAATGAAAAGTCGGCCATTCTAAACCTTCAACTGGCCAGCTTGTGCACCGGCGCCTGCTGTAGTTGCGGATATTCGCCATGGGCTTGCAGCGCCGACACGGTACTGAAGGTATGAAAATCCAGGCTGTTGACCACCAGGTCCTGCACCAGCTCGGCAAAGATCGCCATGGCCGGGGAATTGAAATAGGCCGTCATCGCCTGCTGGCTGCTCCAGAAACCGGACACCAGCCACAGGTCGGCATCGCACTGCGAATGCTGCAGGGCAAAATGCAGGCAACCACAGGCCTGGCGGGACGGTTCGATCAGGCTGCTCAAGCGCGCACCCAGCTCCTTGGAACGCCCGGCCCGGGCTCGGACAAAGGCCATGTGACTGACGGGAATATGCGTGGACATGTGCGACCCTCCCAGGGTGTTGTCGAGGCAGCCATGGGACGGGCTGCGACAGGATCAACGATACGGGGCAGGCCCTCGCGCGCGTTAGTCGATTTCTGCCGTTGATTTGCCCAATCCTGCGACAAGCCCTTTGCTCCCTCCCCGACTCCGCGCCATTGGGCAAAAGCATGACAACGGTGTTTCAAGCAAGTGAAGCTCAGGAGCATCGGCTGATCTTGCCTATCGCGCGCGCAAGCAGCAGGATCAGGCAAGTTTTACGCAGGATTCGCCTACCCGCGCTTCTTGCACAAACTTAAGCTGTGCCGACTGCAAACACTCGGAGGCTGCCCCATGCCATCACTGGAAACCCCGCCACCGCCCCTGGCCCCGGAGATGGAACGGCAGCGCGTGGAACTGGCCGCGATCATTGCACGCAACACCGCCGAGGACGGCAGCTACGCCACGGCCATCGACTCGTTGTTCGTCTCGCGCCACAGCAGCTCTCATCAATTCGGTTCGGTGCTGGCACAGCCGGCGCTGTGCATCATGGCCCAGGGCCGCAAGGAAGTACGCCTGGCCGATGAAAGCTACAACTACGACCCCTTGAATTACCTGGTGGTCTCGGTTTCCGTCCCCCTGAGCGGCAAGGTGGCGATCGTTTCACCAGAGGAGCCGATCCTGGCCCTGCGCCTGGACATCGACCCCGGGGAAATCAATGCATTGATTGCCGATGCCGGCCCCATCGGCGTACCCGCCCGGCCTACCGGGCGCGGCCTGTACGTGGAACGCCTGGACCCGGCGATGCTCGACGCGGTGCTGCGCCTGACCCGCCTGCTGGACACCCCGAAAGACATCGCCATGCTCGCGCCGCTGGTACGCCGGGAAATTCTCTATCGCCTGCTGCGCAGCCCCCAGGGCCACCGCCTGTATGAGATCGCCACTGCCAACAGCCAGGGCCACCGGGTCAACCAGGCCATCAAGTGGCTCAACGGCAATTTCGTGCACCCGTTGCGCATCGATGATCTGGCCCGGGAGGTGAACCTGAGCGTCTCGACCCTGCACCACCGTTTCAAGGCCATGACCGCCATGAGCCCGCTGCAGTACCAGAAACAGTTGCGCCTGCAAGAAGCCCGGCGGCTGATGCTGGCCGAGGGGCTGGAGGCTTCGGTGGCGGGCTATCGGGTGGGTTATGAAAGCCCGTCGCAGTTCAGCCGCGAGTACAGCCGCTTGTTCGGCGCGCCGCCGTTGCGGGATATGGCGCGCCTGCGGGTGAGCAACTGAGGCCTGCCTAACGAGCGCGGATCACATGCTTGATTTCCTGAAAGGCCTGTAGCCCCCAGGGCCCCAGTTCACGACCGATGCTGCTCTGCTTGTAGCCGCCCCACGCCGTCTGGGGAAAGATCACCTGTGGCGCATTGATCCACACCAGACCGGCCTGCAGGGCATTGGCCACTTGCTCGGCATGCGCTGCATCCGCTCCCACTACGCTGGCCACCAGGCCGAACTCGCTGTCATTGGCCATTTCGATGGCCTGCTGCTCGTTGCTGAAACTGCGCACGCAGAGCACCGGGCCAAAGATCTCCTCACGCCATAGCGCACTGTCCAGCGGCACCTCGGTGAACACCGTGGGCTGGATGAAATACCCCTGCTGCAAGCCGGCCGGGCGGCCACCGCCGCAGACCAGCTTGGCCCCCACATTCAAACCTTCCTCGATATGGGCCTGCACCCGCCGGTATTGCACCTGATTGACCAGCGCGCCCATTTCCACCTCGGGGTCGAACGGGTCGGCCACACGAATGGCTTCGGCCCGGGCCTTGAGGCGCAACAGGAACTCATCGGCCAACTCATCGGCCACCAGCACCCGGCTGGTGGCCGAGCACATCTGCCCGGCGTTGAAGAAGCCGCCGCCACAGGCCAGCTCCACCGCCAGATCCAGATCGGCATCCGCCAGCACCAGCAACGACGACTTGCCCCCCAGCTCCAGGCTCACGCCCTTGACGGTTTCCGCCGCGCGTTGCATCACCTGGACCCCCACGGCGTTGCTGCCGGTGAAGGAGATTTTCGCCACTCGCGGGTCGGCTGCCAGGGGCGCGCCCACCGCCAGGCCGGTGCCGCAGACCAGATTGAACACGCCCCGGGGCAAGCCGCTGCCGGCGATGATTGCCGCCAGTTCCAGCTCCGGCAACGGGGTGACTTCGGAAGGCTTGAGCACCACGCTGCAACCGGCGGCCAGGGCCGGAGCGAGCTTCCAGGCGGTGGTGACCATGGGGAAGTTCCACGGCACGATCAGCCCGACGATGCCACAGGGCTCGCGGCGCAGGCGGGCACTGAAGGCCTCGCTGGGCAGAGCCACATTGGCGTCCTGAGCGGCATCCAGGCCTTCGGCCAGCCCGGCGTAGTACTCGAAGGTGGCAATCACATCGTCCACATCCATGGCGGCCTCGAATTGCGGCTTGCCGTTGTTGCTCGACTGCAGGTGCATCAGTTGCTCCCGGCGTTCGGCCACCCCGGCCGCAATCCGTCGCAGGACCGCGGCACGTTCAGCCCCGCCGCTGTGCGACCAACGCGCAAGGCCAGCGCTGGCAGCGCACAGCGCCTGCTCCACGGCCTCGGGACCGCCACCGGCAACCTGGGCCAGTACGCCCTCGGTGCTGGGGTTGATCACCTGCAGATGCTCGCTGCCCGCCAACCATTGGCCGTCGATGTACAGCCCGTTCAACAGGGGGTGCGCGCTCATGCCTGTACTCCTTGGGTCCAGCGGTTCTGATCGACCTCTATCAGGGTCGGGCCCTGGCGATCCGCCGCCGAGCGCAGCGCCGCGCGCAGTTGCTCGACGCTGTCGATGCGCTCGGCGGCGCAGCCCAGGCCCTTGGCCACGGCAATGAAATCCGGGGTGTAGATGTCGACGCCCACCGGCTCGATGGCGCGGTTGACCATGTATTTCTTGATCTCTTCGTAGCCCTGGTTATTCCACAGCAGGACGATGATCGGGGTGCGAGCCTCCACCGCGCAGGCCAGTTCCGAAAGGGTGAACTGCAAGCCGCCATCGCCGATCAGGCAGGCCACCGGCCGTCGCTGGCTGGCGTGCGAACCGCCGCCGAGCCAGGCGCCAATGGCCGCCGGCAAGGCATAACCCAGGGTGCCATACCCGGTGGAGGAGTTGAACCAGCGTCGTGGCTGCTCGGGGTTGAAGGTCAGGTTGCCGCTGTACACCGGCTGGGTGGAGTCGCCCACCAGGACAATCTCCGGCAGTTCCTGGACCACGGTCTGCAGAAACAGGGTCTGGGCCTGGGTCGGGCCGTCCCAGAGCTGGCTCAGCTCACTGCGCAAGGCGGCGGCGCGGACCTGGCCCCAGTCGCTGCGACGCGCTGCCAATTCCAGCCCGGCAAGTTGCGCCAGCAGCGCTTCGGCAGCGATCCGGGCGTCGGCCACCAGTGCCACTTTCGGCGGATAGTTGCGCACGGTCTGGTCGGCATCGATATCGATACGCAGCAGGGTAGCGGGAATCTCGAAACCACCGGCGAAGGTCACGTCGTAATCGGTTTCCGCCAGCTCGGTGCCAATGGCCAAGACCACATCGGCCTCTGCCACCAGGGCCCGGGTCGCCACCATGGACTGGGTGGAACCGATCAGCAGCGGATGCGCCGAAGGCAGCATGCCCTTGGCATTGATGGTCAGGGCCACCGGCGCTTGCAACAGCTCGGCCAGGCGGGTCAGGGCCGGGGCGGCATCGATGGCGCCCCCGCCCGCGAGAATCAGCGGCCGCTTGGCACTGGCCAGCAGTTGGCTCATCTGCGCGACAGCGGCCGGGGCGGCGCCGGCGCGGGCGATCTGCACCGGCTCGCTGGTCAACAGGTGGTCGGCGTCCTGGACCAGCACATCGAGGGGAATCTCGATATGCACGGGGCGTGGGCGCCCGGCCTGGAACAGGGCAAAGGCCCGGGCCAGCACCGCTGGCAACTCGTCGGCACACATCAGGGTGTGGGAAAACGCCGCCACGCCACTGACCAGCGCACTCTGGTTGGGCAGCTCGTGGAGCTTGCCGCGCCCGCCCCCCAACTGGCTGCGGGCCTGCACGCTGGAGATCACCAGCATGGGAATCGAATCGGCGTAGGCCTGGCCCATGGCGGTGGTGATGTTGGTCATGCCGGGGCCTGTGATGATGAAACACACACCGGGCTTGCCGCTGGTTCGGGCGTAGCCGTCGGCCATGAAGCCGGCGCCTTGCTCGTGGCGCGGAGTCACATGATGGATGGGCGAACGGGCCAGGCCGCGATACAGCTCCACGGTGTGTACCCCGGGAATGCCGAACACCTGCTCGACGCCATAACCTTCCAGTAGCTTGACCAGTACTTCACCGCACGTCGCCATCTCATCGCCCTTCTTATTGGAGGAAAACCGCACGTCGGCCACAGGCTGGAAAACGCCTGCGGGCGCCGATAGAGGGGCTATTGGAACGGTGGGCCTGTAGCCGCAACAATGGATAAAAAGTCATACTAGCCATGTCCCCACGTCATGCCTCGGCCAGCCATGAAACGCCTTCCTCCCTTGCCCGCGCTGCACACTTTTCTGATCACCGCCCAGTGCTGCAACTTCACTCGCGCCGCCGAGCAGTTGCACATCACCCAGGGAGCGGTGAGCCGGCAGATCGCCGGGCTGGAAAGTCACCTGGGCTATCCGTTGTTCCTGCGCCAGGCCCGGGGCCTGAGCCTCACCGCCGAGGGGCTGGAATGGCTGCCACGGGTGCAGCAGGTGTTCGAAATGATCAATGGCGCGGTGGACGAGATCGGCGGCCAGAAGCGCAACCTGCGGCTCAAGGCCCCGACCTGCGTGATGCGCTGGCTGCTGCCGCGGTTGCTGCAGTGGCAGAAGGAGCGCCCCGATGTGCCGGTGCAACTGACCACCACCATTGCCCATGGCGTGGATTTCGGCCGCGAGCCGTTCGACGCCGCGGTCATGTACGGCGCACCACCGGCACCGACCCTGGGCTCGCGACACCTGTTCAATGAACAGCTGACTCCGGTCTGTTCCCGGCCCCTGCTGGAAGGCCCGGTGCCGCTGACGAGCCCCAGAGACCTGCAACAGCACCTGCTGCTGCACCCCTCCCATGATCAGCGGGACTGGCAAACCTGGCTCAAGGCCGCTGGCACGCCCCTGGACACCCTGGGCAAGGGCCAGCACTTCGAGACCCTGGACCTGGCGATGTCCGTGGCCTCCCAGGGCACAGGTGTGGCGATTGGCGACTGGGCATTGATTGGCGATGACCTGAGTGCCGGGCGGCTGGTCATGCCCTTTGAATTGAAGGTGCCGACAGGGCAGGCGTATTACCTGGTGTACCCGGAGCGCCCGGGGCCTTCGCCGGCCCTGCAGGAACTGCTGGACTGGCTGGTGGAACAGGCCCGGCAGCGCTGAAATACCGGCAGACAGCGAAAAGCCCCGCGAGGGGCCTTCAACGCTTGCCGGAACAACCCGTTAGCCGCCTGCAACAGGCGGCTAACGGGTCAATCGGCCAGTGATCAGTAGCCGACGGTGAAACGCTGACGGCTATGGGCGGGCTTTTCCACCTCGTCGAGCATGGCGATGGCGTAGTCGGCAAAAGTGATCCAGCTACGGCCCTCTGCGCTGACCAGCAGGTCGTCCTGGCCCAGGCGGAAGTGCCCGGTACGCTCACCCTCGACGAACTCCGCCGATGGCGAAAGGAAGGTCCAGTCCAGGTCCTGCTCCTTGCGCAGGGTCTCCAGGTACACCCCGCCGGCGCTGGCTTCGGCCTTGTATTCCTCCGGGAAGCCCGGGCTATCGATGACCTTGCTGCCACCCGGCAGCAACAGCGAACCGGCACCGCCTACCACCAGCAGGCGCTTGACCCCGGCCTTTTTCACCGGGTCGATGATGGCATTGGCAGCGATGCTGGAAAAATGCGCCGCGCTGATCACCACATCGTGACCGGCCACCGCCGCTTGCAGCGCGGCACTGTCGGCCACATCCACATCGCGGCTGACCACGCCGGCACGCGGACCGATCTTCGCCGTGTTGCGGGCGATGGCGGTCACGCTGTGGCCGCGACGCAGGGCTTCTTCCAGCAGTTGGCTACCGGCACGGCCGGTGGCACCAATGATTGCGATCTTGCTCATGACATGTCTCCAGTTGGCTAAGAGAGTACAGAGGCATCCGCCCCCACAAGGGAGCGGGTCAAACCGTTTTCACCACTTTATTTCGCCCTTGGCGACCTTGGCGCTCAGCTCCAGGGAGCTGTCCTCGCCCAGGTCCGGGTAACGCTTTTTCATGGCCGCGATCAGCTCGGCGGAATCCTTGGCCTTGGCGGTTTCCTCGTCGAAGGCCTTGATGTAGTCCGCGGTGAAGTGCACCGGGGCCAGGGAACGCGCGCTGTCACCGAGGAAGTGCCCGGGGATCACGGTCTTGGGTTGCAGGCTGTCGATGGTCTTGAGGGTAGCCAGCCAGTCCGCATGGGACTGCGGGGTCTGGGTGTCGGCCATCCACACGTGGATGTTTTCCGCGACCACCACGCCACCGACCACCGCCTTGATCGACGGGATCCACACAAAGCTGCGGTCCGGCTGCTTGCCGTCCAGGCCAATGACGTCGAGCTTCTGCCCTTCCAGGGTCAGGCTGTGGCCCTTGAGCACGCCCGGCACGATGGTCTTGGCCGGTACGTCGGTGCCCATTTTCGGGCCCCAGAACGCCAGCTTGCCGTCCACCGTGGCCTTGATGTGATCCACGGTCGGCTGCGAAGCCACCACCTTGGCGTCGGGGAAGGCGGCGGTCAGGGTGTCGAGGCCGAAGTAGTAGTCCGGGTCACCATGGCTGATGTAGATGGTGGTCAAGTGCTTGCCGCTGGCGCGGATCTTGTCCACCAGTTGCTGGGCCTGGGACTTGCCGAACTGGGCGTCCACCAGGATCGCGTCCTTCTTGCCGCTGACCAGCACCGAGGTCACCGGGAAGATTGCGTTGGCGCCCGGGTTGTAGACATCCAGGCTCAGGGGCGGCTCGGCGGCCGCGGCATGGGCGGCAAAGCCCAGGGTGGCAGTGGCCAGCAGCAAGCGTTTGAGTGAAGTGAATCCGATCATGAGGGCAGCTCCGGCATCTGTTGGCTGGGTTGGGATGGACAGAGCTTAGTTGCCAGACTCGTTACAAAAAATGCGATGCTTGAACATAGTTTGTTTCTGAAAGCGGGCAAATCATGGATCGTCTCCAAGCAATGCGGGTCTTCGTCACCGTCGTCGACCTGGGCAGCCAGTCGGCCGCCGCCGATCACCTGGACCTGTCGCGTCCGGTGGTGTCACGTTATCTGGCGGAATTGGAGGACTGGGTCGGCGCCCGGCTGATGCACCGAACCACGCGCAAGCTCAGCCTGACCGCCGCCGGCGGTGAGATTCTGCCCCGCTGCCGGCAGATGCTGGAGCTGTCCAGCGACATGCAGGCCGCGGTCGGCGAGCCGGACGATGCACCCCGCGGTCTGCTGCGCATCAGCGTCAGTACCTCGTTCGGCCAGTCGCAACTGGCGGATGCCGTGGCCGACTACGTCAAGCGCTACCCGGGGGTCAGCATCGACCTGCAGATGCTCGATCGCACGGTGAACCTGGTGGATGAACGCATTGACCTGGCGATCCGTACCAGCAATGACCTGGACCCGAACCTGATCGCCCGGCGCCTGACGGTCTGCCGCTCGGTGATCTGCGCCTCGCCGGCCTATCTGCGAGAGCACCCCGCGCCCCAGCGGGTGGAGGAACTGAACCGGCACAACTGCCTGACCCACTCCTACTTCGGCAAGAGCCTGTGGCATTTCGAACAGGATGGCGAACAGGTATCGGTGCCGGTGCAGGGCAACATCAGCGCCAACGAGGCCAGCACGCTGCTGCGCACCACCATGGCCGGCGCCGGGATCGCCATGCTGCCCAGCTACCAGGCCGGTGAGTACATCAAGCGTGGAGAGCTGGTACGCCTGCTGCCCCACGCCGAACCGCGCACGATGAACATGTACGCGGTCTATGCCTCGCGCAAGCACATGCCGGCGACCTTGCGCAGCATGCTCGACTTCCTGGTCCTCAGGTTTCCCCAGCAACCGCTCTGGGACGAAGGTTTGTAGATAGATGCACGGCGCTGGCCGGGCTGCTCGATCCAACTGCTGAATACCCTGCCAAACAGGCCGGGCAAGCCCCCGCAACTGACCTATGCTGATAACAGTACCCCTTTAAACCAAAGGGGTATGGGTTCAGAGGTCGTTGCCATGAACGTCAAGACAAGAAGGTACCTGGCCATCTTCATGACCTGCACCGTGACCCTGGCGCTATACGGTACTGCCGCTTATCGCGTGGAGCAGGCGCGCATGCAACCGCGCAACTACGCCAGTTGCAACCTGGAGCGCTGCATGCCCCACAACGCCACCTTGAACGCCCTCAGGTGAGCGTCAGCGAATCGGCGTCCCCGGCCTGATCGGCCTTCAGGCGGTCGCGAAATACCTTGGGCGAGATCCCCTCCCGGCGCCGGAACAGCCGGGTGAAGTTGGTGGGGTCGGAAAACCCCAGGTCCGCGGAAATCTCGTAGATGGTCATCCCGGTGTAGGTCAGCAGCCGCTTGGCTTCCAGTAGCTGGCGTTCGTGCATGATCTGCAGCGCCGGCTGCCCTGCCAGTTCACGGCAGGTGCCGTTGAGGTGCGACACTGAAATACCCAGCTTGTGGGCCAGGTCCTCGACCTTCACATGCTCGCGGTAATGGGCTTCCACCAACTGGATGAAGCCATTGAAATACTCACGGGCCCGCTGGGGACGCCGGCTGGCACTGCTGCGCTGCAACGCCTGGCGCCCGACCCAGACCACAATCATGCTGACCAGCGCATGCATGAGCATTTCCCGAGCCGGCTGCTGCCCCTGGTACTCCTGCTGCAAGGCGGCGAACAAACCGTTCAGGTACGCCTCGTCTGCCCCCGTCGGATATCCCTCGGGCCTGGCCAGGGTATTTTGCCCCTGCCCCAGTTGGGTTTGCAGATGGCTTACCAGCGGCGCTGCCAGCGTCACCACATAACCTTCTATGTCTTCGGAAAACCGGAAGCCATGGACCGACAGCGGCGGCAGGACCTGGACCATCGATTTGTCCAGCAGGGTACGCTGGCCTTCGATCTCCAGTTCCGCCTGCCCACGGTATACAAACAGCAACTGGCAGAGGTCGGCATGCCGATGGGGCTTGATTTCCCAATGGTGCTCGCGGCTGCGCTGGCTGATGGGCTCGCAATGAAGCAGGTCCGGGGTAGGCCAGTCCAGGCTCTCGCCATAGAGCTTGAACACCGGAATCGACGCAAGGGCAGGCTTGTTCATCACTACAGTCCAGGCCTCAGTGTGACGGGCGACGGGGGCGCCAGCGGGCGAACCATCAGACAACCGCCAGGGCTCTTCGATAAACGAATACGCCCGGGCGAAATGCAAGCAACAGCAACATCAATGGACATTGACCGGGCCGGTGTTCAGAGCACCGGCCCAGTGCCGGGCACTATACAGAATGCGTCCCATTAGCAGCTAATTCCCACCGAATAATCTGCGTTTTCGTCTGACCGCCCAGGTCTTCACAGAGCATCGTTCCCATCAGTTAAGCCCAGATGAAAATCCCCGGAGACTTCCTTGTATGGCTATCTAGTAGGCTCCTATCTAGTACACTGAAGCGCACTTCCACCGGCCTTGCTCCGCCGGGTCAATCTCTGCCCGCAGGTTCTTTCGTGACCCACTTCCAACAGCCCGTCTCGCCCAAACCGGCCATTCGCAGCGTGCTGATCGCCCTGATGCTGGCGATCTTTCTCGGCGCCCTGGACCAGACCATCGTCGCCGTCTCCATGCCGGCCATTTCCGCCCAGTTCAAGGACGTCGGCCTGCTGGCCTGGGTGATCTCCGGCTACATGGTGGCGATGACCGTGGCAGTGCCCATCTACGGCAAGCTCGGCGACCTCTACGGCCGCCGCCGCTTGATGCTGTTCGGCATGGGGCTGTTCACCCTGGCCTCGCTGTTCTGCGGCCTGGCACAGAACATGGAGCAACTGGTGCTGGCGCGGATTTTTCAGGGTATCGGCGCCGGCGGCATGATCTCCGTGAGCCAGGCCATCATTGGCGACATAGTTCCGCCTCGGGAGCGCGGTCGCTACCAGGGCTACTTCAGCAGCATGTACGCAGTGGCCAGCGTCGCCGGCCCGGTGCTGGGCGGCTACATGACCGAATTCCTTTCCTGGCGCTGGGTGTTCCTGATCAACCTGCCTCTGGGCCTGGGCGCCTGGTGGGTGGCGCATCGCACTCTGATCGGGCTGCCGGTGCCCCAGCGCAAGCCGATCATTGACTACCTCGGCACCGTGCTGATGATCATCGGCCTGACCGCCCTGTTGCTGGGTATCACCCAGGTAGGCCAGGGCTATTCCTGGCGCAGCGCCGAAGTGCTCGATCTGCTGGCCATCGCGGTCATCGTCCTGGCACTGTTCGTCTGGCATGAGCGCCGGGCCCGGGAACCCCTGCTGCCGATGCACCTGTTCACCAACCGCAACGCGCTGCTGTGCTGGTGCACGATCTTCTTCACCAGCTTCCAGGCCATTTCCCTGATCGTGCTGATGCCGCTGCGCTTCCAGAGCATCACCGGCGCCGGGGCCGACAGTGCCGCCCTGCACCTGCTGCCGCTGGCCATGGGTCTGCCAATGGGCGCCTATTGTGCCGGGCGCCTGACCTCGGTCACCGGGCGCTACAAGCCGATGATCCTCAGTGGCGCGCTGCTGATGCCGCTGTCGATCCTCGGCATGGCCCTGGTGCCGCCGCAGTCGGAGCTGCTCAGCGGCCTGTTCATGCTGCTCTGCGGGATCGCTGGCGGCATGCAGTTCCCCACCTCCCTGGTGGGCACGCAGAACTCGGTGGAGCAACGGGATATCGGCGTGGCCACCAGCACCACCAACCTGTTCCGCGCCCTCGGCGGGGCGGTGGGCGTGGCGCTGATGTCGGCGTTGCTGCTGGCCTTGCTCCAGGATTCCAGCCTGGCCCATCTCGGTGGCGCCGGGCTGATGGTTGAAGGGCACTCCGGCAATGCCCTGCTGGAAGGCCTGAACGCCGCCCCCGGCCCGGCGCGGGACGCCTTGCGAGCCGAGTTGCTGACGACCTTCAAGCATCTGTTGCTGGTCAGTGCCGGGGTATCCCTGCTGGGGCTGGCAGCGGCGATCGCCATGCCCAATCGCCTGCTGCGCGGTCGTGAAGACAAGGCGCGTTAACCCGCCCCGGGCTCCTGTAGCCGCTTTGGTCGAAGCGCTCCAGCCTTTGCTGAAGCAGCCTGCGGCAGCGGCTGCAGGGCAGCATGATCAAGGGCTGTAGTAGCCCACCGCAACCAGCAGATTCCCTACCTTGCGCAGGTAGGCATGCTTGTCCTCCACCTTGCCGGTCACCGGGTTCTTCCAGCGGTATTGGTATTCGCCCTGATCCTCGCGAGCCATGAGCGCCAGCATCGGCTCGCCCACCGGCTTGCCTTCGGGATCCCTGATCTTGGCGAAGTCGGTGTTGAGCAAACGCAGGTTGGTGCCATGGGCCAGGTAGCGCCGGCTGTCCATGTCCACCACGAACACGTACAGATCGTCCTCAAGAAAACCGCCCTGCAACTGGTTGATCGCCTTGAGCGTGCCGTTGCGGTCCGTGCTCAAGGCCGTGGCTGCCCTCTCCAGCAATGCCCTGGCCTGCTCGGCCGACGCCCGGGGCTGGTAGTAACCCACCGCCAGGATGCGTTCGCCGACCCGCTGGAAATACACATGCTTGCGCTCGATCTTGCCGTCGGCCCAGTTCTGCCAGCGGTACTCGGCCTGCTGGATGCCATTGCCCTCGGGCGTCTTCAACGCTTGCTTGAACGCCTTGCGCAAGTCCGGCCCCAGGACTTGCGACACATCACGGCCAATCAACGCCGACGAGGGACCGCCACTGGCCAGCATCACGCCTTGGGTATCCACCACGAACACATAGCGGTCGTGGTCGACGAACTCGCCCTGGCGGCTGAAGGCTGCGAATGCCTTGTCGCCCTGATCGTGGTAGTAGCCCAGGGCCTTTTCCAGCAGCGCCCGGGCCGCCGCGCCATCATCCACCGACGGCGCCGCCTGCAGCGGGCCCAAGCACAACAGCAGCAGCCAGCCCACCCAGGTATTTCCAAGCCACAGTCTCATCGCCCGCTCCTCGTTCGTGTTGGCGTTCGAAGAGCGTAGACGGCTGCAGGATATGCGGAAACATTCAGCACACGGGGGGTGAACCGACGCCTTCCCACGCCAGGCGTGGGAAGGCGGCCCCCATCAAGGGCGGGTGTTGATCTGCTGCTGCAGGTTCTGGATCTGGCTTTGCAGCGTGTTGATGTTGCGGGTCACCTGGCCGCGAAAGGCGTCGAACTCGGCAGTGCTGGCACCGTTTTGCGCAGCGGCGGGACGGTTGTCCTGCTGGCTCTTGAGCACGATCAGGTCCTGTTCCAGACGCTCGATGGCGGCGCTCGGATTGCCCTGTTTCTTCAGCGTGGCCAGGTCGGCGCCCAGGCTCTTGAGCTGGGCATCGACCTTGCCATTGTCGATCTGGGCGCTTTTCAGGCTCGCCAGTTCACCGCTCAAGGCTTTCACCTGAGCCTGCAACTGGCTGTTGGCTGCTTGCTGTTCGGCGGTCTGCGCGCTCATCTGCGCCAGGCGCTTGTCCAGATCGGTGGCCTGCCCCGCCACGCCCTGCTGCTGTCGGCTCTGGTCCTGCAAGCGGCTCTCCAGTTGCTTGATCTGCAGCTTCAGCGCTTCACTGTCCGTGGTGACATTGGTCTGGCTGGCCACCACCTTGCCGGAGATGTCCTGCAGGCGTCCGGCCGCTTCCTCACTGATCCTGGCGAAGCTTTCCTGGGTCGCCACCAATTGCTGTTCCATCAGCGAAATCTGCTGGAAGCTCCACCAGGCAAGGCCGATGAAGGCAAAGAACAAGGCGCCCACCAATGCCCAGAGCGGGCCGGTGCTGGGGCTCTTGACCTTGACTACCGGCGTGCCGCGCGAATGCACGGAGGTACGCTCGCGGGCAGCGCTGGTGGTGGGGAAGACATCGTCGTCGAGAGGATCGGCGCGCAGACTGGGAACGTCGTCGAAGTCATCGTTTGCATCGTTACGCATGGGGCAACCTTTGTGAAACGCGGTGGTGGCTGAGTGCGGCGAGTATAAACCGCTAATCCGCCCGGCCAATGGACCGGGCCGGGCAAACTCGGTTCAGTCTTTGGTTTCAGCTTATGTCCTGGGCTTTCCACCAGGCGCAGAACTCATCCAGGGCCGCCCACAGGCTGACCTTGGGCTCATAGCCGAGATAATGCCGGGCACGGCTGATATCCAGGGTGAAATTCTTGTTCATGACCTGCATTCCCAGGCGCGACAGAGTCGGCTCCGGTCGCCCCGGCCAGAGCTTGCAGAAACCTTCGTTGAGCGCCGCCACGCCATAGGCCAGGCCGAAGGAACGATAACGGGTGACTTGCGGCACCTGCATCTGGCGCATCACATAATTGACCACATCCCACAAAGGCACCGGTGTGCCGTTGCTGATGTTGTAGGCCTTGCCCAAGGCCGAGCCGCTGGCGTGCAGGCTGCTGAACAACGCCTCGTTGAGGTTGTGCACACTGGTGAAATCGACCTTGTTCAGGCCGTTGCCGACAATGGCCAGGCGGCCCTTGCGCTGCATCTTCAACAGCCGCGGGAAGATGCTCATGTCGCCGGCGCCGGTGACGAAGCGCGGGCGCAGGGCAAGCACTTCAAGGCCGAACTCCTGGGCGCCGAAGACCTTTTGCTCGGCCAGGTACTTGGTGGCCGCATAAGGATGCCGGAAGCGCTTGGGCACTTGTTCCTCGGTCAACCCCAGGTGATCCCGGCCGTCGAAGTAGATCGAGGGCGAAGACAGGTGCACCAGCCGCTGCACCCGCTGCTTGAGGCAGGCTTCGACCACGTTCTCGGTGACCAGCACATTGCCCTGGTGGAAGTCCTGGTAGCGCCCCCACAAACCCACGGCACCGGCGCAATGCACCACGCTGTCGACGTCGCGGCACAGCTCGCGCACCAGATCGGCATCGCTCAGGTCACCCTGGACGAACTCAGCGCCACGGCGCACCAGATGCTCCACGGCTTCGGCGCGACGGCCATTGACCCGCACCTCCAGGCCCTGCTCAAGGGCAAAGCGGGCGAAGCGCCCGCCGATGAAGCCGCTTGCGCCGGTAACCAGAATCTTCATGAAATATTCCTAAGAAAGCAGTGACGAGCTACGAGCTACAAGCTGCAAGTTAAAAATCAGTGCGCAAGCTGTCTACTTGCAGCTTGTCGCTTGACGCTTACGGCTGCTCCCAGGGCACCAGCCATTGTGCCGACAAACGTGCCAGGTGCTCGGTGAGCAGCCCCAGCAATTGGCCGCCGTTGCGCCAATGATGCCAGTACAGCGGCACATCGATGGGTTTATCCGGCAACAGTTCCAACAGCAGGCCCCGCTCGAGCTGCTCGCGGACCTGCAACTCGGGCACCAGCCCCCAGCCCAGGCCGGCCTCGGTCAGGCGAATGAAGCCCTCGGAAGACGGGCACAGATGATGCTCGAAAGCACCGTCCACGCCCAGGGAAGCCAGGTAGCGATGCTGCAGGAAATCGTCGGGGCCAAACACAAGCGCCGGTGTGCGCGGCAACTGCTCGGCACGCACGCCCTGGGGAAAATGCCGGGCGATGAATTCCGGGCTGGCCATGGCCCGGTAGCGCATGGCCCCCAGCAGCAGGCTGCGGGCCCCGGCCACCGGGCGCTCGCTGGCACAGACGCAGGCCGCCACTTCCCCGGCGCGCATGCGCTTGAGGCCGACGGTCTGGTCTTCCACCACGAGGTCCAGGAGCAGATGGTGCTCGGCGCAAAAATCGCCCACAGCGCCAGCCCACCAGGTGGCCAGGCTGTCGGCGTTGAGGGCGATGCGCAAGCGCTCCGGCAGGCCCTCCTCGTCCAGCGCCGGCACCAGGCTTTGCAGGTCGCGCTCCAGCAGGCGCACCTGCTGCACATGGTTGAGCAGGCGCCGGCCGATTTCCGTCGGCGCCGGCGGCGTCACCCGCACCAGCACTGGCTGGCCGACCCGGGCCTCCAGCAGTTTGATCCGCTGGGAAATCGCCGACTGTGACAAACCCAGCACCTGGGCCGCCCGCTCGAACCCTGCCTGCTCGATCACTGCGGCCAAGGCCGAGAGCAACTTGTAGTCGAACATCAGTTTTCCTAATGAGAGATCAGCAATATTGGTTTTTCTTATACAACCCGGGCCGGGAAAATAGCCAGCGTAAAGCCTCAGCAATGCCTCTTCGTTCAAGGATTCCGTTCATGGCCGGTGAAACCTCCCTCGCAACCCTGCTGCGCAGCATGAGCCCGCAGCTCAATGACGGCGAGTACGTGTTCTGCTCCCTCCCCGACCGCAGCCTGCTGCAGGACTGCGAAGTGCTGGGCAGTTTTCGCGAGCGCGAAGGCCTGACCGTGATTCTCCCGCGCCAGCAGGCCGAGCGCCTGGGCCTGGGCTTTGACTATGTAGCCGCCTGGATCACCCTCAACGTGCATTCGGCGCTCGAAGCCGTGGGCCTGACCGCTGCCTTCGCCGGGGCCCTGGGCAAGGCCGGGATCAGTTGCAACGTGATCGCCGGCTACTACCACGACCACCTGTTTGTCGGCCAGGCGGATGCCGGGCGGGCCATGCAGGTATTGCAACAACTGGCCGCCGGCGAGGAGCAATAACCATGTGGCAAAGCTATGTGAATGGCCTGTTGGTGGCCTTCGGCCTGATCATGGCCATCGGTACTCAGAACGCTTTCGTCCTGGCCCAGAGCCTGCGCCGCGAGCACCACCTGCCGGTGGCGGCGCTTTGCGTCACCTGTGATGCGTTGCTTGTGGCGGCCGGCGTGTTCGGCCTGGCCACCGTGCTCACCCAGAGCCCGATGTTGCTGGCGGTGGCACGCTGGGGCGGCGCGGCATTCCTGATCTGGTATGGCGCCCAGGCATTGCGCCGTGCCTGCTCGAAACAGAGCCTGCAGCAGGGCGAAGGACAGACCGTGCGTTCGCTGCGGGCGGTGATGCTCAGCGCCCTGGCGGTGACCCTGCTCAACCCCCACGTGTACCTGGACACGGTGCTGCTGATCGGCTCGCTGGGGGCCCAGCAGACCGAACCGGGCGCCTATGTGGTGGGGGCCGCGAGCGCTTCGCTGCTGTGGTTCTTCACCCTGGCGCTGGGCGCCGCCTGGCTGGCTCCGTGGCTGGCGCGCCCGAGCACCTGGAGGATACTCGACCTGCTGGTGGCGGTGATGATGTTCAGCGTCGCCCTGCAGTTGATCAGCGCCGCGTGACTTATTCCAAAAGGCTCTGGAACCTCTATCCCACACAGTTGTTGCGTGGTTAAGCCGCACCCCCGGTGCTATGATCCGAACCCTGCGCCGCAAAGAGTACAAACTCCCCGGCGCTTGTCTGGCCGCCCGTGATCGGCCTTGCGCTCACCGCAACTGACCTGATTAGGAGAATCATCATGGCTTTCGAATTGCCGCCGCTGCCCTATGCACACGACGCTCTGCAGCCGCACATTTCCAAGGAAACCCTGGAATACCACCACGACAAGCACCACAACACCTACGTCGTGAACCTGAACAACCTGGTGCCAGGCACCGAGTTCGAAGGCAAGACTCTGGAAGAGATCGTCAAAACCTCTTCGGGCGGCATCTTCAACAACGCAGCCCAGGTCTGGAACCACACTTTCTACTGGAACTGCCTGGCGCCAAACGCCGGCGGCCAACCTACCGGCGCCCTGGCTGAAGCCATCAACGCTGCGTTCGGTTCGTTCGACAAGTTCAAAGAAGAATTCACCAAGACTTCGGTTGGCACCTTCGGTTCCGGCTGGGGCTGGCTGGTGAAAAAGGCTGACGGTTCCCTGGCCCTGGCCAGCACCATCGGCGCCGGCAACCCGCTGACCAGCGGCGACACCCCGCTGCTGACCTGCGACGTCTGGGAACACGCCTACTACATCGACTACCGCAACGTTCGTCCAAAATACGTCGAAGCGTTCTGGAACCTGGTCAACTGGAAATTCGTGGCTGAGCAGTTCGAAGGCAAGAACTTCGTCGCTTAAGTCCGTTTGCAGTGTAAAAAACCCGGCCTGGCCGGGTTTTTTTTGCCTGTGGCAAAGCCGGGATCTTGTCCCGCCCACCTGAAGCGCTAAGATTCATGGCAGGTAAAAAACAACGCCGCCCCTCAAGTTGCAAGGCGTCGCTACCGACACACTATCCACAGCACGAGCAATCCTGATTCTGATCACCCGGGCCTGGCCCGCAGACATCCTGTTCTCGGCACTAATGTCACTTTGACGGCCATCACGGGATTGCCAATACTCATGGCAACTTGACGCTACACGCACGGAACAAGGAATAGCCCTTTGAAGCTGGAACTCAAAAACAGCTTGTCGGTGAAGTTGCTCCGGGTTGTGCTGCTGTCGGCACTCATAGTGGGCGTGGTCCTGAGCTGCGCCCAGATCGTCTTCGATGCCTACAAGACTCGGCAGGCGGTAGCTAGCGATGCCCAGCGCATTCTCGACATGTTTCGCGACCCATCGACACAGGCGGTCTACAGCCTGGACCGGGAAATGGGCATGCAAGTCATTGAAGGCCTGTTCCAGGATGACGCTGTGCGCATGGCCTCCATTGGCCACCCGAACGAGACCATGCTCGCGGAGAAATCCCGCGACCTGCAGAAATCCTCCAGCCGCTGGCTGACCGACCTGATCCTCGGTCAGGAACGCACCTTCACTACGCAATTGGTGGGCCGTGGCCCCTACAGCGAATATTACGGCGACCTGAGCATCACCCTCGACACCGCCACTTATGGCCAGGGCTTCATCGTCAGTTCGGTGATCATCTTCATTTCCGGAGTCCTGCGGGCCCTGGCCATGGGCCTGGTGCTGTACCTGGTCTATCACTGGCTGCTGACCAAGCCGCTGTCGCGAATCATCGAGCACCTGACCACCATCAACCCCGACCGCCCCAGCGAACACCAGTTGCCCCTGCTCAAGGGCCACGAGAAGAACGAGCTGGGGATCTGGATCAATACCGCCAACCAGTTGCTGGCCTCCATCGAACGCAACACCCACTTGCGTCACGAGGCGGAAAACAGCCTGTTGCGCATGGCCCAGTACGACTTCCTCACCGGCTTGCCAAACCGCCAGCAGTTGCAACAGCAACTGGACAAGATCCTGGTGGACGCCGGGCGCCTGCAACGCCGGGTGGCGGTGCTCTGTGTCGGCCTGGATGATTTCAAGGGCATCAACGAACAGTTCAGCTACCAGACCGGCGACCAGCTGTTGCTGGCCCTGGCCGACCGCCTGCGCGGCCACAGCGGCCGGCTTGGCGCCCTGGCGCGCCTGGGGGGCGATCAGTTCGCCCTGGTCCAGGCCGATATCGAACAGCCTTACGAAGCTGCGGAACTGGCCCAGAGCATCCTCGATGACCTTGAGGCCACCTTCGCCCTGGATCACCAGGAAATCCGCCTGCGTGCCACCATCGGTATCACCCTGTTCCCGGAAGACGGCGACAGCACGGAAAAGCTCCTGCAAAAAGCCGAACAGACCATGACCCTGGCCAAGACCCGGTCACGCAATCGGTATCAGTTCTATATCGCCAGCGTCGACAGCGAGATGCGTCGCCGCCGCGAGCTGGAAAAAGACCTGCGCGAGGCCCTGGCCCGGGATCAGTTCTTCCTCGTCTACCAACCGCAGATCAGCTATCGCGACCACCGTGTGGTGGGCGTCGAAGCGCTGATCCGCTGGCAGCACCCCGAACATGGCCTGGTGCCGCCAGACCTGTTCATTCCCCTGGCGGAACAGAACGGCACCATCATCGCCATCGGCGAATGGGTGCTGGACCAGGCCTGCCGCCAGCTGCGGGAATGGCACGACATGGGTTTCAGCGACCTGCGCATGGCGGTCAACCTGTCCACCGTGCAACTGCACCACGCCGAGTTGCCACGGGTGGTCAACAATCTGTTGCAGATCTACCGCCTGCCGCCCCGCAGCCTGGAGCTGGAAGTCACCGAAACCGGCCTGATGGAAGACATCAGCACCGCCGCCCAGCACCTGCTGAGCCTGCGTCGCTCCGGCGCCCTGATTGCCATCGACGACTTCGGCACTGGCTACTCGTCCCTGAGCTACCTCAAGAGCCTGCCCCTGGACAAGATCAAGATCGACAAGAGCTTCGTCCAGGACCTGCTGGATGACGACGACGATGCCACCATCGTGCGCGCGATCATCCAGCTGGGTAAGAGCCTGGGCATGCAGGTGATCGCCGAGGGCGTGGAAACTGCCGAGCAGGAGGCCTACATCATCTCCGAAGGCTGCCACGAAGGTCAGGGCTACCACTACAGCAAACCCCTGCCCGCCCGGGAGCTGGGGGCCTACCTGAAACAGGCCCAGCGCAGCAATGCGGCAATCCTCTGAGCCAGGCACGGCGCTGGCGAACCTGACCCAGCGCAATCCCCTGTTGAATAAGAAATATTTCCAGGCACAACCCTTTACACATAATGCAAATCTTTCGCATTATGTCGCAGCTTTTGCGCGCCCCCGCGCCGTCCACTCCCCTCTCGAAGCAGGATGTTCGCCATGATTCGTATGCCTCTGGCTACCGCCAGTCTGTTGGCCATCGCAATTTCCCTCGCCGGCTGCGGCGAAGGCAAAGACGACAAGGCTGCCGCCCAAGCGCCGACCCCGGCCACCAGCACTGCCACCCCAGCGGCCGATGCAGCCGGCAAGGTCGACGAAGCGGCTGCCAAGGCCGTGGTCGCGCATTACGCTGACATGGTCTTCGCCGTATACAGCGACTCCGAATCCACCGCGAAAACCCTGCAGACCGCCATCGATGCCTTCCTCGCCAAGCCCAACGACGACACCCTGAAAGCCGCCAAGGCTGCCTGGGTCGCCGCTCGCGTGCCTTACCTGCAGAGCGAAGTGTTCCGCTTCGGCAACACCATCATCGATGACTGGGAAGGTCAGGTGAACGCCTGGCCCCTGGACGAAGGCCTGATCGACTACGTCGACAAGAGCTACGAGCACGCACTGGGCAACCCGGGTGCCACCGCCAACATCATCGCCAACACCGAGATCCAGGTCGGCGAAGACAAGGTCGACGTGAAAGACATCACCCCGGAAAAACTCGCCAGCCTGAACGAGCTGGGCGGTGCCGAGGCCAACGTCGCCACCGGCTACCACGCCATCGAATTCCTGCTCTGGGGCCAGGACCTCAACGGCACCGGCCCTGGCGCCGGCGCCCGCCCTGCTTCGGACTACCTGGAAGGTGCCGGTGCCACCGGCGGCCATAACGATCGTCGTCGTGCCTACCTGAAGGCCGTGACCCAACTGCTGGTCAACGACCTGGAAGAAATGGTCGGCAACTGGAAGCCGGACGTGGCCGACAACTACCGCGCCACCCTGGAAGCCGAGCCGGCCGAGACCGGCCTGCGCAAGATGCTGTTCGGCATGGGCAGCCTGTCCCTGGGTGAACTGGCCGGCGAGCGGATGAAGGTTTCCCTGGAAGCCAACTCCCCTGAAGACGAGCAGGACTGCTTCAGCGACAACACCCACAACTCGCACTTCTACGACGCCAAGGGCATCCGCAACGTCTACCTGGGCGAGTACACCCGTACCGACGGCACCAAGATGAGCGGCGCCAGCCTGTCGTCCCTGGTGGCCAAGGCCGACCCGGCCGCCGACGCGGCCCTGAAAGCCGACCTGGCGGCCACCGAAGCCAAGATCCAGGTCATGGTCGACCACGCCAACAAGGGCGAGCACTACGACCAGCTGATTGCGGCGGGCAACGAGTCCGGCAACCAGATCGTGCGTGACGCCATCGCCGCCCTGGTCAAGCAGACCGGCTCGATCGAGCAGGCCGCCGGCAAGCTGGGCATCAGCGACCTGAACCCGGACAACGCCGATCACGAATTCTGATCCGCATTGCGCCAGGCAGAAAGGCGACCCTCGGGTCGCCTTTTTTGTGCCCGCCGCAGCCGTTTGCACAGCCTGCAACATCGTTGCCTGCGCCCCGTCCAGCTTGTCCTGGGTCAAACCAAACGATAATTCCTCTTATTCAATCCAGGCCGCCCTGTTAGACTTTGCGCCCTTGTTTTGCTCGTCTTGCAGGATGTCCGATGCCCTCGTTGCCGCTTCGCTGGTCCGCTCTGTTCATGGCCCTGAGCCTGAGTGCCTGCGATGACGCGCCGCGCTTTACCCAGGCCGAACCTGGAGAAGCCCGGGCGGGCGGCGCGACCACGGTCAACAAGAGCGATCGCAATGCCTTCTCCCTGCCGTCGGCCAACCTGCCACCCACCCGACGCCTGGACTTCAGCGTCGGCAACAGTTTCTTCCGCAGCCCCTGGGTCATCGCCCCCTCCACCACCACCGCCCGCGACGGCCTCGGCCCGTTGTTCAACACCAACGCCTGCCAGAACTGCCACATCAAGGACGGGCGCGGCCATCCCCCGGCGCCGGATGCGCTGAACGCGGTGTCAATGCTGGTGCGCCTGTCGATCCCCGACGATCCGGCCTTTGCCAGGCTCATCGAACAGGCAGGTATCGTTCCGGAGCCGGTGTACGGCGGCCAGTTGCAGGACATGGCCATTCCCGGGGTCGCTCCCGAAGGCCGGGTACGGGTGGACTACAATCCCCTGCCGGTACGCTTCCAGGACGGCACCCAAGTGGAGCTGCGCAAACCCAAGCTGCAGATCACCGACCTGGGCTACGGGCCTATGCACCCGGACACGCGTTTTTCCGCCCGGGTGGCGCCACCGATGATCGGCCTGGGGCTGCTGGAAGCCATTCCCGAAGAGGCGATCCTGGCCAATGCCAGGCCGGCGAATAAAAACGCCATCGCCGGCCGGCCCAACTGGGTCTGGGATGACGCCCTGCAAAAGACCGTACTCGGGCGTTTTGGCTGGAAAGCCGGGCAACCCAACCTCAATCAACAAAATGTTCACGCGTTTTCTGGTGATATGGGCCTGACCACCCGCCTGAGACCCTTCGATGACTGCACCGACGCGCAAACCGCCTGCAAGCAGGCCCCCAATGGCAACGGCCCGGATGGCGAGCCGGAGGTCAGCGACAACATCCTGCGCCTGGTGCTCTTCTATACCCGCAACCTGGCGGTGCCGGCACGTCGCGATGTCGACTCGCCCCAGGTCCTGGCCGGCAAGAACCTGTTCTTCCAGGCCGGCTGCCAGTCCTGCCATACCCCAAGTTTTACCACCGCGGCCGACGCCGCCGAACCCGAGCTGGCCAACCAGGTGATACGCCCCTACAGCGACCTGCTGCTGCATGACATGGGCGAAGGCCTGGCGGACCACCGCACGGAGTTCAAGGCCAGTGGCCGCGACTGGCGCACCGCGCCGCTGTGGGGCATCGGCCTTACCGAAACCGTCAGCGGCCACACCCAGTTCCTGCATGACGGCCGCGCCCGCAACCTGATGGAGGCGGTGCTCTGGCACGGCGGCGAAGCCGAAGGCGCGAAACAACAGGTCTTGACCTTCAATGCCCAGCAGCGCGCCGCGTTGCTGGCATTCCTGAATTCTCTATAACGCTCGACTCACACGTTTTCTCCACAATAAAGGGAGCCCGAACATGTTCCGCCCCAAACTGCTGTTCACCAGCCTTGCCGCACTCGCCCTGGGCGCCTGCTCGCCCCAGGATCCACAAGCCGTGACCTCGGCGGCCATCGCCAAGCAGGTCATCCTGCCGACCTACAGTCGCTGGGTCGACGCCGACCGCCAGCTGGCCATTAGTGCCCTGGCCTTCTGTGAAGGCAAGGAAAGCCTGGACACCGCCCGGGCTGACTTCCTCCATGCGCAAAAAGCCTGGGCCGAGCTCCAGCCGTTGCTGATAGGCCCACTGGCCGAGGGCAACCGCTCCTGGCAGGTCCAGTTCTGGCCGGACAAGAAGAACCTGGTGGGCCGTCAGGTGGAGCAACTGGTCACCGCCAACCCGCAGATCGATGCCGCCGCCCTGGCCAAGTCCAGCGTCGTGGTGCAGGGGCTGTCGGCCTACGAATACATCCTCTTCGACAGCAAGATCGACATGGCAGACAGCGCGCAGAAAGCCCGCTACTGCCCGCTGCTGACTGCCATTGGTGAGCGCCAGAAACAACTGGCCGAAGAAATCCTGTCGAGCTGGAACACCAACGACGGCATGCTCGCGCAGATGAGCAAGTTCCCCAACCAGCGGTACGCCGATTCCCACGAGGCCATCGCCGACCTGCTGCGGGTCCAGGTCACGGCTCTGGATACCCTGAAGAAGAAGCTCGGCACGCCGATGGGCCGCCAGACCAAGGGCATCCCGCAGCCGTTCCAGGCCGATGCCTGGCGCAGCCAGTCGTCCCTGCAGGGCCTGGAAGCCAGCCTCAGCGCTGCCCAGACAGTCTGGGCCGGGGTCGACAACAAGGGCCTGCGCGGCCTGTTGCCTGCCGATCAGAAGCCTCTGGCCGACAAGATCGACGCCGCCTACGCCGCCTCGCTGAAACTCTTCGCCAGCACCCAGCGCTCGCTGACCGAAATGCTCAGTGACGACGCTGGCCGCCAGCAACTCAACGACCTGTATGACAGCCTCAACGTGGTCCACCGCCTGCATGAAGGCGAATTGGCCAAGGCGCTGGGGATCCAACTGGGCTTCAACGCCAACGACGGTGACTGATGATGCTGCGACGTCAGGCTTTGGCACTGGGCAGCCTGCTGCTCAGTGCGGTGACCTTGGGCGGCTGGACGCTGTTCAAGCAAAAGGGCAAGCAGCCCTTGCTGCTTTCGGCCAGGGACGATGGTGACGGCAAGCATTACGCCGTCGGTTATCAACTGGACGGTAAACAGGTGTTTGCCACCCAGGTCGGCCAACGTTGCCATGACATCATCAACCACCCGCAACTGCCCATCGCCCTGTTCGTGGCGCGGCGCCCGGGCACCGAAAGCTACCTGATCGACCTGCGCAACGGCGCGCTCCTGCAGACCCTGACCGCGCAACCGGACCGGCATTTCTACGGACATGCGGTGATCCACAAGAGCGGCGAATGGCTGTACGCCACCGAGAACGATACCCGGGACCCGGGCCGGGGCCTGCTGGGTGTCTACCGCTTCGAGGGTGAGCGCCTGGTGCACAGCGGCGAGCTGTCCACCCATGGCATCGGCCCCCACCAGGTGTCATGGATGCCCGACGGGGAAACCCTGGTGGTGGCCAACGGCGGTATCCGTACCGAAGCCGAAAGCCGGGTGGAGATGAACCTTGACGCCATGGAACCGAGCCTGGTCCTGATGCAGCGCGATGGCACGCTGCTGAGCAAGGAAACCCTGGCCCAGCAGATGAACAGCGTGCGCCACATGGGCATTGCCGGCGACGGCACCATAGTCACCGGCCAGCAGTTCATGGGCGCCGCCCACGAATCCTCGGAACTGTTGGCGATCAAGCGTCCCGGCCAGCCTTTCGCCCCCTTCCCGGTAGCCCAGGAACAATTGCAGGCCATGGGGCACTACACCGCCAGCGTGGCAGTGCACAGCGACCTGCGGCTGGTGGCCCTGACCGCTCCCCGGGGCAACCGCTTCTTTATCTGGGACCTGGACAGCGGTGCCGTGCGGGTCGACGCCCCGCTGCCCGATTGCGCCGGTGTCGGAGCGGTAGCCGATGGCTTCGTGGTGACCTCGGGACAAGGTCGCTGCCGCTTCTACGACTGCCGCCAGACGCAAATCGTGGCCAAGCCCCTGGACCTTCCAGCGGGCCTGTGGGACAACCACCTGCATCTGATCTGATCATTTCCGGGCAAACAAAAGGCCTCGCATTGCAAGGCCTTTTTCTAGGGGCTGAACAAGTTTCAACTCTGGGGTTTCAATCCTTGAGCCATGCCGAACATGAACAGCAACAGGTCATGATCGGGCTTGACCGCCACAGAGGCTTTGGCCACCCGCGGCAACAGGCAATGGGCGTCTCCCTGGGCGCTCAGGACCTGCGTGCGCGGCTGCTCCCAGGCAGCTACGGCCAAAGAAGCGACTGCCAAGGCTCCTGCCAGAAACAAACCTCGTGCAATTTCTAGCTTCATCGCTATAAACCTTTGATGGGGCTGCCAAACACCGTCTTGTAAAAGTAGTAGAGCTTTTGCCAGTCCGCGTCATTCCACGACGAATGGCGACGCAGTTGCTTGAGGTCATGGGCTGCGGCCCGGCGGCTGCTCAAGCGCTGGCGGCATTTCTCGAAATCCAGCAGTGCGACTCGCACCTGAGCCTGCTCGCCCTCGCCGTCCACCCGTACGAAAACGTGCTTGGCGTACAGGCAACCATGTTGCCAGCGCCCTTTGTGCATGCGCGCCAGGGTCGCAGCCACTGCCTGCAACAAACGATCATGAAAGGCTTCACCATGGCGCTCGCGCCCACCGGCGGCATACCAGTTGTCGACCTCCATGAAGCCCTCCAGCGCTGCGGTGACCAGCAACGCCTGCCATTGTCGCTCCGGGCCACGCCGGGCCCCGCAGAACACCAGTTCCGGGACCTCTACGTCCAGCAGGCGCAGGCCTTGCAGAGCCTCGCGCTCACGCAGGACCGTCGGTCGCCCGAAAGGGTGCAACCAACTGCGATGAATGTGCCCGATCTGCCGCTTGGCATAGAGCAGGCCGCCGCTACTGCTTTGAATGCGTTGGACGCCGCTCTCGCCGCCTCGACGCTGATTGGGTTCCTCGACCCATTCACCTTGTTTATTCCAGAAGTATTCGAAGCAATCTGTGGGCGCGGCATCCAGTTCCGAAGCACATTCAACAGCCATCCTCTTACCTCTTGCGTAATACGTAGACCCGCCACATGGCGTAGAGCGGAAAGAAGTCCAGGTGCTCCTGGACACGAAAGCCGGCTTGCCTGAATTCTTCTTCGACCGTGGCCGCCGGTAACACAAAACGATTCTGGTAACCCTCCTGCCCAACTTCAGCCTGGCGCTTGCGCTCCATGCGCTTGCGTTTCCAGGCCTTGAAGTTGCCATCGACCCACAACGAGATGATCACGCTGTCACGGCTGACCCGCTGAAACTCCCGTAGCAGCGCCATGCGGTGCTCCGCTTGGCCTATGTGGTGCAATAAACGCATGGAGAAAATGCAGTCCACGGCGTTGTCCGGCAAATCAATGGCAAACGCAGAGGTCTGCAAGGGCCGTACCCGTTTTACCACGTCGGCCGGCTGGGCCACCGTGGCGGTACTCAGCATAGCTGCTGAATTGTCAGCGCCAATGATCACTCGATTGGTTTTTTCTGCCAGCAGCGGCCAGAAACGACCGGCACCGCAGGGCAGGTCCAGTACCAGCCCGGGCTCTCCCGCCAGGGCCAGCGCAGTACGGGCCAATTGTTCGTCACGCTTGTGGGACAACTGCCGCGCCAGACCATCCTGGTGCTTGAGCAGGTATTCCTGGGCGTGTTGGGCATCGTATTTTTCGGAAAATTCCAGCTTGATCGGCGTAGCCATCATCAAAGTCTCCTGCAACTGATGGCGCCACCTTAAGCAGCGACGTGTCAGCGACAGGTCATCCCTTTGTGAAAACTTCGTACCGTCCAACGAGGAAATATTTCAGGGTTTTACAGGCTGAGGACAGTGGCCTGGGGCCACTTAAGAGGAAAAAACGACAAGTGACCGGCCCCGTAAAACAGGGCCGGGAAAGAACAATCAGGCCTTGGCCGAGTTCAGCTGAACGAAAAAACGACAGCCATTGGGCGTCATGGTAGTGAGGCTGACAGTCCAGCCCTGGTTCTCGCAGATCCGCTGCACCAGGGACAGCCCCAGCCCCAGGCCTTCCCCACGCTTTTCATCGCCCCGCACAAACGGCTGGAACATTGCCTCGCGCTTCTCCTCGGGAATGCCCACGCCGCTGTCCTCCACCACGAATCCATCGGGCACCAGGCTCAGGCGGATGAAACCCTGTTCGGTGTAGTGCAAGGCGTTGCGCAGCAGGTTGCCCATCACCGCATGCAGGAAGGTGGCGTTGTAGCGATTGTCACCTGGGGTTCCGGGCTCGAAGATCAGCTCGAGCCCCTTGGCCTCGATGGCTTCGCGCCAGATACCGGTCAAGTCACTGGCCGCCTGGCTCAGGCTCAGCTGCGGCGACATGCTGGCATCTTCACGCTGGGCTCGGGCCAGCATCAGGAAGGTCTGCACCAGCTCGCGCATCTCGTCGCAAGCGCGAGCGATGCGTTCGACCTGGGCTCGCCCACGGGGGTCCAGCCGTGGATTCTCCAGCAGCAGCTCGCAGGAGGTGGCCAGAACCATCAATGGCGTGCGCAGCTCATGACTGACGTCACTGGTGAACAGCCGCTCGCGGCTCAAGGCCTGGCGCAAGCGCCCCAGGGTTGCGTCAAAGGCGATGGCCAGTTCGCCGACCTCGTCCGCGGCATAATCCGGCGCCAAGGGCGGGGCCAGCCCCAGCAACTGGTCCCGGTGACGTACCTGGCGGGCCAGGCGGACCACCGGCGCCATCACCCGGCGAGCCAGGATCCAGCCGAGAAACACCGCCAGCGCCAGGCTCAGGACAAAACCTACCAGCACCACGGCGAACAGCACTCGCTCGCGCTCTTCGAAATCGCTCTGGTCCTGCAGCAGCACATAGCGCCGACCGTCCACCACCTCGACCATGGCGTGATAGGACAACTCCTCGCGGAACACCTCGTGGAAACCCGGATCCAGATGGCGCAAATCCTTGGGCAGCTCGAAGTCGCCGCGCCCGCCACTGTAGTAGAACAACTGGTCGGGCTCGGGACGGTGGCTCCAGTCGCCGACGTTATCCATCAGCAACAGGCGTTGCAGGTCACCGCCCAGGCCTGCGGAGATGAGCTTCTCCTCCACCAGGTGCACCGTCGCCACGATACCCATGGCGAACGCCCCCGCCACCAGTGCGCTCATCAACGCAAAGGCGATGATGATGCGCTGGGCAAGGCTCTGCTTAAACTCCATCTCGGCCCTCGGCCAGGCGGTACCCGACACCGTGCACGGTGTGCAGCAGCGGCTTGGCGAACGGCTTGTCGATCACCTGGCGCAATTGGTGAACGTGGCTGCGCAGGCTGTCGCTGTCCGGGCAATCGTCGCCCCACAGGGCTTCTTCGAGGATCTCCCGACGCAGCACATGGGGGCTTTTCTGCATCAGCACCGCCAGCAGCTTGAGGCCCACGGGGTTGAGCTTGAGCAAGCGGCCTTCGCGGGTGACCTCCAGGGTATCGAGGTCGTAGCTCAGGTCGCCAACCTGCAGCGACCGACGGCCACCACCCTGGGAACGGCGCATCACCGCCTCGATACGCGCCGCCAGTTCCGAGAGAGCGAAGGGTTTGAGCAGGTAGTCATCCGCCCCGGACTTGAAGCCCTGAAGGCGGTCGTCGAGCTGGTCGCGGGCGGTGAGCATGATCACCGGAGTATCACGCCGGGCGTCTTCGCGCAGGCGCTTGCACAGGGTATAGCCATCGATTCCCGGCAGCATGATATCGAGCACGATCAGGTCGTAATGCTCAGTGGCCGCCAGGTGCAACCCGGACAGGCCATCCTGGGCGCAATCCACGGTATAGCCCTTGAGCCCCAGGTAGTCAGCCAGGTTGGCGAGAATATCGCGGTTGTCTTCAACCAGTAGAATTCGCATCGGCACTCTCTCCGTACAGGGTTACGGCCATCTTGGCTCGCGCAGCTTAAGGCCAAGTCCGGCTCGCCGCCAGCCTTGTCGGCCGGTGCCTGGCAGAGTTTTCCCGAGCCTGGGGGCTTAACAATATTTTCACCAGCGGTTCACAAGCTGACTACAGGGACAACCCCAGACTGCGGGCCATTTGCCCCCAAGGAACACCCTCTGATGGATCTTCTCAAGACAGCTCCGGCGCGTTTCGTGCTGCTGCTGACCAGCACCTGGCTGGCGATTTTCCTGCTGACCCGCGGCATTTTGCTGCTCACCCACCTCGACGAAGCCGGTAGCGGCTGGCTGCCGCTGTTTGGCGTCGGCCTGCTCTACGACCTGGGTTTCCTGGCCTATGCCGCCCTGCCCCTGGGCCTGTACCTGGTGCTCTGCCCACCCGCCCTGTGGCGTCGGCGCGGCCACCGCTGGCTGTTGCAGGGCCTGTTCAGCCTGAGCCTGTTCGCCATGCTGTTCACGGCCGTGGCGGAGTGGCTGTTCTGGGATGAATTCGGCGTGCGCTTCAACTTCATCGCCGTCGATTACCTGGTGTACTCCGACGAGGTTCTCAACAACATTCTCGAGTCCTACCCGATCGGCCTGTACATGAGCCTGCTGGCCCTGGCGGCAATCGCCCTGAGCCTGGCCCTGCGCAAGCCCCTGAAGGCTGCGCTGGATGCGCCCTTGCCGCCTCTGCGTGGCCGCCTGCTCAGTGCCCTCGGCCTGCTGCTGGTGGTCGGCGCCAGCCTGCAACTGCTCAGCCAGGACAGCCCGCGCAGCCAAGGCGGCAACGCCTATCAGAACGAACTGGCGAGCAACGGCCCCTATCAGTTCTTTGCCGCCTTTCGCAACAACGAGCTGGACTACCAGCAGTTCTATCGCAGCCTGCCCGCCGATGTGGTGGCCCGCCAGATGCGCGCCGAACTGAATGAACCCAATGCCCGCTTCATCGGCAAGGACCCGCTGGATATCCGGCGCGCCATCGACAACCCGGGGGCTCCACGCACCCCCAACATCGTCCTGGTGACCATAGAAAGCTTCAGCGCCAAATACATGGGCAGCAACGGCGACGACCGCAACCTGACCCCGAACCTGGATGCGTTGCGCGCACAGAGCCTGTACTTCAACAACTTCTACGCCACCGGCACCCGCACCGACCGCGGCCTGGAAGCCATCACCCTGGCGATTCCCCCCACCCCGGGGCGCTCCATCGTCAAGCGCATCGGTCGTGAAAGTGGTTTCGCCAGCCTTGGCCAGCAACTGCGGGCCGTGGGTTACGACAGTGTGTTTGTCTATGGCGGCCGAGGTTACTTCGACAACATGAATGCCTTCTTCAGCGGCAACGGCTACCGCGTGGTGGACCAGAGCAGCGTCGAGGAATCCGAGATCCACTTCAAGAACGCCTGGGGCATGGCCGACGAAGACCTTTACACCCAGACCCTGAAGCTGGCGGACGCCGACTACGCACAGCAGCGGCCCTTCCTGTTGCAACTGATGACCACCTCCAACCATCGCCCTTACACCTATCCCGATGGCCGGATCGACATCAAGTCCGGCAAGGGCCGGGACGGCGCGGTCAAATACACCGACTACGCCATTGGCGAGTTCCTCAAGGCCGCCCGCCAGAAGCCCTGGTTCGACAACACCATTTTCGTGTTTGTCGCCGACCACACCGCAGGCAGCGCGGGCAAGGAAGACCTGCCCATCAGCAACTATCAGATTCCGTTGTTCATCTATGCGCCCAAGCTGATTCCGGCGCGGGAGAATGCACAGCTGGCCAGCCAGATCGACCTGGCGCCAACCCTGCTGGGCCTGTTGAACCTGGACTACGAGTCGACCTTCTTCGGACGCAACCTGCTGCAGGACAACCCTCTGCCTCCCCGGGTGCTGGTGGGCAACTATCAGCACCTGGGCCTGTTCGACGGCCAGGACCTGGCGATTCTCAGCCCGCGCCAGGGGTTGCGCCGGCATGACCAGGCCCTGGGCGCCAGCCAGGAATCCCGGGTACCGGACAGCGATCCATTGATCCAGCGCGGCATCAGCTACTACCAGAGCGCCAGTTATGGCTTCAAGCAGCAATTGCTGGGCTGGAAGGCGCCGAAGGCAGCGGCGAATGAACTGAGCCAGCGCTGAAGTCGTTCGCGGGCAAGCCCGCTCCTGCAGAAGTGGAGCAGGCTTGCCCGCGAAGATCCAGGCGCCCCCCATATCCGGGGCATAAAAAAGCCCCGCCGGCTTTCACCGGCGGGGCTTTTTCAGTACAGGGGTAAGGCTGGCTTACATCATGCCGCCCATGCCACCCATGCCGCCCATGTCTGGCATGCCGCCAGCTGCAGGCTTGTCTTCCACGATTTCAGCAACAGCGGCTTCGGTGGTCAGGATCAGACCGCCGATGGACGAAGCTGCTTGCAGCGCGGAACGGGTTACCTTGGTTGGATCCAGGATGCCCATTTCGATCATGTCGCCGTATTCGCTGGTAGCAGCGTTGTAGCCGAAGTTGCCGGCACCCTGCTTGACCTTGTCCACGACAACGCTTGGCTCGTCACCGGAGTTGGCAACGATCTGGCGCAGTGGAGCTTCGATAGCGCGACGCAGTACAGCGATACCCACGTCCTGGTCGGCGTTGTCGCCTTTCAGGTCGTTGATGCCTTGCAGAGCACGGATCAGGGCTACGCCACCGCCAGGTACCACGCCTTCTTCAACGGCTGCACGGGTAGCGTGCAGGGCGTCTTCAACGCGGGCCTTCTTCTCTTTCATTTCAACTTCGGAACCAGCGCCAACCTTGATCACTGCAACGCCGCCGGACAGCTTGGCCAGACGCTCTTGCAGTTTTTCACGGTCGTAGTCGGACGAAGTGTCGGCGACTTGTTGACGGATCTGAGTCACACGAGCCTGGATGTCCGCTTCAACGCCAGCACCGTCGATGATGGTGGTGTTTTCTTTGGACAGGATCACGCGCTTGGCGTTACCCAGGTGCTCCAGGGTGGTGCTTTCCAGGCTCAGGCCGATCTCTTCGGAGATGACGGTACCGCCGGTCAGAACGGCGATGTCCTGCAGCATGGCCTTGCGACGGTCGCCGAAGCCAGGTGCCTTGACGGCAGCGACTTTGACGATGCCACGCATGTTGTTCACAACCAGAGTCGCCAGGGCTTCGCCTTCAACGTCTTCAGCCACGATCAGCAGTGGGCGGCCGGCTTTGGCAACGGCTTCCAGCACTGGCAGCATTTCGCGGATGTTGGAGATCTTCTTGTCCACCAGCAGGATCAGCGGGCCGTCGAGTTCGGCGACCATGGTGTCCGGCTTGTTGATGAAGTAAGGGGACAGGTAGCCGCGGTCGAATTGCATGCCTTCTACGACAGACAGTTCGTTTTCCAGGCCCGAGCCTTCTTCAACGGTGATCACGCCTTCTTTACCGACTTTTTCCATGGCTTCGGCAATGATGTCGCCGATGGAGTTGTCGGAGTTGGCGGAGATGGTGCCGACCTGAGCGATGGCCTTGGAGTCAGCGCATGGCTTGGACAGACCCTTCAGTTCTTTGACGATGGCGATGGTCGCCTTGTCGATACCGCGTTTCAGGTCCATCGGGTTCATGCCGGCAGCGACGGCTTTCAGGCCTTCGTTGACGATCGACTGAGCCAGAACGGTAGCGGTGGTGGTGCCGTCGCCAGCGTCATCGTTGGCACGGGAGGCAACGTCTTTGACCAGCTGCGCGCCCATGTTTTCGAAGCGATCTTTCAGCTCGATTTCTTTGGCAACGGAAACGCCGTCCTTGGTGATGGTCGGAGCGCCGAAGCTCTTCTCGATGATCACGTTACGGCCTTTCGGGCCCAGGGTCGCTTTTACTGCGTCAGCCAGAACGTTGACACCAGTGAGCATTTTCTTGCGGGCGGAATCGCCGAATTTAACTTCTTTAGCAGCCATGATCGATATTCCTTAAATACTGTGTAGTAGCGGGAAAATACGCGGGAAATCAGCCTTCGATAACAGCGAGAATCTCGTTCTCGGCCATTACCAGCAGATCTTCGCCATCGACTTTCACGGTGTTGCTGCCGGAGTACGGGCCAAACACCACTTTGTCACCCACTTTCACGGCCAGCGCACGTACTTCACCGTTGTCCAGCACACGGCCGGTACCTACAGCGACGATTTCGCCACGGTTAGGTTTTTCAGCAGCCGAACCAGGCAGAACGATACCGCCGGCAGTTTTCGATTCTTCTTCGCTGCGACGGATGACGACGCGGTCATGCAGAGGACGAAGCTTCATTGTCGATCTCTCCTAATTGTGGTTTTCAACGGCCGGTGTCGATACCGGCGGGTTAGCAAATCCGGCTTTGCCGGGTGCGGCTCGACAAGCGAGCCGCGGAAGTCTGTCTGGTGTCAGCACCAGAAACCTTGCGGTGACCGTTACATAAGGGCGCATAAGGTTATTACAAGGGCTGGCCGATGAAATTTTTTACATCGCTGGCGCCAAAACGAACACGGCACCCGAAGGTGCCGTGAGACGTGAGCTTCTGACTCAGGAGTCGCGGTGCTCGAATTCGCCTTCGATCACGTTGGGCTCGCGGCCCAGCGGCTGCTGGGGCGCAGGGCCGCCACGGGCGGCACGCATGTCGTCGGCAAAGGCGCGCTGGCGCAGGGCCTGCTCCTCGGCACGCTGGCGCATTTTATTGGCCAGCAGGCGACGGCTGATCGGCAATAGCATCAGCAGGCCGAACACATCGCTGATGAAACCCGGCAGGATCAGCAAACCACCACCCAGGGCCAGCATCAGGCCCTCGAGCATTTGCTGGGCCGGCAGCTCACCGCGATTGAGGCTTTCACGGGCACGCAGTGCCGTGGCCAGACCGGCCACGCGCAACACCAGCACACCGAGCATCGAACCGAGAATGATCAGCAGCAGCGCCGGGAAAAACCCGATGGCCGCGCTGACCTTGACGAAGACGAACAGCTCGAGCACCGGGAAAAGTAAAAAGAGCAACAGAAAAGGGCGCATCAAATGGTTTCCTCTGCGGAAGAATGCCTTCCAGTAGACCGTAAATGACGTCGCCAATTCGTGAATTCAAGCACCCAGGGGCGGATTTTTCGGCCATTGATCAGCTCGGGCCAGGAAAACCAGGGCCTCGCGTACTTGTGTCGGCGTATTGCAAGGCGCCTGGAAGGGCAGCCAATACAACGCCTGGCCGATGCGCAGGTGCATGCCTTCGGTATCGATCCCGGCCATCTGCGCCGGCGCGTTGTCCGGCAACCCGGTCAACTGGACATAGTGGGCAATGGCCTTGGCATGGTCGCTGTTCATGTGTTCCACCATGCTCAGCTCGGCCTTTCCGGCGAAGGGGTTGGCCAGGGTCAGTTGGTCGACCCAGTGGATCGCCCCGAAGCCGCCGATGTAGCGGTGGCGTACCGGCTTGAGCACCCAGAAATCGAAGTCATGGGCCTTGTGGTAGTTCTGCGACTCGGGAAAGTAACGGTAGTAACGCTCGGCTGCGGCTTCGATGGCAGCCTCATCCTCGAGCTTCTCAGCCTCGGCCAGGTAGGTCAGGCGACCGACTGCCTGCACGTCATCGGCATCGCGCTCACCCACCAGCAGCGAGCACTTGGGATCCTTCTGCAGGTTGTGGGTGTGCTGGGCGATACGGCTGATCAGGATCAGCGGCCGGCCCTCGGCGTCCAGGCAATAGGGCACCACGGACCCGAAGGGAAATCCCGGCATGGCCTTGGAGTGAGTGGACAGTACCCCGCGATATTCCTTGAGCAGCAGTTCTCGTGCATTCTTGGCAGCTTCAACGCTCACTTTATGACTCCTTATGTAGAATCCGTCGAAAACGGACGGGCGCCTGGAGCAATGTTCCAGCTACGCCAACAGGGCAATTCTCATCTGCAGCCAGGCCAGGTCCGGCCGCCGAGCGAGGCTTCCCGAAAAGGACTCCCCTCAAGACCAGCTAGCGGGACATGCGAATGCAACTCACTGACAAAGTAATCATTATCACCGGCGGTTGCCAAGGTCTGGGCCGCTCCATGGCTGAGTATTTCGCAGCCAGGGGCGCGCGCCTGGCGTTGGTCGATCTGAACCAGGAAAAGCTCGACCAGGCTGTCGCGGCGTGCAAGACCCACGGCGTCGAAGCCCGTGCCTATCTGTGCAGCGTCGCCGATGAAGAGCAGGTGAACCACATGGTGGCCCAGGTCGCCGAGGACTTTGGCGCCATCCACGGCCTGATCAACAACGCCGGGATCCTGCGCGACGGCCTGCTGGTCAAGGTCAAGGACGGCCAGATGACCAAGATGAGCCTGGCCCAGTGGCAGGCGGTGATCGACGTCAACCTGACCGGGGTCTTCCTCTGTACCCGGGAAGTGGCGGCGAAGATGATCGAGCTCGGAAACAACGGCGCGATCATCAACATTTCTTCGATCTCCCGCGCCGGCAATATCGGCCAGACCAACTATTCCGCGGCCAAGGCCGGGGTCGCGGCAGCCACGGTCACCTGGGCCAAGGAGCTCGCGCGTTACGGCATCCGCGTAGCGGGCATTGCCCCGGGCTTTATCGAAACCGAGATGACCCTGGGCATGAAGCCCGAGGCCCTGGAAAAGATGACTGCCGGCATTCCCCTCAAGCGCATGGGCAAGCCGGAAGAGATCGCCCACTCGGCGGCCTATATCTTCGAGAACGACTACTACACCGGGCGCATCCTGGAAATGGACGGCGGCCTGCGGGTCTGATCCTGCCGTCGCAACGGTAGGAGCCGGCTTGCCGGCGAAAGCGATCTTGAGGACGCCTTCGCCGGCAAGCCGGCTCCTACATGACTCACCCGCCTGAGGCTTCAGTCGTCGCTGATGGTGATATTGGGCATCGCCGGAGCGGCCGCTTCTTGCAAGACAATGCGCGCGCCCACATGCCGCGCCAACTCCTGGTAGACCATGGCGATCTGGCTTTCCGGCTCGGCGATCACCGTCGGCTTGCCGCCGTCGGCCTGCTCGCGGATCAGCATCGACAACGGTAGCGAGGCCAACAGCTCGACGTCGTACTGGCTGGCCAGCTTCTCGCCGCCGCCTTCGCCAAACAGGTGCTCGGCATGGCCACAGTTGGAGCAGATGTGCACCGCCATGTTCTCCACCACGCCCAGCACCGGGATATTGACCTTGCGGAACATCTCCACGCCCTTGCGCGCATCCAGCAGAGCCAGGTCCTGGGGCGTGGTGACGATCACCGCACCGGCCACCGGGACTTTCTGCGCCAGGGTTAGCTGGATGTCGCCGGTGCCTGGCGGCATGTCGATCACCAGGTAGTCCAGGTTGCCCCAGTCGGTCTGGGTCACCAGTTGCAGCAAGGCCCCGGAGACCATAGGACCGCGCCAGACCATCGGCGTGTTGTCATCGGTGAGGAAGGCCATGGACATGACCTCCACGCCGTGGGACTCGATCGGCACGAACCACTTCTGGTCCTTGATCTTCGGACGGGTGCCTTCGGCGATGCCGAACATGATGCCCTGGCTCGGACCATAGATATCGGCGTCGAGAATCCCCACCTTGGCGCCTTCGCGGGCCAGGGCCAGGGCCAGGTTGGCCGCGGTGGTGGACTTGCCCACACCGCCCTTGCCGGAAGCCACCGCCACCACGTTCTTGACGTTGGCCAGGCCCGGGATCTGCGCCTGGGCCTTGTGCGCGGCAATGACGCTGCTGATCTCGACCTTGGCCGAGCTCACGCCGTCCAGGCCCTCGATGGCCAGTTGCAGCATCTGCGCCCAGCCACTCTTGAACAGGCCGGCGGCATAACCCAGTTCCATGCGGACCGTGACCCGGTCGCCCTGGACCTCGATGTCCCGTACGCAGCCGGCGCTGACCGGGTCCTGGTTCAGGTAAGGGTCGGTGTATTGACGAAGGACGGCTTCCACCGCTGCGCGATTGACGGCGCTCATGGGCAACTCCGATAACAAGACAGGAAAATCAGCCGGCTATCCTACGCCGCCGACTCCTTCGTGGCGAGAAAGCTTGCTGCGCACAATGTGCCTGGAAGGGTGAAAATTCCGCTCCGGCGCTTTATAGTGGCCGACCTCCGTTTCATCAAGTAGCCGAGCCCCATGTCCGAGCCACGCAAGATCCTCGTCACCAGCGCCCTGCCCTATGCCAATGGTTCCATCCACCTTGGCCACATGCTTGAGTACATCCAGACCGACATGTGGGTGCGCTTCCAGAAGCTACGCGGCAATCAATGCATCTATGTCTGCGCGGACGACGCACACGGCTCGGCCATCATGTTGCGCGCGGAGAAGGAAGGCATCACCCCGGAGCAGTTGATCGCCAACGTGCAGGCTGAACACTGCGCCGACTTTGCCGAGTTCCTGGTGGATTTCGACAACTTCCACTCCACTCACGCGGAAGAAAACCGTGAGCTGTCGAGCCAGATCTACCTCAAGCTGCGGGACGCCGGGCACATCGCCACGCGCTCCATCACCCAGTATTTCGACCCGGAAAAGAAAATGTTCCTGGCCGACCGCTTCATCAAGGGCACCTGCCCGAAATGCGGCACCGAGGACCAGTACGGCGACAACTGCGAAAAATGCGGTGCCACCTATGCTCCGACCGACCTGAAGGATCCTAAGTCGGCGATCTCCGGCGCCACTCCGGTGCTCAAGGACTCCCAGCACTTCTTCTTCAAGCTGCCGGACTTCCAGCAGATGCTGCAGAGCTGGACCCGCAGCGGCACCCTGCAGGACGCCGTGGCCAACAAGATCGCCGAGTGGCTGGACGCCGGCCTGCAGCAGTGGGACATCTCCCGCGATGCACCGTACTTCGGCTTCGAGATCCCGGATGAGCCGGGCAAGTACTTCTATGTGTGGCTGGACGCGCCGATCGGCTACATGGCCAGCTTCAAGAACCTCTGCAGCCGTCGTCCGGAACTGGATTTCGACGCCTTCTGGGGCAAGGACTCCACCGCCGAGCTGTATCACTTCATCGGCAAGGACATCGTCAACTTCCACGCCCTGTTCTGGCCCGCCATGCTCGAAGGCGCCGGCTATCGCAAGCCGACCGGCATCAACGTCCACGGCTACCTGACGGTCAATGGCCAGAAGATGTCCAAGTCCCGTGGCACCTTCATCAAGGCCCGCACCTACCTGGAGCACCTGTCGCCGGAATACCTGCGCTACTACTACGCGTCCAAGCTGGGCCGTGGTGTCGACGACCTGGACCTGAACCTCGAAGACTTCGTGCAGAAGGTCAACTCCGACCTGGTGGGCAAGGTGGTGAACATCGCCAGCCGTTGCGCCGGCTTCATCCACAAGGGCAATGCCGGGGTGATGGTGGACAGCAATGCCGCCCCCGAGCTGACCGAGGCTTTCCTGGCCGCGGCGCCAAGCATCGCCGACGCCTATGAAGCCCGTGACTTCGCCCGGGCCATGCGCGAGATCATGGGCCTGGCCGACCGCGCCAACGCCTGGATCGCCGACAAGGCTCCATGGTCGCTGAACAAGCAGGAAGGCAAGCAGGATGAAGTCCAGGCCATCTGCGCCACTGGCATCAACCTGTTCCGCCAGTTGGTGATCTTCCTCAAACCGGTGCTGCCACTGCTGGCTGCCGATGCCGAGGCCTTCCTCAACGTGGCCCCGCTGACCTGGAACGACCACCAGCAACTGCTGGCCAACCATCAGCTCAACGAATTCAAGCCGCTGATGACGCGGATCGACCCGGTAAAAGTGCAAGCCATGACCGATGCCTCCAAGGAAGACCTGGCCGCCAGCCAGACCGACACCGGTGGCCCTAAAGGCAACGGTGAACTGGTGAAGGACCCGCTGTCCGCGGAAATCGACTTCGATGCCTTTGCCGCCATCGACCTGCGTGTCGCCCTGATCGTCAAGGCCGAAGCCGTGGAGGGTGCCGACAAGCTGCTGCGCCTGACCCTGGATATCGGCGACGAACAGCGCAACGTGTTCTCCGGCATCAAGAGCGCCTACCCTGATCCGTCCAAGCTCGATGGCCGCCTGACCATGATGATCGCCAACCTCAAGCCACGGAAAATGAAGTTCGGCATCTCCGAAGGCATGGTGATGGCTGCCGGCCCTGGCGGTGAAGAAATCTACCTGCTGAGCCCGGACAGCGGCGCCAAGCCCGGCCAGCGGATCAAGTAAGGCTGCAGGCTGGACCCCATCCCCCCGTTGCGCCCGGCGCAGCGGGGGGATTTGCATATCTGGCGGGCCCTGCGCCGACGCTGGAGTTTGCCTACTCTTGAAGGACAGCCTGCCCGTACCGGCCCCGACCATGACCGACTTCCTCCTCGCCCTTGTCAGCACTGCCCTGATCAACAACTTCGTGTTGCAGTGGCCGCTGGGCGTCGACCCGCTGCTGCAGGCCCCAGCCGATAGCGCTCGGCTTCGGATCCATGCGCTGGGCCTGGCAACGACGGTCTTGATGCTGGTCAGTTGCGTACTCGGCCATGCCCTCTATCGTGGCGTGCTGGAGCCCTGGGGGCTGCAGTCCTTGCAGCTGTTTACCTGGCTGTCCCTGAGTGTGCTGCTGATCAGGCCGGCGCTACACTGGCTGCCCCGGGCCCTGCCCGGTTTGCCATTCGATGGCCTCTGGCCCTTGTTGCTGGCCAATGCCGGGATGCTCGGCCTGCTGTTGATCGCCAGCGGGGAAAACCTTGGGCTGGCGACCCTCGGCGCCATGAGCCTGGGTGCCGGGCTGGGCTTCTGGTTGGTACTGAGCCTGTTCAATGACCTGCGCCAGCGTATTTCCACCAACGATATTCCCCTGCCCTGGCAAGGCCTGCCGATCGACCTGATCAGCGCCGGCCTGCTGGCAGTGGCGTTTTTCGGCTTCAACGGACTACTCAAGACATGAGTCTGATTCAACGCATCGACGCCCTTCTGCCCCAGACCCAATGCGGCAAGTGCGGCCACGCCGGATGCAAACCCTACGCCCAGGGCATCGCCAGTGGCGAGGCCATCAACAAGTGTCCGCCAGGGGGCCAGGAAACCATCGCCGGCCTGGCACAACTGCTCCAGCTGCCGGTGGTAGAACTGGACCACAGCCGTGGCGAGGCCCCGGCGCAGATCGCCCATATCCGCGAGGCCGAATGTATCGGCTGCACCAAGTGCATCCAGGCCTGCCCGGTAGACGCCATCGTCGGCGCGGCGAAGCTCATGCACAGCGTATTGATCGACGAATGCACCGGCTGCGACCTCTGTGTGGCGCCCTGCCCGGTGGATTGCATCGACATGCTGCCGTTGCCCATGGCCCGAGTGCTGCCCCTTGTCGGCGGCCTGGCCAGCAGCCCCGAGCAGTTGCAGGCTCGCGCCGCCAAACGCGATCACGCCCGGCGCCGCTTCGAGCAGCGCAATGATCGCTTGCAGCGCGAAGAGGCCCGGCGCCTGGCCGAACGTCAGGCCAGGGCCCAGCGCGCCACCCAGGCCAGCGACGCCAGCCAGGACCCGGTTCAGTCGGCTATCGAGCGGGTCCGCGCACAGAAAGCCGCGGCGGCCGATGCCGCCTTGAAAAAGGCCAAGATCGAGCTGGCCATGAGTCGCGCCCAATTGCACAAATCCCTCAAGGCCTTCGGTCATCCGCCGACCTTCGAGCAGCAATCGCAGTTGATCGTCCTGCAGCGCCAGTTCGAAGTGGCCGAGCAGGCACTGGCCCAACTGGAAACCCAGGCGCCTCCACCGACCGCGCCGGTGGCCCGGGATGCCGACCTCAAGCGAGCCAAGATCCAGTTGGCGATGCGCCGCGCCGAACTGAAAAAGGCCCAGGCCGCAGCAGCCCCCGAAGCCGAACTGCAAACCCTGGCCGCGGCCCTGGCGGCGGCCGAACAGGCGCTGCACGCCGCGGAAGACGCCAGTGGCAAACCGGCACCAGTACTGGAGCGGATCGAGAAACGCCCGATCGCCCCACAACTGCGACAACTGAAGACCGAACTGGCCTACGCCCGAGCCGAACTGAGCAAACTGCAACGCCAGACCGATACCAGCAGCGAACAACTGGCCCAGGCCCAAGCCCGCCTGAGCGAAGCCGAGCGCCAGGTAAACGCCCATGACGTGCCCTGAAACAGTCGACCCGCGCCTGCGCCAGGCCATGCAGCGCGTGCTGCTGGCCACGCTGCCGGGGCTGCTGGTACTGCTGTGGTTGTATGCCTGGGGGCCGCTGCTGAATCTACTGCTGGCAGCCAGTGGGGCCCTGGCCATGGAAGCCTTGGTGCTGTTCCTGCGGCGGCGTCCCCTGCAACCTGCCCTCAGCGATGGCAGTGCGCTGGTCAGTGCCACCTTGCTGGCCCTGGCCCTGCCACCCTATTGCCCCTGGTGGCTGCCGCTGAGCGCTGCTGCCAGCGCCGTGCTCTTGGGCAAGCAGGTGTACGGCGGTGTCGGCCAGAACCCCTTCAACCCGGCGATGTTGGGTTATGCACTGGCCCTGCTGTGCTTCCCGCAAGCCATGACTCACTGGCCCGCGCCCCATGCCCTGGACCTGCTCGGCGGGCTGCAGCAGGTATTCGGCCTGGGAGGCAACCCGCCCCCGGACGCCTGGGCCCAGGCCACGGCGCTGGACAGCCTGCGGATCAACAAGAGCCTGACCGTCGATGAACTCTTTGCCGGCAACCCCGCCTTCGGTCACTTCGGCGGCCGTGGTACCGAATGGGTCAACCTTGGATTTCTGGCTGGCGGCCTGTTTCTGCTGCAACAGCGGGTCATCGGCTGGCAGGCGCCCGTGGGCATGCTTGGCAGCCTGCTGCTGATCAGCCTGCTGTGCTGGAACGGCAGCGGCTCCGACTCCCACGGTTCGCCGCTGTTCCACCTGCTCAGCGGCGCCAGCATGCTCGGTGCGTTCTTTATCGTCACCGAGCCGGTGTCCGGCCCCAAGGCCGCCAAGGCCCGCCTGCTGTTTGGCGTTGGCGTTGGCCTGCTCACCTACCTGATCCGCACCTGGGGTGGCTACCCCGACGGGCTCGCATTCGCCGTGCTGCTGATGAACCTGGCGGTACCGGCTCTGGAGCGCCTGAGCTCCGAAAAACCGCTGGAGCGCCCCTCATGAAAGGGGCTCGCAGCCTGTTGCTGCTGATGCTGCTCGGCTCCCTGGGCATCGGTGCCACCCTGTGGCTGCAATATGCCGCCACTCCACGCATAGAAGCCGAACAACGGGCCTTGCAGGCACGCAAGCTGTTGGATGTGCTGCCCGCCGGCAGCTATGACAACCAGCCCCTGGACCAGCCATTGCCCTTGGCCGATGGGCAACTGAGCAACAGTCGCCTGCTCGATGGCTACCTGGCCACCCGCAATGGCCGGCCCAGCGCCGTGCTGCTGCGCAGCCAGGTCACAGGCTACGCCGGCCCCATCGAGTTGCTGATTGCTATCGACCCCCAGGGGCGCCTGCTGGGCAGCAAGACCCTCCGGCAGGATGAGACTCCGGGGCTGGGAGCACGTATCGCCAGCTGGCCCAATGCCTGGCTCCAGGGGTTTTCAGGAAAATCCCGCAATGATCCGGGCGACAGCGCCTGGGCCTTGAAAAAGGACAACGGGCAGTTCGATCAGATTGCCGGCGCCACCATCACTTCCCGTGCGGTGATCAGTGCCTTGCATGATGCCTTGCGCTACTTCGACGAACACCGCGGACAACTGCTCCCTGGAACGCCTCATGAATAAGCCGCTGTCATTGCCGGGGCTGCTGATGCTGCCACCCCTGATCGGGGCTACGGACTCCTGGGTCAAGGCAATCGGCCTGGCCCTGGCCTGGGTATTGCTGATCGGCCTCTACGGCGCCGGCATGCGCTTGCTGCGTCCGCCCATCGAGGCCCGCCACCACTGGCTGGCCAGCCTGCTGCTCAGCGCCAGCCTCGGCAGTTGCCTGTGGCTGGCGCTGCAGGCCTGGAGTTATGAGCTGCACCAGCAATTGAGCCTGTACCTGGGCCTGCTGCCCCTGCAATGCGTGGTACTGGAACAGGCGGGCTTCTTCCAGCACCGCAACCGACTGCGCCTGGCCGGCGCTTTCTGTGTGGCCCTGATCGGCCTGGGTGCCCTGCGCGAGCTGCTGGGCGCTGGTACGCTGGGCAGCCATCTGGGCTGGCTTGTCGGCCAGCCGGATGCAGGCAATGGCTGGGTCGTGCTGCCACATGGGGGGCTACGCCTGCTGACCCTCGCCCCCGGCGGTTTTATCCTGCTGGGTGCGCTGCTGGCCGCAAAACGAGCCTGGGCCGGCTCCTGGACCTTAAACCGACCGCCTTCGAGGAAATGAATCACCCATGAATGCCGCCAAACGCCTGGAAATCTTTCGCCGGCTACACGAAGACAACCCCGAACCGAAAACCGAGCTGGCCTATTCCTCGCCGTTCGAGCTGCTGATCGCGGTGATTCTCTCGGCGCAATCGACCGACGTCGGGGTCAACAAGGCAACTGCCAGGCTCTTCCCCGTAGCCAATACCCCAGCGGCAATCTACGCCCTGGGTGTCGAAGGCCTGTCCGAATACATCAAGACCATCGGCCTGTACAACAGCAAGGCCAAGAACGTCATCGAGACCTGCCGCCTGCTGGTGGAACGCCATAACAGCGAAGTGCCACAGACCCGGGAAGAGCTGGAGGCTCTGCCCGGGGTGGGCCGCAAGACCGCCAACGTGGTCCTCAACACCGCTTTCCGGCAACTGACCATGGCGGTGGACACCCATATCTTCCGGGTCAGCAACCGAACCGGGCTGGCCCCGGGAAAGAACGTGGTCGAGGTCGAAAAGAAACTCATGAAGTTCGTGCCCAAGGAGTTTCTGCTGGACTCCCATCACTGGCTGATCCTCCACGGCCGCTACGTTTGCCTGGCACGCAAGCCACGCTGTGGCAGCTGTCGAATCGAAGACCTGTGCGAATACAAGCAAAAGACTTCCGACGATTGAGCAAGCATTGATTTTGCCGATAGATCGATTGAAAAAATCTTTTTTACCCGCCAGGAGAATATCGATATAAGGAGCGCCAATGGCAGTCCTAGCCTGGAGTCGACCTTATGAGTACTGGCAAAGAACAACTGGACGTAGAAGACGATTTCGTCGCAGCTGAAACAGATGACGCAGAACCGGTGGTCGAAGTAGCGAAAACCAATCTGAGCAAGCGCCGGACCATCGACAATCTCCTCGAGGAACGGCGCCTGCAAAAACAGTTGGCCGATTACGACTTTGACCTCTAGTCACAAAAGAACCTCCCCATGGAGGTTTTTTTGTACCTGTGCCCAGCCGCAAATCTGGCCGGTCAGCCTCCCCCACTGACCGGCTGCGTCGGCACTCAAGCGAGCCCATCCAGCAACACCGTCTCAATGCGCACGTGCTCTAAAGGCTCATATCAACCGATGCCGTTGAGCGAACTCGATCAGATCAACCAGTGAACGAGCATTGAGCTTGGCCAGCAACCGGCGCTTGTAGGTACTGATGGTCTTGTTGCTCAAGCACAACCCCTCGGCAATTTCCTTGTTACTCATGCCGTTGGTGAGTTGTTTCAATACGATCAATTCGCGCCCTGAAAGCAGCTCGATCATCTGCTGCTCACTGCTGATGCCCTGGCTTGAGCGAAAAGTATGCAAGGCCTCATTGGGGAAGTAGCTGTATCCCGCAAGCACCGCACGCACGGCACTCAACAGCTCGGTGATGTCCTGCTGCTTGCACACATAACCGGCAGCACCGGCCTGCATGCAGCGCATGGAGAAAGGCCCAGGAACTTGCAGGGTCAATACCAGAATCTTGATCGACATACCTCTGGACATCAGCCGGTTTATAACTTCGAGCCCATCAAGTTGCGGAATTCCAATATCCAGAATCAAGATGTCTGGAACATATTCAAGAGCCAACTTCAATGCATCCGTGCCGTTATCTGCTTCCGCTACTACTTCAAGGCCATGGCGCTCCATCAACATGCGCACAGCCAAACGGACAACAGGGTGATCATCCACGATCAATACTCTTTTCATAGGTCCATCTCAGTCCTGAGAGTTTTTTTAGAGCCCGCACAATACCCCAGAGAATTGACTCTGACACCGTGCTACAGAGGGCTACGACCTTACGAGGACGATCCTTACAAACAATACCGAATTGCCTTACAAAACGACCTAGATAAAAGTGGTTCAATATCCAAACCGCCTAGGATCAATCGTCAAATCAGCTACTTTTCGTACTAATAAAACTCCAACCTACAAGCACTCTCAGTAGCGGTACTTGGTACTTCGCCCATCAAGAAGTGGCTTACCTTGCCCAACAGCCATTTGCTGATCTGAATTAGGCCCCGACGCTCACTGCAATTATCCAGGGCAAAAAAAAGCCCCGCTTATCGCGGGGCTTTCTTCAACCACTCAAAGCATCAGACCAGGGTCCGACCCTTGTTCGCGGCAATGCGCATGCGCAGGGCGTTGAGCTTGATGAAGCCAGCTGCGTCCGCCTGGTTGTAGGCACCGCCGTCCTCTTCGAAGGTAGCGATGTTGGCGTCGAACAGCGACTCGTCAGACTTGCGACCGGTCACGATCACGTTGCCCTTGTACAGCTTCAGGCGTACCACGCCATTCACGTGGGCCTGGGAGGCGTCGATCATCTGTTGCAGCATCAGACGCTCAGGGCTCCACCAGTAGCCGGTGTAGATCAGGCTGGCGTACTTGGGCATCAGCTCGTCTTTGAGGTGAGCCACTTCGCGGTCCAGGGTGATGGACTCGATGGCGCGGTGAGCACGCAGCATGATGGTGCCGCCAGGTGTCTCGTAGCAGCCGCGGGACTTCATGCCCACGTAACGGTTCTCGACGATGTCCAGACGACCGATACCGTGTTCGCCACCAATGCGGTTCAGGGTCGCCAGCACGGTGGCCGGGGTCATCTCGACGCCGTCCAGTGCCACGATATCGCCGTTGCGGTAGGTCAGTTCCAGGTATTGCGGGGTATCTGGGGCCTTCTCCGGGGAGACAGTCCAGCGCCACATGTCTTCTTCGTGCTCGGTCCAGGTGTCTTCCAGCACGCCACCTTCATAGGAGATGTGCAGCAGGTTGGCATCCATCGAGTACGGGGATTTCTTCTTGCCGTGACGCTCGATCGGGATCCCGTGCTTCTCGGCGTAGTCCATCAGCTTCTCGCGGGACAGCAGGTCCCACTCGCGCCAAGGGGCAATCACCTTCACACCCGGCTTGAGGGCGTAGGCGCCCAGTTCGAAACGCACCTGATCGTTGCCCTTGCCGGTGGCGCCATGGGAAATGGCGTCAGCGCCGGTTTCGTTGGCGATTTCGATCAGGCGCTTGGCGATCAACGGACGAGCGATGGAAGTACCCAGCAGGTACTCGCCTTCGTAGACGGTGTTGGCGCGGAACATCGGGAAGACGAAATCACGCACGAACTCTTCGCGCAGATCGTCAATGTAGATCTCTTTGACGCCCATGGCTTGCGCCTTGGCGCGGGCCGGCTCGACCTCTTCGCCTTGGCCCAGGTCAGCAGTGAAAGTCACTACTTCACAGTTGTAAGTATCCTGCAGCCACTTGAGGATCACCGAAGTGTCCAGGCCGCCCGAATACGCCAGAACGACCTTGTTAACGTCCGCCATGCCATCACTCCACGGGGTTGTACGGAAAGCCGCCAAGTCTACCGATCCACGCGGATAATTTACAGAGGCGCGACAGCTTATGACGACCAAGCGACAGATTATGTCGAGCGAGCGACGACGACAGCCGTATCAGGAAGTCGCCGCTGCGCTGGATCCGGAAGCCGCCTGAGGCGCTGGGGCCGGCTTTTCGGCAGGAGCGACCCGCTCCAGATGCACATTGACCCGCCGGTTCTTCGCCCGGTTGGCCGCATTGGTGTTGGGGGCCAGGGGATAGCGCTCGCCATGGAAGCGCACCACGATCTGGTTTTCCGCCAGGCCATTGGCCTTGAAGAACTCCATGACCGCCAGCGCACGACGGCGCGACAGGTCACGGTTGGTCAGGCGGTTGCCACTGTTATCAGAGTGCCCGTCCAATTCGACATGATTGACCGTGGGGTCGGCCTTGATGAAGTCCACCATCACTTGCAGCTTGGCCTTGGCCCGGGCGTCCAGGTCGATGCCCCCCCCGGGGAAACCGATCTCGGCCTGCTTGACCTGTTCATAGTTCATCGGCAACAGCTTGGCCATGCAGCTTTGATAGTCGCCGTAGGCCTTGCTGAACTTCACCGGCAACAGGCGTACCTCGGACACTCCGCCTTCGCGGGAGAAGTGCCGGACCACCGGGCTGCGCCCCTCCAGCAAACCGACGATCAGACGTCCGGCCTGCATCTGGTTGCTGTTGAACAGCACCCCATCGGTACCGGCCTTGACCGCCCCGAGGTTGATGTCGCCACGCCCCGGCTGCCAGGGGGCGGCGGCCGCAAGCAGGGTCGCGGAACCACCGGCCTGCATGGGGTTGAAACTCTTGAGGCGGAAAATCGCCTGCTCGCCGGCGCGACGAACGAATTCGCCGGAACCGAAATCGGTAACCGGTTGGATCAGGCGGCACTCGAACTTGTCACCTTCGACCGTCCACTCAATGCTCTCCAGGCGAGTCTGGAAAGTGAGAGCCATCGCAGGCAGGCTGGCAAACACACTGAGCAAGGCTAGATAACGCTGGCGCACGGGAGGCTCCACTGACGTGTACAACAGAAAAATCGACAGGCGTTAATACGCCATACCTTCGGGATATCGGTTGCTCGTCGCAAAACTTGATAGCGAGTGCCTGGAAGAGTCTTTTCCGGTAGCATTCCCCCGAGTTTTACCCGCCTGGAACCTCCAATGTCCGACCGCCTGACCCTGCTGCGTCCCGACGACTGGCATATTCATCTTCGCGATGGGGCCGTGTTGCCCAATACAGTCGCAGATGTCGCGCGCACCTTTGGCCGCGCCATCATCATGCCCAACCTGGTACCTCCGGTGCGCAACGCCGCGGAAGCCGACGCCTATCGCCAGCGCATTCTAGCTGCGCGCCCGGCCGGCAGCCGCTTCGAGCCACTGATGGTGCTCTACCTGACCGACCGTACCCAGCCGGAGGAAATCCGCGCGGCCAAGGCCTGCGGTTTCGTCCACGCCGCCAAGCTGTACCCGGCCGGCGCGACCACCAACTCGGATTCGGGCGTGACCAGCATCGACAAGATTTTCCCGGTGCTTGAAGCCATGGCCGAAGTCGGCCTGCCGCTGTTGATCCACGGCGAGGTAACCCGCGGCGACGTCGACGTCTTCGACCGCGAGAAAATCTTCATCGACGAGCACATGCGGCGTGTGGTTGAACGCTTCCCCAGCCTGAAAGTGGTGTTCGAACACATCACCACCGCTGAAGCCGTGCAGTTCGTCAAGGAGGCTTCGGCCAACGTTGGCGCAACCATCACCGCGCACCACCTGCTGTACAACCGCAACCACATGCTGGTGGGCGGTATTCGTCCGCACTTCTATTGCCTGCCGATCCTCAAGCGCAACACCCACCAGGAAGCCCTGCTGGATGCGGCCACCAGCGGCAACGCGAAGTTCTTCCTCGGCACCGACTCGGCACCTCACGCCCAGCACGCCAAGGAAGCCGCTTGCGGTTGCGCCGGCTGCTACAGCGCCTACGCCGCCATCGAGCTGTACGCCGAAGCGTTCGAACAACGCAACGCCCTGGATCAGCTGGAAGCTTTCGCCAGCCTCAACGGCCCGCGCTTCTACGACCTGCCGGCCAACACCGACAGCATCACCCTGGTCCGTGAAGAATGGACCGCTCCTGCCAGCCTGCCGTTTGGCGAGCTGACTGTCATTCCGCTGCGCGCCGGTGAAAAACTGCGCTGGCGCCTGCTGGAGGATCACTCGTGAGTGACGACCATTTCGACGACGAACAAGAAGGTAACAGCGGCGGTCCTCGCCATCCGATGGCGGCACGCTTTCGCGGTTACCTGCCGGTAGTCGTCGATGTTGAAACCGGTGGCTTCAACTCGGCCACCGACGCCCTGCTGGAAATTGCCGCAACCACCATCGGCATGGACGAAAAAGGCTTCGTGTTCCCCGAACACACCTACTTCTTCCGGGTCGAGCCTTTCGAAGGCGCGAACATCGAAGCTGCAGCCCTGGAATTCACCGGGATCAAGCTTGATCATCCCCTGCGCATGGCTGTGAGCGAAGAAACCGCCCTCACCGATATTTTCCGCGGGGTGCGCAAGGCGCTGAAGGCCAATGGCTGCAAGCGCGCCATCCTGGTAGGCCACAACAGCAGCTTCGACCTGGGCTTCCTGAATGCCGCCGTGGCGCGCCTGGACATGAAGCGCAATCCGTTCCACCCGTTCTCCAGCTTCGATACCGCCACTCTGGCTGGCCTGGCATACGGCCAGACCGTGCTGGCCAAGGCCTGTCAGAGCGCAGACATCGACTTCGACGGTCGCGAGGCCCACTCGGCTCGCTACGACACAGAGAAGACCGCCGAGCTGTTCTGCGGCATCGTCAACCGCTGGAAACAGATGGGCGGCTGGCAGGATTTCGACGACTGAATAGTCGCTTTCCTTTGCCCCATAAAAAAACCGGCCCTAAGGCCGGTTTTTTTATGCGTGACGCCAAGCCTTACAGCTTGCCGGCGTTCTCGCTCAGGTAAGCAGCAACGCCTTCTGGCGAAGCGGTCATGCCCTTGTCGCCTTTCTTCCAGTTGGCAGGGCAGACTTCGCCGTGCTCTTCGTGGAACTGCAGAGCGTCGACCAGACGGATCAGCTCTTCCATGTTGCGGCCCAGTGGCAGGTCGTTGACGATCTGCGAGCGGACAACGCCTTTGTCGTCGATCAGGAACGCGCCACGGAAAGCCACGCCGCCTTCGGACTCAACGTCGTAGGCCTTGGCGATTTCGTGCTTCATGTCAGCAGCCATGATGTATTGAACCTGACCGATGCCGCCGGCATTGATCGGGGTGTTACGCCAGGCGTTGTGAGTGAAGTGCGAGTCGATGGACACAGCGATCACTTCAACATTGCGTGCCTTGAAATCAGCCATGCGGTGGTCCAGAGCGATCAGCTCGGACGGGCACACGAAGGTGAAGTCCAGTGGGTAGAAGAACACCAGGCCGTATTTGCCTTTGATGGCCGAGGACAGGGTGAAGCTGTCGACGATTTCGCCATTGCCGAGAACGGCCGGAACGGTGAAGTCAGGGGCTTGTTTGCCTACGAGTACGCTCATTGGATATCTCCTGGTGTGGACGTAGTAATGAAGAAGAAGGGTTGGCCCCGAGCCTGCCATGCTGATACGACAGCCCCGTGACGTGCGCCCTCTTCGCAAGGACCGACCATCATACACGGCGTTTTTAAGCTGTCCTTAGTGGTTTTTCCTCTGGCCGGCCTCCAACGCGAAAAATGCGAATGATCTGTCATTAATGCCAAGAAAAGCCGTTCGTCACTCAAGCAAGAATCAGCAACAAAGGGCGTCGAAACCACTTTGACAATCATTCTCGTTAACATTAAGATCCATCGCAATTGAGCCCTAACCAGCGACGGTTCTCATCTTATGTATGTCTGCCTCTGCACCGGTGTCACCGACGGACAAATTCGCGAAGCGATCTACGAAGGTTGCTGCAGCTACCGCGAAGTACGCCAGGCCACCGGCGTTGCCAGCCAGTGCGGCAAATGTGCCTGCCTGGCCAAGCAAGTGGTTCGCGAAACCCTGACCGAATTGCAGAGCAGCCAAGCGGCAATCCCCTACCCTGTGGAATTTAATGTCGCCTGATTTAATCAATAATTAGCGGCGTTACAAACAACCGGACCTGGCGTCCGGTTTTTTTATGCCTGTAATTCAATCGCTTAGAGACAAAACGCGGAACACAAACATTCTTATTCCGATTAATTTTCATATATTATTCAATAACTTAGGTTTGACAGTAATGTTCATGCAGCTCAGACTCTGCCCATGTTCCACTAAATACAGGGCAGGACCCCATCATGAAAGGCGACATTACAGTCATCCAGCATCTCAATAAAATCCTTGCCAATGAACTGGTCGCGATCAATCAGTACTTCCTGCATGCGCGCATGTATGAAGATTGGGGCCTGAACAAGCTGGGCAAGCACGAGTACCACGAGTCCATCGACGAGATGAAGCATGCGGACAAGCTGATCAAGCGCATCCTCTTCCTCGAAGGCCTGCCCAACGTCCAGGACCTGGGCAAGTTGCATATCGGTGAGCACACCAAGGAAATGCTCGAATGCGACCTGCGTATCGAGCGCACCGGCCATGCCGACCTCAAGGCCGCGATCGCCCATTGCGAATCGGTTGGTGACTTCGGCAGCCGTGAACTGCTGGAAGATATTCTGGAATCCGAAGAAGAGCATATCGACTGGCTGGAAACCCAATTGGGCCTGATCGATAAAGTGGGTATCGAGAACTATCTGCAATCGCAAATGGGTGACGAGTAACTCAACTCGTAATACCCGAAGAATAAAAAAGCCCCGCTTCTCATATGAGAGCGGGGCTTTTTTTTATTACGCGGATATGTTCGCGTAACAAACCGAAGCAGAGTGCTTGCCGCAAGTTTCCGAGAATCACACGAGTAGCATGTCGATTCCCGGAAACCCTCGCGAGCAGGCGCGCTTTTACGCTTCGGTCTTGGCAGCGGCTTTTTCGGCAGCGGCCTTGATCAGGCTCTGCAATTCACCGTTGGCGAACATTTCAGCCATGATGTCGCTGCCGCCGACCAGCTCACCGGCCACCCACAGTTGTGGGAAGGTTGGCCAATTGGCGTACTTGGGCAGGTTGGCGCGAATTTCCGGGTTCTGCAGGATGTCCACGTAAGCGAACTTCTCACCACAGCCCATTACGGCCTGAGCGGCTTTGGCAGAGAAGCCGCACTGCGGGGCATTCGGCGAGCCTTTCATGTAAAGCAGAATGGTGTTGTTGGCAATCTGCTCTTTAATAGTTTCGATGATATCCATGGAACACCTCGGCTGAACTTTCCGACTCTGTTGTCGGCACGGTGGCGCATTGTAACGGAATCCTGAGCACCCTGCTCGGCCTCTCCGACAGACATCTCAGGCCGCCTGCACCCTGACCGGCACCCCGTTCAACGCTGCATTTCCCGACAGCACATCGAGCTGGCGCTCGTCGGTCAGGTCATTGGCGCTGCAACCCGGCTGCTCCGTGGCTATGTTCATCTGCACGCCCGGACGCCCATGCCCCCAGCCATGGGGCAGGCTCACAACCCCCGGCATCATCTCGGCGCTGGCCAGCACTTCGACTTCCACCGCGCCGACCCGTGAACTGATGCGTACCCGTTGACCGTCCTGCAAACCCCGGTGAGCCAGATCCTGCGGATGCATCAGCAGTTGGTGACGAGGCTTGCCCTTCACCAGGCGGTGATAGTTGTGCATCCAGGAGTTGTTACTGCGCACATGCCTGCGGCCGATCAACAACAATTCCCCCTCCTGCGGCGCCTCCAGGGCAGCAAAGCGCTCCAGGTCGGCCATGATCGCCGGCGGCGCAGCCTGGACCCGCAGGTTTTCGGTTTTCAGGCGCCCGGCCAGATTCGGCTGCAGCGGCCCCAGATCGATGCCATGGGGATGCTCGGCCAGCGTCGCCAATGACAGCTTGAACGGCGAGGCGTCGCCATAAGGCCCGGCACGCAGCCCCATATCAATCATTTGCGCCGGAGCGATGGTCGGCTTGAGCGAGCTTTCGGTGCGCTCGGCAAAGGCCTTGGCCAGGCCGACGAAGATCTCCCAGTCGTGCAGTGCACCTTCGGGCTTGGGCAGGATCGCCCGGTTGAAACGGCTGACATTGCGCACCGCGAACAGATTGAACGTGGTGTCGTAGTGATCATTTTCCAGGGCCGAGGTGGACGGCAGGATCAAGTCGGCATAGCGGGTGGTTTCGTTGATGTACAGGTCGATGCTGAGCATGAACTCCAAGCCATCCAGCGCCTGCTCCAGCTGCCGGCCATTGGGCGTGGACAGCACCGGGTTGCCCGCCACCGTGATCAGCGCCCGTACCTGCCCCTCCCCTTCGGTGAGCATCTCTTCTGCCAGGGCCGACACCGGCAACTCGCCGCCGTATTCCGGAAGCCCGGAAACCCGGCTCTGCCAGGCATTGAAGTGGCCGCCCGAAGTCGCCGCTACCAGATCCACCGCGGGGCTGGTACACAAGGCGCCACCCACGCGGTCGAGGTTGCCGGTGACCAGGTTGAGCAATTGCAGCAACCAATGGCACAGCGTGCCGAAGGCCTGGGTCGAGACGCCCATGCGCCCGTAGCAGACCGCTCTGTCGGCCGAGGCGAAATCCCTGGCCAGTTGGCGGATCTGTGGCGCCGCAATGGCGCACAGGGGGCTCATCGCCTCCGCCGTGAACCGGGATATGGCCTGGCGCACCTCGGCCAGCCCATCCACCTGCAAGTGACTGTCGCGGGTCGGCCCCTCTTCGAAGATGCTGTTGAGCAGGCCAAACAGCAGCGCGACATCGCCCCCCGGGCGGACAAACAGATGCTGGTCGGCCATGGCCGCGGTTTCGCTGCGCCGCGGATCGACCACCACTACCTTGCCGCCACGGGCCTGGATCGCTTTCAGGCGCTTTTCCACATCCGGAACGGTCATGATGCTGCCGTTGGACGCCAGGGGATTGCCGCCAAGAATCAACATGAAATCGGTGTGATCGATATCCGGAATCGGCAACAGCAAGCCGTGGCCATACATCAGGTAGCTGGTCAGGTGCTGAGGCAATTGGTCGACCGAGGTAGCCGAGAAGCGATTGCGCGTCTTGAGCTGGCCGAGAAAGTAGTTGCTGTGGGTCATCAGCCCATAGTTGTGCACGCTGGGATTGCCCTGGTAGGTCGCCACCGCGTTGTTGCCATGACGCTGCTGAATGCTCGCCAGCCGCTCGGCCACCAGGGCAAAGGCCTCGTCCCATTCGATCGGTTGCCACTCATTGCCAACCCGGCGCACCGGCTGGCGCAGGCGGTCCGGGTCATTCTGGATATCTTGCAAGGCCACGGCCTTGGGGCAGATATGACCGCGGCTGAAACTGTCCTGAAGATCGCCCTTGATCGAGCTGATGCGCGGAGCACTGCCGTCTTCTTCAGTGATTTCCAGGCTCAGGCCACAGATGGCCTCACACAGGTGGCAGGCACGGTGATGGAGAGTCTTGGTCATGGCCAGTCTCTATTGTTTGAGAGCGCAGCGTATTCGCTTGCCGGAAGCAAAAACTATGGGCGCTCCCCTGACAGGACACCAGTGACGTTCGTCCCATGAATTCACGGCCATCAGCCCCGGCCATGATCGGCGCCTTCAGTTGGAGGGCAACCGTGGCGGCCCATCCGCTGAGACGTGGGTGGTTGCATCCACGGCCTCCCGCTCTCCATAGCCACCCGAGAGTTGTGCGAGCAATCGCCAATGCTCGTCCAGGCCTGCACTGAGGCTCATCATCCGGTCGATCATCTTGCGCGCGGCCGCTCGGGTCACCGGATCTTCACTGCGCAGCAGCTCGAAGGAAAACGCCGTCACCGAAGCTGTCATGTCGGTGAGTGCCCGGGCCGTGAGCCCCAAGAGCGTCATCAGTTGTTGCTCCCTGGATTCCATCGTTCACCCGCCCCTGCCACTGATTCGCCTTTATAACCTCAGCACTTTGCATTAGGAAATGTTTCAGGCTGCCAGCCCGCGGATTATCCGGGACGCAGCCCCCGCCCTCCAGGTCAGAAAACGACTGCATGGGCATCACCCGCGCCGCGCTCGATTGCCAAGGCGCGCCGGGGCAGTGTACAAATGCCCGGCTGCTGTCTGGAAACTGGTCTCAAAAGTGCCAGCGCATTCGCGTCCTGGCCTCTCATGCCCATAATCGCCGTAGCACTACTATTGGTAAGACGCGACATTTAATTATAAGATCGCGCCTTCCCCTATTTCGTCGCCCCGTGCGGCTTTCGCCGCAGGTCCAGCCCGTTGTTCGACTAAACAAGGCTTTGAGAATCTGCGGTCCGTTGCAAAAAGGTAGTTAATGATGAGCGCAAGGCACTTTCTCTCCCTGATGGATTGCACGCCCGAAGAGCTGGTCAGTGTGATTCGTCGAGGCATCGAGCTGAAGGACCTGCGTAACCGCGGCGTACTCTTCGAGCCCTTGAAAAATCGTGTGCTTGGCATGATTTTCGAGAAGTCGTCGACCCGAACCCGACTGTCCTTCGAAGCCGGCATGATCCAGCTGGGCGGCCAGGCCATCTTCCTTTCGCCACGGGACACTCAACTGGGGCGCGGCGAGCCCATCGGCGACTGCGCCATCGTCATGTCGCGCATGCTCGATGCCGTGATGATCCGCACCTTTGCCCACAGCACCCTGACCGAGTTTGCGGCCAACTCCCGCGTACCGGTGATCAACGGCCTGTCCGATGACCTGCACCCCTGCCAACTGCTGGCTGACATGCAGACGTTCCTCGAGCATCGCGGCTCGATTCAGGGCAAGACCGTGGCCTGGATCGGCGACGGCAACAACATGTGCAACAGCTATATAGAAGCGGCCATCCAGTTCGACTTCCAACTGCGCATCGCCTGCCCTGAAGGCTACGAGCCGAACGCAGACTTCGTCGCTCAGGCCGGCGAGCGCGTGACCATCGTCCGCGACCCTCGCGAAGCCGTGCGTGGCGCCCACCTGGTGAGCACCGATGTCTGGACCTCCATGGGCCAGGAAGAGGAGACCGCCAAGCGCCTGCAACTGTTCGCTCCCTTCCAGGTCAACCGTGCACTGCTGGACCTGGCCGCCGAGGACGTTCTGTTCATGCATTGCCTGCCCGCCCACCGCGGTGAAGAAATCAGCCTCGACCTGCTGGACGACCCGCGTTCGGTGGCCTGGGACCAGGCGGAAAACCGCCTCCACGCACAAAAGGCCCTGCTCGAATTCCTCGTCGAGCCGGCGTACCACCACGCATGAGCCAGCCCTTGCTACTGAACCTGCGCAACCTCGCTTGCGGCTACCAGGACCAACGCGTGGTGCAGAACCTCAACCTGCACCTCAATGCAGGGGATATCGGCTGCCTGCTGGGCTCATCCGGCTGCGGCAAGACCACCACCCTGCGCGCCATCGCCGGGTTCGAGCCGGTGCATGAGGGGGAAATCCAGCTGGCGGGCGAGACCATCTCCAGCGCCGGTTTCACCCTGGCGCCGGAGAAACGCCGGATCGGCATGGTGTTCCAGGACTACGCCCTGTTCCCGCACCTGAGCGTGGCCGACAACATTGCCTTCGGCATTCGCAAACACCCGCAGAAAGAGCGGGTGGTGGCCGAACTGCTGGAGCTGGTGAACCTGAAGAGCCTCGGCCAGCGCTTCCCCCACGAACTGTCCGGTGGCCAGCAACAACGGGTGGCCCTGGCTCGTGCCCTGGCTCCCGAACCACAACTGCTGTTGCTGGACGAGCCCTTCTCCAACCTCGACGGCGAACTGCGACGCAAGCTCAGCCACGAGGTGCGTGACATCCTCAAGGCCCGTGGCACCAGTGCGATCCTGGTCACTCACGACCAGGAGGAAGCCTTTGCCGTGAGCGATCAGGTAGGGGTATTCAAGGAAGGCCGCCTGGAACAGTGGGACACACCGTACAACCTCTACCACGAACCCCAGACGCCCTTCGTCGCCAGCTTCATCGGTCAGGGCTACTTCATTCGCGGCCAGTTGAGCAGCCCGGAATCGGTACAGACCGAACTCGGCTTGCTGCAGGGCAACCGTGCCTACACCTGGCCAACCGGCGGTGCGGTGGATGTGCTGTTGCGTCCGGACGACATCGTCCACGCCCCCGACAGCGCCTTGAAAGCCCGCGTCGTGGGCAAGACGTTCCTCGGCGCCTCGACCCTGTATCGCCTGCAACTGCCCACCGGCAGCCAGCTGGAATCGATCTTTCCGAGCCACGCCGATCATCAGGTCGGCGCCGACGTGGGTATCCGGGTCGCGGCGGAACACCTGGTGCTGTTCCAGGCCTCGGGCAGTACCGCAGCGCAGATCCCGCAAAGCGACTCAGGGGTGCGCCGCTACAGCAGCGCGCATTGAGCCGTCTTCGCTGGCAAGCCAGCTCCTACGACAGCCCACTGTAGGAGCCGGCTTGCCGGCGAAACACCCAGCACAGTCATGGCAGATGCAACTGCCCACTGGCAATCAGCCGGGCATGCCCACCGATCTTCACCCGCTCACCTTCCAGACGACAAAACAACGCGCCACCTCGGGCAGAGCACTGGTAAGCGCTCAACTGCGGCTTATCCAAACGCTGCGCCCAGTAAGGCGCCAGGCAGCAATGGGTGGATCCGGTCACCGGGTCCTCATCGATACCAATGGCGGGGGCAAAATAGCGCGAGACAAAGTCGTGCTGCTCCCCGCGCGCAGTCACGATCACCCCGGGCCAGGGCAATTTCGCCAGCGCCGTCATATCCGGCCGGCACTCACGCACCGCCTGCTCCGACTCCAGCACGGCCAATAGCTCGTTGGCCCCCAGCAATTCGACGACCTCAACCCCCAGCGCTTGCGCCACCGCCTCCCGCCCTGCCTGGCTGCTCGGGCTGCGCAGCGGGAAATCCAGCCACAACAGGCCCTCTTCACGGGTGACACTCAGGGGCCCGGACTGGCTGAGAAAGTCGATACGCTGCGCGGTCTGGCCATAAACCTCGAACAACACATAGGCAGTGGCCAAGGTTGCATGCCCACACAACGGCACTTCCGTCACCGGGGTGAACCAGCGAATCCGCCAGCCCTGGGCCTCACGCACCACAAAAGCGGTCTCTGCCAGATTGTGCTCGGCAGCAATCTGCTGCATCAGCCTGTCATCGAGCCAGGACTCAAGCCGGTAAACCATGGCCGGATTACCCGCGAACGGGCGCTCGCTGAACGCATCGACCTGATGAAACTCAAGCTGCATATCCCTTCTCCGTGAATAACTGGCCCCCAGCATGGGCCCTGGCCCCCAACGGGGGACAGACACAGAAGTCGGGATTTTCCTGCATACAGCAGCGGCCCTGGCCGCAGCCGTTGCGACTCAAGGACGACCGATATCGGCGAACCTGGCCTGGGTATGCTCGGCCAGCACCGTCGGCGCCAGCTCGACTTCCAGGCCACGGCGCCCGGCACTGACAAAGATGCTGGCGAACGGCTGCGCACTGTTATCGATAAAGGTCCGCAGGCGCTTCTTCTGCCCCAGCGGGCTGATGCCTCCCAGCAGGTACCCCGTGGCGCGCTGGGCGGCAGCCGGGTCGGCCATTTCAGCCTTCTTCACGCCCGCTGCGTGGGCCAGGGCCTTCAGGTCAAGACTTCCGACGACCGGCACCACCGCCACCAGCAACTCACCCTTTTCACTGCTGGCAAGCAAGGTCTTGAACACCTGCGCAGGATCAAGATCAAGTTTCTCCGCGGCCTCCAGGCCATAGGAGGCGGCCTTGGGGTCATGTTCGTAACTGTGGATGCGATGTTCGGCGCGAACTTTTTTCAGCAGGTCCAGTGCAGGGGTCATGGCAGCTCCAGGCGAGGAATGAAAAGGCAAAACCAAGCGCGCGAATTTTAGGTCATTCACCAGCAAAAGGCTCTATTCCAAGCCTTGATAACCGGCCCGTGTGCCTACGAAAGCAACCATGCCTGTCGTTCCCGCGACTATGCCCCGGAATCATTCATTTGATTGATATCTATAAAATGACCATCCGTTCACTTTCGACCTTTGACAGCGGTGTTTCTTGTCTATATTTTTTCGTTTCTGAATATCATGCGGTAGATCCAAGGTTGTACCCAGTAGCAAGGCGAGGTCGGAATGGGGATTCCGCCTTCGTTTGAAGTCGCGCTCCATGCCTTTTGCAGCAGCGCCAGACAACAACAAAAATCGAGGTTCACATGACAACTGCTCTGCAACAACCGTCGCTATCGGGCCAATGCATCGCCGAGTTTCTGGGTACTGCGCTGTTGATCTTCTTCGGCACCGGTTGTGTCGCCGCGCTCAAGGTCGCGGGGGCCAGCTTCGGCCTATGGGAAATCAGCATCATCTGGGGGATCGGCGTGAGCATGGCGATCTACCTGACCGCCGGAGTTTCCGGCGCGCACCTGAACCCGGCCGTGAGCATCGCCCTGTGCCTGTTCGCCGATTTTGAGAAGCGCAAACTGCCGTTCTACATCCTCGCCCAGATCGCTGGCGCCTTCTGCGCGGCGCTGTTGGTTTACACGCTGTACAGCAACCTGTTCTTCGATTTCGAACAAACCCACCAGATGGTCCGTGGCTCCCAGGCCAGCCTGGAACTGGCCTCGGTGTTCTCCACCTTCCCCAACCCGGCGCTGTCCACTGCCCAGGCGTTCCTAGTGGAGCTGGTGATCACCGCCATCCTGATGGGAGTGATCATGTCCCTGACCGATGACAACAATGGCCTACCGCGCGGCCCGATGGCTCCGCTGCTGATCGGCCTGCTGATTGCCGTGATCGGCAGTGCCATGGGCCCGCTGACCGGGTTTGCGATGAACCCGGCGCGGGACTTCGGGCCTAAACTGATGACGTTCGTGACCGGCTGGGGTGAAATTTCCTTCACCGGCGGCCGTGATATTCCGTATTTCCTGGTGCCAATCTTCGCTCCGATCCTCGGCGCCTGCCTGGGTGCTGCAGCCTATCGCGGCTTGATTGCCCGCCATTTGCCCAGCGCTGCTGTCGCCCCGGAGGCCGAACAGGTCACCGAAGGCAAAGTCAAAGCTTCCTGAATCCAGTGGCGCGTGATCCTGCCCAAATCGATCGCGCGCCTGTTCTCACTCCCTTATTTCGTCCAAGGCAATCGACATGACCGACATTCAGAATAAGAACTACATCATTGCCCTCGATCAGGGTACGACCAGTTCCCGGGCGATCATTTTCGATCGCGACGCCAACGTGGTCTGCACCGCCCAGCGTGAATTCGCCCAGCATTACCCTCAGGCCGGCTGGGTCGAACATGACCCGATGGAAATCTTCGCCACCCAGAGCGCGGTGATGGTCGAGGCCCTGGCACAAGCCGGCCTGCATCACGACCAGGTGGCCGCCATCGGTATCACCAACCAGCGTGAAACCACTGTGGTCTGGGACAAGAACACCGGCCGGCCGATCTACAACGCCATCGTCTGGCAGTGCCGCCGCAGCACCGAGATCTGCCAGCAGCTCAAGCGCGACGGCCTGGAAGACTACATCCGCGAAACCACAGGCCTGGTGACCGACCCCTACTTCTCCGGCACCAAGCTCAAGTGGATCCTCGACAACGTCGAAGGCAGCCGCGAGCGTGCGCGCAACGGCGAGCTGCTGTTCGGCACCATCGACAGCTGGCTGATCTGGAAATTCACCGGCGGCAAGACCCACGTCACCGACTACACCAACGCCTCGCGCACCATGCTCTTCAACATCCACACCCTGGAGTGGGACGCGAAGATGCTGGAGGTGCTGGACATCCCGCGGGAAATGCTTCCGCAGGTGAAGTCCTCGTCGGAAATCTACGGCCGCACCAAGAGCGGCATCGCCATCGGCGGTATCGCCGGCGACCAGCAGGCCGCGCTGTTCGGCCAAATGTGCGTCGAGCCGGGCCAGGCCAAGAACACCTATGGCACCGGCTGCTTCCTGCTGATGAACACCGGCGACAAGGCGGTTAAATCCCAGCACGGCATGCTCACCACTATCGCCTGCGGCCCCCGTGGCGAAGTGGCCTACGCCCTGGAAGGTGCAGTATTCAACGGCGGTTCCACCGTGCAGTGGCTGCGTGATGAACTGAAGATCATCAACGACGCCCACGACACCGAATACTTCGCCGGCAAGGTCAAGGACAGCAACGGCGTGTATCTGGTGCCGGCCTTCACCGGCCTGGGTGCTCCCTACTGGGACCCCTATGCCCGTGGCGCGCTGTTCGGCCTGACCCGCGGCGTGCGCGTGGACCACATCATCCGTGCCGCCCTGGAGTCCATCGCCTACCAGACCCGCGACGTGCTCGACGCCATGCAGCAGGACTCCGGCGAACGCCTCAAAGCCCTGCGGGTGGACGGCGGCGCCGTGGCCAACAACTTCCTCATGCAGTTCCAGGCCGACATCCTCGGCACCCAGGTGGAACGCCCGCAAATGCGTGAAACCACCGCCCTGGGCGCTGCCTACCTGGCGGGCCTGGCCTGCGGTTTCTGGGGCAGCCTGGAAGAACTGCGGGGCAAGGCGGTGATCGAGCGCGAGTTCGAACCACAACTGGCGGAAGCGGAAAAAGAAGGCCTGTACGCAGGCTGGAAGAAGGCCGTCAGCCGCACCCGCGACTGGGAACCCCACGACGAGGCCAAATAAGCCAAGCCGTGGATTGGTAACCGCTTGTAACTGGTAGGGAGGGGATTCCTGCGGCATCATGGGCAAATTTTGCACGGCAGCCCAAAGGAAGCCCCATGAATCTGCCTCCCCGTCAGCAGCAAATCCTCGATCTGGTTCGCGAACGCGGCTACGTCAGCATCGAGGAATTGGCCCAGCTGTTCGTCGTAACCCCGCAAACCATCCGCCGCGATATCAACCAGCTGGCGGAAGCCAATCTGCTGCGCCGCTACCATGGTGGCGCAGCCTATGACTCCAGCGTAGAAAACACCGCCTACGCCATGCGCGCCGACCAGATGCGCGACGAAAAGCAGCGTATCGGCGAAGCCGTTGCCGCGCAGATCCCCGATCACGCCTCGCTGTTCATCAATATCGGCACCACCACCGAATCCATCGCCCGGGCCCTGCTCAATCACAGCCACCTGAAGATCATCACCAACAACCTGCACGTGGCCTCGATGCTCAGTGCCAAGGATGATTTCGACGTGCTGCTCACCGGCGGCAATGTGCGCCGTGACGGCGGCGTGGTGGGCCAGGCCAGTGTCGACTTCATCAACCAGTTCAAGGTCGACTTCGCCCTGGTGGGCATCAGTGGCATCGACGAGGACGGCAGCCTGCTGGACTTCGACTACCAGGAAGTGCGGGTATCCCAGGCGATCATCGCCAATGCCCGGCAGGTGATCCTGGCTGCCGACTCCAGCAAGTTCGGGCGCAACGCCATGATCCGCCTGGGGCCCATCAGCCTGATCGATTGCCTGGTCACCGACCAGCAACCGGTACCGGCCCTGACCCAACTGCTCAACCAGCACAAGATCCGCCTCGAAGTGGTCTGACTGCTCTCCCTCCTGCGGATCCGGCCGCGCTCGAACGACGAGCCTCGACGCTTCATCGCTTTCGAAATCGCCGCGGCCGATCCCGCCATCCAGCCCAAGGCAACAGCAGCGGCTACAGTTACCCGTCGACAATGTTCGAAAACTTTCCTTTAGCGCTGCTTCGATCAGTTTTTTCAATCGAAGCACGCTGGATGCGTGCATCTTTATGCGCTAGTATTTTCGAAAATGAACATTAATGTTCGAATTCAAATATCAAAGTAACACGAGGCCTGTCGATGCCCACTTCTACCTTGCCCGCGCGCCCTCTTTCCGAGGTTTACGATATCGCCGTCATTGGCGGTGGGATCAATGGTGTTGGAATTGCCGCCGATGCGGCAGGTCGCGGCCTGTCCGTGTTCCTTTGCGAAAAGGACGACCTGGCCAGCCATACCTCCTCGGCCAGCAGCAAGCTGATCCACGGCGGCCTGCGCTACCTCGAACATTACGAGTTCCGCCTGGTGCGCGAAGCCCTGGCCGAACGCGAAGTGCTGCTGGCCAAGGCCCCGCATATCGTCAAGCCCATGCGTTTCGTCCTTCCGCACCGGCCACACCTGCGCCCGGCCTGGATGATTCGCGCCGGCCTGTTCCTGTATGACCACCTGGGCAAGCGGGAAAAACTCGCCGGCTCGCGCAGCCTGAAGTTCGGTGCCGACAGCGCCCTGAAAGCCGAAATCACCAAGGGCTTCGAATACTCCGATTGCTGGGTCGACGATGCGCGCCTGGTGGTGCTCAATGCCATGGCCGCCCGCGAACACGGCGCCCACGTTCATACCCAGACCCGCTGCATCAGCGCCCGCCGCAGCAAGGGCCTGTGGCAACTGGAGCTGGAGCGCGCCGATGGCAGCCTGTTCTCCATCAGCGCCAAGGCCCTGGTGAACGCCGCGGGCCCCTGGGTCGCCAAGTTCATCAAGGACGACCTCAAGCTGGAGTCGCCGTACGGTATCCGCCTGATCCAGGGCAGCCACCTGATCGTGCCCAAGCTGTACGAGGGCGAGCACGCGCACATCCTGCAGAACGAGGACCAGCGCATCGTCTTCACCATTCCCTACCTCAACCAGTTCACCCTGATCGGTACCACCGACCGCGAATACACCGGCGACCCGGCCAAGGTGGCGATCACTGAAGGTGAAACCGATTACCTGCTGCAAGTGGTCAATGCGCACTTCAAGAAACAGCTGAGCCGCAGCGATATCCTGCACAGCTATTCCGGCGTTCGCCCGCTGTGCAATGACGAATCCGACAACCCTTCGGCCGTGACCCGCGACTACACCCTGGCCCTTTCCGGCCATGGCGAGGAGGCCCCCCTGCTGTCGGTGTTCGGCGGCAAGCTGACCACCTACCGCAAACTGGCGGAATCGGCGATGGCGCAGCTGGCGCCGTACTTCAAGCAGGCCAAGCCGAGCTGGACAGCCCAGGCCACCCTGCCCGGTGGCGAGAACATGAGCACGCCACAGGCACTGGCAGAAGCCATCCGCAAGAAGTTCGACTGGGTACCCAGCCAGATCGCCCAGCGCTGGGCCACCAGCTACGGCAGCCGTACCTGGCGCCTGCTGGAAGGCGTGCACAGCCTCAGCGACCTGGGCGAACACCTGGGCGGCGGCCTCTATACCCGTGAAGTGGATTACCTGTGCAGCGAGGAATGGGCAGTGAAAGCCCAGGACATTCTCTGGCGCCGGAGCAAGCTCGGGCTGTTCACCACCGAGGCGCAGCAGCAGCAACTGCAGGATTATCTGCAGAAAGTCGAGCACAATCGCGGCAAGATCAAGGCTGCCTGAGCCACATAGGCAAGCAAAGCCCCTGCACCGGAAGGTCCAGGGGCTTTTTTGTGGGCCAGCAGGATTGAACGTTTCGCCGGCAAGCCGGCTCCTACAATGGCAGGGGCGCGTTCGGTTTTCCGAATGACAAAGCCACAGGGGTTCGGATAACCGGATACAGCCGCTGAAATCCCCAGGTCATAAATATTCTATAGGCTTGAAAATCAAGGGTTTGACGATGATCAATGGGTCTGGCACGACTCATGCTCTACACTGTGCGACGAATGCCTGTCGTGCCAACACAACAGGAGCCGTCAAGGCATTCGCTGTATAAAAGAGCCGTCGAACTGGCTTCATAAAAAAAACAAATGTCGAGGAAATATTGATGCGCATCGTTCCCCATCTGTTGGGCGCAGCTATCGCTGCCGCTCTGATTAGCACTCCAGTTTTCGCTGCCGAGCTCACCGGCACACTGAAGAAAATCAAAGAGTCCGGCACCATCACCCTCGGACATCGCGACGCTTCCATTCCGTTTTCCTACATCGCTGACGCTTCCGGCGTGCCAGTGGGTTACTCCCACGACATCCAGCTGAAAATCGTCGAAGCGATCAAGAAAGACCTCGACATGCCTGACCTGAAGGTCAAGTACAACCTGGTCACCTCCCAGACCCGTATCCCGCTGGTGCAGAACGGCACCGTGGACGTCGAGTGCGGCTCCACCACCAACAACGTCGAGCGTCAGCAACAAGTCGACTTCTCCGTTGGCATCTTCGAGATCGGCACCCGTCTGCTGTCCAAGAAGGACTCTTCCTACAAGGACTTCGCGGACCTGAAAGGCAAGAACGTGGTAACCACCGCCGGTACCACTTCCGAGCGCATCCTCAAGGCCATGAACGCCGACAAGCAGATGGGCATGAACGTGATCTCCGCCAAGGACCACGGTGAGTCGTTCCAGATGCTGGAATCGGGCCGCGCCGTAGCCTTCATGATGGACGACGCGCTGCTGGCCGGTGAAATGGCCAAGGCCAAGAAACCGACCGACTGGGCCGTGACCGGTACCCCTCAGTCCTACGAAATCTACGGCTGCATGGTGCGCAAGGGCGATGCCCCGTTCAAGAAAGCCGTGGATGACGCCATCGTCGCCACCTACAAATCGGGCGAAATCAACAAGATCTACGATAAGTGGTTCCAGTCGCCGATCCCGCCAAAAGGCCTGAACCTGATGTTCCCGATGAGCGACGAGCTCAAGGCCCTGATCGCCAACCCGACCGACAAAGCGGCTGACGACAAAAAGTCCTGATTCCTGACTAACCTTATCTCCTGAAGGGGCCCTGCCCTTTCAGGAGTCTGTCACTACCTGCTGGCATTTTTTGGAAACACTCGAACCGGTGGTTGTCGAGCCGATCGTGTGTGCCTGATCGTCATGATCAGGCGGGAACGGACGTCCCCAGGCGGGTGCTTGTACATCGAACGATCTGAGGGGTAACCCTAATGAATTACAACTGGGACTGGGGCGTGTTCTTCAAGTCCACCGGCGTGGGCAGCGAGACCTATCTCGACTGGTTCATCTCCGGCCTGGGCTGGACCATCGCCATCGCCGTGGTGGCCTGGATCATCGCGCTGCTGCTGGGCTCGATCCTGGGCGTCATGCGCACCGTGCCGAACCGCCTAGTGTCGGGCATCGCCACCGTGTACGTGGAGATCTTCCGCAACGTGCCGCTGCTGGTGCAGCTGTTCATCTGGTACTTCCTGGTGCCGGACCTGCTGCCGGAGAACCTCCAGGAGTGGTACAAGCAGGACCTCAACCCGACCACCTCGGCCTACCTGAGCGTTGTCGTGTGCCTGGGCCTGTTCACCGCCGCACGGGTTTGCGAACAGGTACGTACCGGTATCCAGGCCCTGCCCCGCGGCCAGGAATCCGCCGCACGCGCCATGGGCTTCTCGCTGCCGCAGATCTACTGGAACGTGCTGCTGCCCCAGGCCTACCGAATCATCATTCCGCCACTCACCTCGGAGTTCCTCAACGTATTCAAGAACTCCTCCGTGGCGTCGCTGATCGGCTTGATGGAATTGCTGGCCCAGACCAAGCAGACCGCCGAGTTCTCGGCCAACCTGTTCGAAGCCTTCACCCTGGCTACCCTGATCTACTTCACCCTGAACATGAGCCTGATGCTGCTGATGCGCCTGGTGGAGAAGAAAGTTTCGGTCCCCGGCCTGATCTCCGTGGGAGGTAAATAATGGAATTCGACTTCTCGGGCATCATCCCGGCCATTCCCGGCCTGTGGAACGGCATGCTGATGACCCTCAAGCTGATGGTCATGGGTGTGGTCGGCGGGATCATCCTCGGCACCTTGCTGGCCTTGATGCGCTTGTCTCACAACAAGCTGCTGTCGAACCTGGCGGGCGCCTACGTCAACTACTTCCGCTCGATCCCGCTGCTGCTGGTGATCACCTGGTTCTACCTGGCGGTGCCTTTCGTGCTGCGCTGGATCACCGGCGAAGACACCCCGATCGGCGCATTCACCTCGTGCATCGTGGCCTTCATGATGTTCGAAGCGGCGTACTTCTGCGAAATCGTCCGTGCCGGCGTGCAGTCGATCCCCAAGGGCCAGATGGGCGCCGCCCAGGCACTGGGCATGAGCTATGGCCAGACCATGCGCCTGATCATCCTGCCCCAGGCGTTTCGCAAGATGACCCCGCTGCTGCTGCAGCAGAGCATCATCCTGTTCCAGGACACCTCCCTGGTGTACACCGTGGGCCTGGTGGATTTCCTCAACGCCTCGCGGTCCAGCGGCGACATCATCGGCCGCTCCAATGAATTCCTGATCATCGCTGGTCTGGTCTATTTCACAATCAGCTTTGCCGCCTCGCTGCTGGTCAAGCGTCTGCAAAAAAGGTTCGCCGTATGATCTCTATCAAGAACATCAACAAGTGGTATGGGGACTTCCAGGTGCTGACCGATTGCAGCACCGAGGTCAAGAAAGGTGAAGTGGTGGTGGTCTGCGGGCCGTCCGGCTCCGGCAAGTCGACCCTGATCAAGTGCGTCAACGCCTTGGAACCCTTCCAGAAAGGCGACATCGTGGTGGACGGCACTTCCATCGCCGACCCCAAGACCAACCTGCCGAAACTGCGTTCCCGCGTGGGCATGGTGTTCCAGCATTTCGAGCTGTTCCCGCACCTGACCATCACCGAGAACCTGACCATCGCGCAGATCAAGGTGCTGGGCCGCAGCAAGGAAGAGGCCACCAAGAAAGGCCTGCAACTGCTGGACCGCGTCGGCCTCGCCGCCCACGCCCACAAGCACCCGGGGCAACTCTCCGGTGGCCAGCAACAACGTGTGGCCATCGCCCGCGCCCTGGCCATGGACCCGATCGTCATGCTGTTCGACGAACCGACCTCGGCCCTGGACCCGGAAATGGTCAACGAAGTGCTGGACGTCATGGTGCAACTGGCCCATGAAGGCATGACCATGATGTGCGTAACCCACGAAATGGGCTTTGCCCGCAAAGTGGCGAACCGGGTGATCTTCATGGACAAGGGCCAGATCATCGAGGACTGCCAGAAAGAAGAGTTCTTCGGCGATATCAGCGCCCGCTCCGAACGTGCGCAGCACTTCCTCGAGAAGATCCTGCAGCACTAAAACCCGCGTTCCTGTAGGCGCCGGCTTGCCTGCGACGGGACGGTATCTGACTCCCCTATCGTCAGTGCCGCCCTGGTCGCCGGCAAGCCGGCTCCTACAGACACTGCGCAGTGGTTGACCCAAGGCATCTGTGATGAAATGCGACCCCACTCTCTATCGCGCCGCGCCGCCATCACTCGCCGTGAAACCCCGCCTGATCCGACATCTATTCCTGCCGCCCCTGGTCATCCTGCTGATGATCGGCCTGGGCTACGTCGGGTTCTGGATCAGCGAGCACAACGGCATCCGCACCCTCGGCGAAAATGGCCAGCGCCAGCTGGAGCTGCATGCCCGCGCCGTAGAAAGTGAGATCAGCAAGTACACCTATCTGCCGAGCCTGCTGGAACTGGAATCCAGTGTTTCCCAGCTGCTGGGCGATCCTTCGCCGGAACACCGGCAAACCGTCAATCAATACCTCGAAGGCCTGAACCGCCGCAGCCGCAGCCGGGCCATCTATGTCATGGACACCACGGGCCGGGTGGTAGCCACCAGCAACTGGCGTGACGTCGACAGCTACCTGGGCGAAGACCTGTCGTTCCGGGCCTATTACCAGAACGCCGTGCGCGGCCAGCCCGGGCGCTTCTACGGCATCGGCAGCACCAACGGCGAACCTGGCTACTACCTGGCCCATGGCCTGGAGGAACAAGGCAAGATCATCGGCGTGGCGGTGGTCAAGGTACGCCTGGAGGCCCTGGAGGAACGCTGGCAGCGTGCCCGCCTGGAAGCCTTCGTCAGCGACGAGAACGGCATCATCATCCTGTCCAGCGACCCGGCGCGCCGCCTCAAGTCGGTCCGCCCGCTCAGCGACGACACCAAGGAACGCCTGGCCCGCAGCCTGCAATACTACTGGTTCCCCCTCAACGAACTGGAACCCCTGGCCCGGGAACGCCTGGCCGAAGGCGTGGAAAAGCTGACCTTTCCGGCCAACACCGAGCTGGTGTCCGACGAGAAAGCCATCAGCTACCTGTCCCAGACCCGGCCCCTGAGCGATACCCCCTGGAACTTCACCCTGCTCACCCCGTTGCAGGACCTGCGCCGCGAAGCCATCAACCAGGGCATCCTGGTGGCGGTGGCCTTTGCCCTGGTGGCCTTTCTGCTGATCGCCTGGAACGAACGGCGCAAGGTCATCGCCACTCGCCTGGCCGCCCGTGAAGCCCTGCAGGAAGCCAACAGCCAGCTGGAACGGCGGATCACCGAACGCACCGCCGACCTGCGGGCCAGCAACGAACGGCTCAAGGGCCAGATCCGCGAACGCCGCCAGGCCGAGGAAACCCTGCGCCGCGCCCAGGACGAACTGGTCCAGGCCGGCAAGCTGGCGGCCATCGGCCAGATGTCCACCAGCATCGCCCACGAACTGAACCAGCCCTTGGCGGCCTTGCGTACCTTGTCCGGCAACACCGTGCGCTTCCTCGAACGCGGCGCCCTGGACACCGCCAGCGCCAACCTCAAGACCATCAATGAACTGATCGACCGCATGGGCCGCATCACCGCCAGCCTGCGCTCCTTCGCCCGCCGTGGCGACGACCAGGGCCAGGCCAGCCTGGACAAGGCCGTTGACGCAGCCCTGCAAGTGCTCAATGCGCGCCTCGAACCCCTGCCCCTGCAACTGCACCGCGACTTCACCGAGCAGACCCTGCAGATCGACCAGACCCGCCTGGAGCAGATCCTGGTCAACCTGATCGGCAATGCCCTGGATGCCATGCAGGCCCAACCGGAGCCGCAACTGTGGCTGGAGGGCGAATTCAGCGAGGGCAAGTACCGCCTGCGGGTGCGCGACAACGGCCACGGCATCGATCTTGAAGCGCGCAAGCACCTGTTCGAACCCTTCTTCACCACCAAACCCGGCGAGCAGGGCCTGGGCCTCGGCCTGACCCTGTCCGCCAGCCTCGCCGCCGCCACCGGCGGCAGCCTGGGGGTGGAACACCCGGCAAGCGGCGGCACCGCCTTTGTCCTCAGCTTGCCCCTGGCAAGCCCCACTCAAGCCGAGCCGATATGAACAACGAGCTGACCGTGCTGATCGTCGAAGACGACCCCCATGTCCTGCTGGGTTGCCAACAGGCCCTGGCCCTGGAAGACATTCCCTGCATCGGTGTGGGCAGCGCCGAAGAAGCCCTGGCCCAGGTCGGTGAAAACTTTCCCGGCATCGTGGTCAGCGATATTCGCCTGCCGGGCATCGATGGCCTGGAACTGCTGAACCGCCTCAAGGCCCGGGACCGCAGCCTGCCGGTGGTGCTGATCACTGGCCACGGCGATATTTCCATGGCCGTGGGCGCCATGCAGAAAGGCGCCTACGACTTCATGGAAAAACCCTTCTCCCCCGAGCGCCTGGTGGATGTGGCCCGCCGCGCCCTGGAGCAACGGGGCCTGGCCCGGGAAGTAACTTCGCTGCGCCGCCAGCTGGCCGAACGCAGTTCCCTGGAAGGGCGGATCATCGGCCGCTCGCCGGCCATGCAGAACCTGCGGGAGCTGATCGCCAACGTTGCCGATACCTCGGCCAACGTGCTGATCGAAGGCGAGACCGGCACCGGCAAGGAACTGGTCGCCCGTTGCCTGCACGACTTCAGCCGGCGCCACCAGCAGCAGTTCGTCGCCCTGAACTGCGGCGGCCTGCCCGAGAACCTCTTCGAAAGCGAGATCTTCGGCCACGAGGCCAACGCCTTCACCGGCGCCGGCAAACGGCGCATCGGCAAGATCGAGCACGCCCACCAGGGCACGCTGTTCCTCGACGAAGTGGAAAGCATGCCGATCAACCTGCAGATCAAGCTCTTGCGCGTGTTGCAGGAGCGTACCCTGGAGCGCCTCGGTTCCAACCAGAGCGTGGCCGTGGATTGCCGGGTGATCGCCGCCACCAAGTCGGACCTGGACGAAATGAGCCGGGCCAAGGAGTTTCGCAGCGACCTGTACTACCGCCTCAACGTGGTGACCCTGGAACTGCCGCCCCTGCGCGAACGCCGCGAAGACATCCTGCAGTTGTTCGAGCATTTCCTGCAGCAGTCGTCACTGCGCTTTGACCGCGCGGTGCCGGAGCTGGACAACCAAACCCTGTCGACCCTCATGAGCCACGACTGGCCGGGCAACGTGCGCGAGTTGCGCAACGTCGCCGAACGCTTTGCCCTCGGCCTGCCGGCCTTCAAGAAGCCCGGCAGCAGTGTCGCCCAGGGGCTGGGCTTTGCCGAGGCGGTGGAAGCCTTCGAGCGCAACCTGCTCAACGATGCCTTGCAGCGCAGCGGCGGCAACCTGACCCAGGCCAGCCAGGAGCTGGGCATGGCCAAGACCACCCTGTTCGACAAGGTCAAGAAGTACGGCCTGAGCCACTAACCCAAGGCGCGAGTAACCATGGATCTATTGTTGAAGGCCGCCCTGGGCGCGGCGGTGGTGGTGATTCTGGCGGCCCTGGCCAAGACCCGGAACTACTACATCGCCGGCCTGGTGCCGCTGTTCCCGACCTTTGCCCTGATCGCCCACTACATCGTCGGCAAGGGCCGCTCCCTCGATGACCTGAAGACCACCATCCTGTTCGGCATGTGGTCGATCATTCCCTACTTCGTCTACCTGGCGACCCTGTATGTGATGGTCGACCGCCTGCGCCTGGAAGCTTCCCTGGCGGTAGCCGCCGTGGCCTGGCTGATCGCCGCGACGATCCTGGTCAGCGTCTGGGTGCGCCTCCACGCCTGAGCTCCCGCCCTTCCCGTAGGAGCGAGCTTGCTCGCGAAGCCTGCGCCGCGGTCTTTCGCCGGCAACCCGGCAACGACCCTGGCCCGACCCTTGCATTTACCCGGCAAAGCCCGTCCAGCCTGCGTTCGAGCGGTATCACGCAGTTTTCTGGAGGGCGCTGCCATGGGTAAAGAACACTTTGAATATCTTAGATCTCGACCACAGCCTGACCGCCCAGGAGCCGATCATCCGACGCCTGAACAGCGGCCAGGCGCGGCGTCTCGACCTGCTGGACCTGGGGCCCAAGCTGCGCCTGTGGTCCACCGAGCGCACCTACCGTCACTTCACCGAACGCCTGCGCCAGCGGCCCCGCCACAGCGGCCCGCAGCCGGAAATCTTCTTTGTCGGCTCCGGTGACTATCACCACCTGACCCCGGCCTTTCTCGGCGACCTGCAAGAGCCGGTGAGCCTGATCCACTTCGACAACCACCCGGACTGGGTACGCCTGGCTCCGCGCCGGCATTGCGGCTCCTGGGTCAACCGGGCGCTGAAACTGCCGCACATCCAGCGCATCGTCACCCTTGGCCCCTGCAGCGAAGACCTGCACAACCCACAACTGCGCGGCGGCAATGTCGCCGCCCTCAAGCACGGCAAGCTGCAGCTGTTCCCCTGGCAGCACGCGCCGTCCAAGATCTGGGGGCGGGTCGGCGACGGCGCCGGGCACCAGCAGCAGGAAAACCACCTGCATTGGCGCAACCTGGCGGAACTGGACTGGCAGGCCTTTCTCGAACAGATGATCGACAGCCTGCCCACCGAGGCGATCTGGATCACCATCGACAAGGATGTGCTGGCCAGCGAAGACGCCGCCACCAACTGGGACCAGGGCGGCATGCGCCTGACCCACCTGCTGCAGGCCCTGCGCACCCTGGCCGCGCGCAAGCGGATTCTGGGCATCGACGTCTGCGGCGAGTTCGCCCAGCCGGCCTTCAGCAACGCCTTCAAACGCTGGGAAGCCAAGTCCGACCAGCCTCCGGCCGAGCGCTGGAGCCAGGACGACCTGCTGCGCAACTCGGTGACCAATGAAGCCCTGATCTCGCTGTTCGAGGAGCTGTTCCCGTGACCCTGACCGTTGTTCTGCTGGTGGCCTTTTCCATTGTCCTGGACGTGGTCGGCCAACTCTGTTTCAAGCTCGGCCTGGACCGCCTGCCAGAGCTGGAAGGCGGTTTTCGCCTGAACGCTTTCTGGGGCCAGGTGTTCAACGCGCCCTTGCTGTGGTGCGGCATCGGCGCCTACGCCATCGAGTTCTTCGTCTGGCTCGAAGCCCTGTCCCGGGCGCCCCTGAGCCTGCTGTTCCCCGCGGCGGCCCTGGCCTATTGCGGCGTGGTACTGGCGGGCAAGGTGGTGCTGGGCGAGACCGTCAGCCGTCGGCGCTGGATGGGCACGCTGGTGATCACCGCCGGGGTGATGCTGGTGTGCGTGGCCAGTACCTGAGCCTTATTCAACGAATAGAAGGAGACGTTTCATGAGTTCCAATACCTCCCACGGCTGGCTGCACGAGCGCCTGGGCACCATCGTGCTCTGGGCCTTGCTGATCGGTTTCGAAAGCGCCGGGCAGATCGCCACCAAGGTTGGCGGCGACCAGCTGGGCCAGATGGATTTCAACCTGCAGTGGCTGGCGGCGGTCGCGGTCAACCCCGGGGTGCTGATGGCGATTGCCTGCTATATCGGCGCGTTTTTCGTGTGGATGCTGATCCTGCGGCGCAGCAGCCTGTCCCTGGCCTTCCCCTTGAGCTCCCTGGTATTCGTGGTGGTGCTGCTGGGCTCGTGGCTGGGCCTGGGCGAGCAGATCAGCCTGCTGCACTGGGTCGGGGTCTTTGTGATCATCGGCGGGATTGCCCTCTTGGCGGAGGGTGAAGAGGCCTGAGGGCCTCTTTGCTACAGCGAAGGGATGTTGTGCAGGAGCCGGCTTGCTGGCGAAGGCGATCTTGCCGGCCCCTTCGCTGGCAAGCCAGCTCCTACAGCCACGGGGTTTAGGTCTTGCGGTGGGACACCAGGAAACCCAGGCCGTGGGACACCGGAATCACTTTCACCCCGGCAGCCCGTTGCTGCTCGCGGATCTCGCGGTGGAAAGCCTTGACCTTGGTCCAGTGCATCTTCGGCCGGTAGTGATGCTCGGCGTGGTAGCCGTTGTTCATCCAGATCAGGTTGTACAGCGGGCTGTAGGAGCTCACGCCCCAGGCGATCGGCAGGTCCGGGTTGCCCCCCAGGTGCTCGTAGTAGCCATTGAGCGACGACAGCGACTGCCCCAGGTACCAGAACGGCAGCAGCACCAGCACCGCATGCCAGTCATACAGCGCCAGGGCCAGATAGAACGCCACTGTGACGCCGATCTCCACTTTTACCCAACGTGCATCGTCAGGCCGTTTGCGCTGCATTTCCTGGTAGATCTCCTTGGGGTCGTCGCGGAAAAAGCTCAGGAAGGTGTAGGCCCAGGGGTTGTCCGGCTGGCCATCCTTGCCATGCAGGTAGATGGAGAGCGGGTCGACGGTCTTGCCATTGGCGTCCGGCAGGTCGGAGTTGCCCCGGTGGTGGCGGTTGTGGATGTCGCGGTACAGGGTCTGGGAAAAACCTATGGTCACCGAGAGCAGCAGGTCGAAGCCGCGGTTCATCCACCCGGGGGTGAAATAGGCGTTGTGGATCTGGTTATGGGAAATGCTGTTGATGCTCCACGACAGGCTGACTGAATACAGCAGCGCTGCCGGGACGATGACCCACCAGGACAGGGCGTGGAAATCCAGCACCAACCACAGTACAAAGGCGAAATGTACCAGTGCCATGGCAATCGGGATCAGGTCCCAGAGGGAATAGGCGAGTAGACGATAGGCAGGTCGAGCCATGAAGAACTTCCTGAGAAATTGAATTCATGGCGACCATTGCAAAGGCCAGACCAGTTTTTGCTGTTGCCGCCCCAGGCCGTGCTCAGGCCTGGGCGGCGCCCCTCAGAACTTGTAGCTGATGGCGGTCTGCACCTGCCCCTGGTTGACCTCGCCCTTGTCGCGGACGATGGTGCTGTCGGCGGCGGAATTGACCAGGCGCGTCCAGCTGGCACTGGCCACCAGCGCCCAGTTGTCCCCCAGGGGGAAGTGGAAATTCTGGCTCAGGGTGAAGTTCTGCATGCCACCGCTGGCGTTGTACTGGCCAATGCCGGAAGCGAGGGACTCCTTGGCGTCGACGCCGAAGAAGGTCTGGCTCTGGCGGCCATCGGCGAAGTGCAGGGTCAGGTTGTTGCTGCCAATGATGCCCAGGCCCAGCGGGTAGCCGATTTCACCCCCGACCTTGCCCAGCACCCCGCCCTGGCCCCCGGCACCGCCCACCGCCTGGCCCACGGCGGCGAACAGCCGCCAGAAGTCCTCGGGGGCGTACTCGATGAAGGCGCCGATATCGGCCATGTCGCGAACATCCCGCAGGCCGCGCAGCGCACCGTCGGAATTACGCCCCTGCAGGTAATTGATGTAGGGGCCGATGCTCAAGCCATTGCTCTTGAAGGCATCCCAGGTCAGGCCATCGTCACCGTTCAGGCTGACATCTCCCCAATCCAGGTCCATGTACGGCAGCGGCACGGTGTCGTAGCTGCTGCCTGTGGGGTCATGGGGTTGGTAGCCCAGGCCCAGGCCCAGTTCACCGGTGATGCCGGAGTCGGCCATGGCGCCACTGGCGAGGGTCAGGGAGAGCAGGCCGGCCAGTAAGGCGGGGGATGAAAGCCTGGGCATGAATGAGTTTCCTTGTCTGAACATGCGCGCATCAATCATCAGAGCGGCCCTTGGGCGCAAGCACTGATGTTCTTTGTAGGGACCTACAAAAATTGTAGCCAGAACTCTACAAATCACCCTCTTTCCTCGCCAAGACCCCAGCCCCGCTGGGTTTTCGCCACTTGGCACAGTCCCTGCTCTACCCCTGCCACAAGCGCAAAGAGCGCTCTTATTCAACAGGTAACAGCAGATGATGCACTGGCATATCGTATGTGACTTCGACGGGACCATCTCCCGCGCCGACGTGATCGATAACGTTCTCCAACGCTTCGCCGACCCCAGTTGGGAAGGCATAGAGCAGGAATGGCTGGACGGTCACATCGGCTCCCGAGAATGCCTCAGCCGCCAACTGGCCCTGGTCAAGGCTTCGCCCGCCGAACTGCTGGGCTACTTCGACAGTGTCGAAATCGACCCCGACTTCCCCGACTTCGTCGATCACGTGATCGGCCTGGGCGCTTCCATCGAAGTGGTCAGCGACGGCATCGAGCAGGGCATCGCCCGCATCCTGGCACGCAACTACGTGACCCTGCTGCCGATCCTCGCCAACCGCCTGCGCCAGGTCGACCACAACAGCTGGCGCATCGACTTCCCCTACGCCAGCGACGCCTGCCGCGCCGCTTCCGGCAACTGCAAGTGCAAATCCACCCCGCGGGGCAAGCGCGTGCTGGTGATCGGCGACGGCCAGTCGGACATGTGCGTGGCTTCCACCGCCGACTTCGTGTTCGCCAAGGATCGCCTGGCCGACTACTGCGAACGCAACAAGATTCCCCATGCGCGGTTCGACTCCTTCGCCGAACTGCCAGCGCTGCTGGCCAAGCTGCCGAACAACGCCGCCAACGCGACCAACTTCTCTCTTGAAACCCAGGAACTCTTCCACCATGTCTGATATCCGCATCGCTACCGCAGAAGACCAGATCCTTCTGGAAAAAGAAGCCAAGTACTGCTCCTACGGCGATACCGTTCACTACATCGAACCACCGCGCATCTTCAGCCGCTGCGAAGGCTCCTACGTCTGGGACACCAGCGACCAGGCCTACCTCGACCTGCAGATGTGGTACTCGGCGGTGAACTTCGGCTACGCCAACCCACGCCTGAACAACGCCCTCAAGCAACAGATCGACACCCTGCCGCAGATCGCCAGCCAATACCTGCACAAAGGCAAGATCGAGCTGTCGGAAATGATCGCGGTCGACGCCAAGAAGAAGTTCGGCCTCGACGGCCGCGTGCACTTCAACGTCGGCGGTTCGCAGTCGGTGGAGGACTCGCTGAAAGTGGTGCGTAACGCCACCAACGGCAAGAGCCTGATGTTCGCCTTCGAAGGCGGCTACCACGGCCGTACCCTGGGCGCTTCGTCGATCACCTCCAGCTACCGCTACCGCCGCCGCTACGGCCACTTCGGCGAGCGTGCGCAGTTCATTCCATTCCCGTACCACTTCCGCGGCCCCAAAGGCATGACCAAGGAAGAGTACGGCAGCCACTGCGTGCAGCAGTTCGCCCGCCTGTTCGAAACCGAATACAACGGCGTCTGGGACCCGAAGGTCGGCCAGAGCGAATATGCCGCCTTCTATGTCGAGCCGATCCAGGGCACCGGCGGCTACGTGATCCCGCCGATGAACTTCTACAGCGAGCTCAAGCACGTGCTCGACCAGCACGGCATCCTGATGGTGGTCGACGAGATCCAGATGGGCTTCTACCGCACCGGCAAGCTGTGGTCGATCGAGCACTTCGACGTCAAGCCGGACGTGATCGTGTTCGGCAAGGCGCTGACCAACGGCCTCAACCCGCTGGGCGGCATCTGGGCCCGTGAAGAGCTGATCAACCCGGGCGTGTTCCCGCCAGGTTCGACCCACTCCACCTTCGCCTCCAACCCGCTGGGCACCGCCGTGGGCCTGGAAATGTTCAAGATGACCAGCGAGATCGACTACGGCGCGATGGTCATGGAGAAGGGCAAGTACTTCCTGGCCGGCCTGCAGGACCTGCAGAAGCGCTACCCGATCATCGGCGACGTCGACGGCCTGGGCCTGGCCCTGCGCTGCGAGATCTGCACCACCGACGGCTTCACCCCGGACAAGGCGACCCTGGACTACATGGTCGAGGAAGGCATGAAGGGCGACATCGAAATCAACGGCCAGCGCCTGGGCCTGATCCTCGATGTGGGCGGCTACTACAAGAACGTCATCACCCTGGCCCCGTCGCTGGAAATCAGCTACGCGGAAATCGACCTGGGCATCGCACTGCTGGATCGCCTGCTGGATCGGGCCATGAAGCGATGAGCAAGGCTGAGATCGATCTGGGCGAAGGCAGCGCCGGCTTCGTTCTCGGCACGGGTCCGGTCGGGGTCTTGTTGATCCACGGCCTGACCGGCACCCCGACGGAACTCCGTCGGGTGGCCCAGGGCCTGGCCAAGGACGGTACGTGCACGGTGTACGTACCGACCCTGCCCGGGCACTGCGGGGACAACAGCGATCTGCAGGCCACCGGCTGGCAGGACTGGTACGAGGGCGTGCGCAAGACCTTCGCCGATGTAGAGCAGCGCCACGAGCAGGTGTTCGTGGGTGGCCTGTCCATGGGTGCGGTGATGTCCATGTACCTGGCCTCCGAGCATCCGGGACGGATCAGCGGCCTGCTGATGTACTCCACCACCCTGAAGTACGACGGCTGGAGCATCAACAAGCTGGCCTTCCTCACCCCGTTGCTGATGAAGATCCCCTTTGGCGTGCACATCTGCCGCTTCGAGGAAAAGCCACCCTACGGCATCAAGAACGAACGCCTGCGGGCCATCGTCGAGAAGCAGATGAAAGCCGGTGAAAGCAGCAATGCCGGGCTCCTGACCATGGAGGGCGTGACGGTGCGCGAATTGCACCGGATGAACGCCGTGGTCAAGAAACGCATGCCGTCGATCCTGACCCCGGCCCTGGTGCTGCACTCCAGCGAAGACGACATCACCAGTACCTGGAACGCCGACTACGTGGAGCGCAAGCTCGGCGGCCCGGTGACCAAGATCCTCCTCGACAACTGCTATCACATGATCACCGTGGACCTGCAGTACCAGCGGGTGATCGAACTGAGCGCAGATTTCATCCAGCAGCGAGTGGTGACACCTGCGGTGCGCGAAGACTACCGACAGCTGGCGTGACTTAAGGAAGAGACGTGATAACCGCCCAAGCCTTTTCAACCATCCAGGCCATCGATCGCAGCGCCTGGAATGACTGTTTCCCAGGGGCCCTGGAGGATTGGGACTATTACCTGGCCGTGGAAAAAGCCGCGATCGCCGATTTTCGCTGGCGCTACCTGGCGCTCTACGAGGGTTCGACCCTGGTGGCAGTGGCGCCGGCCTTCACCACCCAGTACCGGCTTGATACCACGGTCTCCGGGCTGGCCAAGCGCTTCACCGAACGCCTGGCACGCCAGTGGCCCGGGGCCCTGGAGCTGCGCCTGTACGCCATAGGCTCGCCTGTGGCCGAACAGTGCAATGCCGGCACCGCCAGCCATGTGCCTGCGCAACGCCGCCAGGAGCTGCTGGAGCAGCTGCTGCAACTGGCGCGACGCGATGCCGACAGCTTCGGCATCGGCCTGATGGCGGTCAAGGATGCGCCGAGCAACGACCGGCAATGGGCTGCCAGTTGCCTGGCCGCGGGCCTGCAAGCCATGCCGAGCCTGCCCACGGCGCTGCTGCCGGTGCCCTTTGCCTCGATCGACGCCTACCTGGGCACCCTGGGCAAATCCACCCGCAAGGACCTGCGCCGCAAACTCCGGACACCGGCGCCACGCATAGAATGGCGCCGCCAGATCGACGACGTGCTGCCGGACATCATGCGCCTCTACGAGGCCACCCTGAATCGTAGCGACCTGCAGTTCGAACGCCTGCCGGCAGGCTACTTCACCGGCATCCTCGAGCAGTTGGGGGAACGCGCGGCCTGTGTCCTGTACTGGGTCGACGAGCAACTGGTGGCCTTCAACCTGGTGCTCATCGACCAGCATCGGCTGATCGACAAGTTCTTTGCCCACGACCTCAGTGTCACCCGTGAGCACAATCTGTATTTCCGCAGTTGGCTGGCCAACGTCGACTACTGTATTCAGCAACGCATTCCCCTGTACGAGTGCGGCCAGGCCGGTTATGCCAGCAAGTTGCGCCTGGGTTGCCAGTTCACCGGTAACATGTTGTTTTTCCGGCATCGCAATCCCTTGCTCAATGCCCTGCTCAAACTGATAAAACGCTTTGTCCGCCCGGATCGCTCCGACCCCGCCATGGCTGCTGCAATAAGCGAAAGTACATGACCAGAAAAGATCGTCGCCCTCCTCGCCCCTTCGCCATTTCCCGCTGGAGCCTGCAACGCAAGCTGGTGCTGGCGTTCTGGCTGGTCAGTGTGATTCCCACCATGATCGCCGCGGAACTGGCGGCCACTACCCTGTCGGAAATCTTCGACAGCAACGTGCGGATCTGGCTGCAGGAGTCCACCAAGATCGTCGAGGACGAGATCACCGAAATCCTCCATGACAACGCGCGGATCGCCCAGCTGTTCCTGCGCTATACGCGCCCGCCCACGGACCGCAATGCGGCCAAGCATGACAAGCTCACCGCCGACATCGCCGATTCCATGGGCATCGACGTGGTGGCGCTGATCCGCAAGAACGATCACAAGGTGGTGTTCACCACTGCCGCCGATGACGTGGTGGGGCAGATCAGTACCGCCTCCAATGCCGTGCTGCAGACCATCCAGGTCGGCGGCGTGGCCACCGGGGCGGTAGTCTCGACGTTCCAGACCCAGCTCGACGGGGTCGACTACCAGTTGCTGATCGCCACCTACCTGGACGCCAGCTTCCTCACCAGCGTGGCCGACGTGCATTCCCTGGACCTGCGCCTGTACCTGGCCAAGGCCGATGACTTCTCGGAAATCTTCGCCACCCAGCGCTTCGAGGACCACCCGCCCCAGGTGCCGCACAAGATCGAAGACATCCTGCGCGCCACCCGCCAGCCCACCGAGCAGTTCACCAGCCGCTACAGCGGCCTGTACCGGCCGATCTTCAACGACAGCGGCGACCTGGTGGGGGTGATCTTCAGCGGCCTGCTTCGCCATAGCAGCCTGGTGGGCCTGGTCAACCAGAGCAACCTGTTCATCCTGATCTTCCTGCTCAGCTCGGCAGCCTCGCTGTGCGTCGGCTGGCTGGTTTCCCAGCGCCTGACCCGACCGCTGCGGGGCCTGTCCAAGGGCGTGCAGGCGGTGATCGCCGGCGACTACCGCCAACGGGTGCCGGTGATCGGCGGCGACGAACTGGCGGAGCTGAGCAGCACCTTCAACCACATGACCGAGCGCCTGGGGGAACTGCAGCACCTGGAAGCCCAGTTGCGCCGCCGCGACCGCCTGCATGCCCTGGGCGAAGTGGCCATGGGCCTGGCCCACGAGATCCGCAACCCGCTGGGCATCATCAAGACCGCCACGCAGTTGCTGCACCGCCGGGCCAACCTGCCGGAAAACGACAAGCGCCACCTGGAATACGTGATCAGCGAGGTCAGCCGGATCAACGACCTGATCACCGAATTCCTCGATTTCGCCAAGCCCAGCGCGCCGATACGCGCCACCCAGCTGGCCCGCCCGCTGGTGGAGGAACTGCTGGGCTTCTGCACCCCGGAACTGGCCACCCACAACATCGACGCGCGGATCGACGACCAGGCCCCCGGCGCGACCCTCCACGCCGATGCCCGGCAACTCAAGCAGGCCTGCCTCAACCTGATTCTCAACGCCATCGACGCCATGCCCGACGGCGGCCGCCTGACCCTGGGCATTTCCCAGCGCGACGACGAAACCATCATCAGCGTCAGCGACACCGGCCAGGGCATCGAGCCGGACATGCTGGAACGCATCTTCACCCCATTCGTCACCACCAAGGCCTCGGGCACCGGCCTGGGATTGGCTAAAGTCTTCTCGATCATGGAAAGCCATGACGGCCATATCGAGTGCACCAGCGAAAAAGATGCTGGCGCCACCTTCAGCCTGTACATTCCGGCCAACGGTGAAGAAGACGACGAGGACAGTGATGACGCATAACCTGCTGGTGGTCGATGACGAGCCGAAACTCTGCGACCTGCTGTCCTCGGCCCTGAGCCAGAACGGCATCCAGGTATTCACCGCAGGCAACGGCCTGCACGCGCTCAAGGTGCTGGAGCAGGAAGACATCGACCTGGTGATCAGCGACTGGCGCATGCCCGGCATGGACGGGCCGCAGTTGCTGGGGGAAATCAAGCAGCGCTACCCGCAGTTGCCGGTGATCGTGATGACCGCCTACAGCACGGTGAAGAATGCCGTGCAGTCCATGCGCAACGGCGCCTACGACTACATCGCCAAACCCTTCGACATCGACGAACTGGACATCACCGTCAGCAAGGCCCTGCAGTTTCGCGACATCCTCAAAGACAACCAGCGCATGCGCGCCGAGCTCGCAGAGCATCAGCAGATCGACAGCCTGGTGGGCGACAGCCCGGCCTTCCGTCGGGTGCTGCAAGCCGTGGATTCGGTGCGCGAAAGCAACGCCACCATCCTCCTGACCGGGGAAAGCGGCACCGGCAAGGAAATGGTCGCCCGGGCCATCCACAAGCACGGCAACCGGGCCGACAAGCCCTTTGTCGCGGTCAATTGCGCGGCCATTCCCGAGGGCCTGCTGGAAAGCGAGATGTTCGGCCACCGCAAGGGCGCCTTCACCGGCGCCGTGGCGGACCGGGTCGGGCGTTTCCAGCAAGCCGACAAGGGCACCCTGTTCCTCGACGAAGTCGGCGACATGCCCCTGGCCCTGCAGGCCAAGATCCTGCGTGCCCTGCAGGAGCGGGTGATCGAGCCGGTGGGCGATCCACGGGAGCGCAAGGTGGATGTGCGGGTGATCGCCGCCACCAACAAGAACCTGCTGGAAGCGGTGGCCAACAAGGAATTTCGCGAAGACCTGTACTACCGCCTGAATGTATTCCCGATCCCCTTGCCGGCACTGCGCGAACGGGTCGAGGACATCGCCCTGCTGGCCCGGCACTTTGCCCACAGCCTGGGTGCCACCGCCGGCAAGCGCATCAGCGGCTTCAGCCCCGAAGCCCTGCAGGCCATGGCCAGCTACGCCTGGCCGGGGAATATCCGCGAACTGCAGAACTGCGTGGAGCGGGCCACCATCGTCGCCAGCGGCCAGGTCATCGAAGAAAAGGACCTGCCAGGGTATCTGTTCGGTCCCCAGGCGCAGGGCACAGAGAGCAGCGCGGCCATCAGTGTCGGCCCGCAAGTGCCCAGCGACCTGGAAGCGGCCCTGGCGGAAGTGGAAAAGGCCTACATTCTCGCCGCCCTGCAGCAGAGCAACGGTGTCCAGGCGGCAGCGGCGCAGTTGATCGGTATTTCCGAGCGCAGCTTCTGGTACCGGCTGAAGAAACTCGGCATCCAGGTGGACAAGATCGTTCGCTGAAACCGCGGCGCTTCATTCGCCGGCAAGCCGGCTCCTGCACCCAACCGCAAGAGCCGGCTTGCCGCGCTGCCCTAGAGGATGTTGCTGCTATCGAGCGGCTCGATCTGCGCCCAGTGGGAAGTGTCTTCCCGGTGGGTTTGCAGGTATGGCAGTACCGCCGCCAGCAGCGGCGCCTTGAAGGCTTCCTGGAACCGGTGGGCCAGCCCCGGAATCAACTTCAACTGACTGCCCTGGATCTGCGCCGCCAGGTGCACGCCGTGCATCACCGGCAGCAACGGGTCGGCGGTGCCATGCACCACCAGGGTCGGCACCCGCAGTTGCTTGAGCAATGCCACCCGGCTCGGCTCGGCAAGAATCGCCATGATCTGGCGCTTGACCCCTTCCGGGTTGAACGCCCGGTCATAGGCCACCGCCGCCTGTTGCAACAGGACCTGGCGGTCATCGCTGACCTTCGGGCTGCCCAGGGCCGCCAGCAGGTCGGCCTGCTGCTCCAGCGCCGCTTCCCGGCTCGGTGCGTTGCGCCGCGAGAGCAGTTGCACCAGCGCCGCGTTCGGCGCCGGCAAACCTTCGGCCCCGGAACTGGTCATGATCAGCGTCAGGCTCTCGACCCGCCGCGGCTCCATGGCTGCCAGATGCTGGGCGATCATCCCGCCCATGCTCGCCCCCAGCACGTGGAATTGCTCGATATGCAGGGCGTCCATCAGGCCCAGGGCGTCATCGGCCATGTCGGTCAGGGTGTAGGGCGCCGCCACCGGCAGGCCCAGCTTGTAGCGCAGCACTTCGAAGGTCAGGTTGGCGCTGGCCGGGGCCTGGCGCCAGGTGGACAGGCCGACATCGCGATTGTCGTAGCGGATCACCCGAAACCCTTGCTGACACAGGGCCACCACCACCTCATCCGGCCAGTGGATCAGTTGCCCGCCCAGGCCCATGACTAGCAGCAACGCCGGGTCGGAGGTGCGCCCAATGCTCTGGTAGGCCAGGCTCACCTGCGGCAGGTCGACCCGTTGGGTCGGGACATTGACATCGCAGCGCGCGGCCGCAAAACACAGCGGGCCGAGCAGCAGCCCGGCCAAGAGTAGAACAGTCGAAAGAAATCGTACCCGCATGAAAAACACCGAAACGCAGAACCCCAGTGGAGCACGAGTCTGATGAACCTGGATGATTCGCGCTGCCACAGTTGCGTGACAATTTGATGAAGATTGCCCCAGCGGTACTTTTTCCGCGGCAAGGGTCGGCGCTTGCCCCTGGCACCCGGTGCACAACACACAGGCGCCGTCGCCCGTATCGGCAAAAATGCCCGCGAATCGATGAACGCGGGATGGTCGACAGGCCCGTCAACATGAGACAAACTCAACCTTTTCGCTTTAACCACAAAATTTACTCATGGAGATCCTGGTGCTCGAAATCCGTCACCTGAAGACCCTGCACGCCTTGCGCGAAGCCGACAGCCTGGTGGAAGCCGCTGAACGCCTGCACCTGACCCAGTCCGCCTTGTCCCATCAGTTCAAGGAGCTGGAAGAGCGCCTGGGCATGCCGCTGTTCGTGCGCAAGACCAAGCCGGTGCGTTTCACCAGCGCCGGCCTGCGCCTGCTGCAACTGGCGGATGCGACCCTGCCCCTGCTGCGCGGCGCCGAACGCGACATTTCGCGACTGGCCGGCGGCACTGCCGGGCGCCTGCACATGGCCATCGAATGCCACAGCTGCTTCCAGTGGCTGATGCCGACCATCGATCAGTTCCGCGACGCCTGGCCGGAAGTGGAGCTGGACCTGGCCTCCGGCTTCTCGTTCGCTCCGTTGCCGGCCCTGGCCCGGGGCGACCTGGACCTGGTGGTGACCTCCGACCCCCTGGAGCTGGCGGGTATCACCTACGTGCCGCTGTTCACCTACGAAGCCATGCTCGCGGTCGCCAACCAGCACCCGCTGGCAAGCAAGCCATACGTAGTCCCGGAAGACCTGCTGAGCGAAACCCTGATCACCTACCCGGTGGAACGCGACCGCCTGGACATCTTCACCCGCTTCCTGGAACCGGCGGACATCGAACCGGCCCAGGTACGGACTTCGGAGCTGACGGTGATGATGATGCAACTGGTGGCCAGCGGCCGGGGCGTGTGCGGGATGCCCCACTGGGCCCTGCACGAGTACAGCTCACGGGGTTATGTGAAGGCCAAGCGGCTCGGGGAAAAGGGCCTGTTCGCCACCCTGTACGCGGCGATTCGCGCCGACATGCTGGATGCGCCCTACATGCGCGACTTTTTGCTCACGGCCAAGGACACCTCGTTCTCGACCCTGGACGGCGTCAGCGCCGTACGCTGACCCCAAGCAGGCTTGCCCAGGAGCCGGCTTGCCAGCGAACCAGGGTCAACCTTCGGCCGGCAATTGGCGCCACATGTGGATCTTGTCGAAATAGTCCTCGCCCACCCGCACTGCCTGGGGTTCCAGGCCGAACTGGACGAAGCCGCAGCGCTGGTACAGGGCCAGCGCCGCTTCATTGCTGGCCGTCACGGTCAACTGGATCAGGCGCAGCCCTTCGTATTCAGCCGCTTCGGCCAGCAGCCCCTGGACCAGGCGGTAGCCCAGCCCGCTGTTGCGCTGCGTGCCGGTGACATAGAGGCCGAACAGGGTCGCCTTGTGCCGGGCCTTCTCCCGCAGCTCGAAGGCCAGGCCGACGATCCCCAGCAACCGCCCTTCGGAAAACGCCCCCAGCAACAGGTCCAGCTCGCCGTCCAGGCGTGCGGCCCACCAGGCCAGAGGCAGTTTTTCCCGCTCTTTGACGCTGGAGGTGAAGGCCTGGGGATGGCGCTCATAGGCCTCGAGCATCAAGGCCCGGTATTGCTCCACATCGTCAGGTGTCAGGCGCTGGATCTGCATGCTCAGTCGAGGGTCTTGTGTCCGGTAATGAATGAAGCGCATTTTATCTTGCCGCCATGCACTTCATAAATGGCCACGGTTTCCAGGGTGCCGCTGCCGTCGGCGAAGGTGCGGCTGATCAGTTCGTGATCGACCACCACGTTGCCCATGACCGTACGCTGGATCAGCCGGGCATGCAGGTTGGGTTCCTGGAAACGCACCACGGCCCGAGCTCGTATTTCCTCATGCCCCCTGGCCAGCAAGGTGGCCGGATGTTCGTATTGCCGGGCATCTACGGCATAAGTCGCCAGCCAGGCCTCCAGATCCTTGCGGTTGTAGGCCTGCAGTTGTGCTTCGACTACCGCTTGCGGGCTTGGAAAATCACTCATGCTGGCGCTCCTCGATCAGTTGACGCGACGCTGTTCGAACATCAGGCGCACGGCCAGCCCCGCCAGCACAAAGCCCATGAAATAACGCTGCACCGAGAGCCAGGTGGGGTTGCTGGCAAACCAGGAGGCGATACCGGCGGCAAACAGGGCGATCAGCAGGTTCACCGAGAAACTCACGCTGATCTGGGTCAGGCCCAGGATGATGCTCTGGGAGAACACCGAACCGTGCTCGGGGTGGATGAACTGCGGAAAGATCGACAGGTAGAACACCGCGATCTTGGGGTTCAGGGCGCTGGTCAGAAAGCCCATGGTCACCAGCTTGCGCGGCGAATCCGCCGGCAGCTGCTGGGCTTCGAAGGGCGAGCGCGCGCCAGGCTTGAGGGCCTGCCAGGCCAGCCACAGCAGGTACAGGGCGCCGGCCCACTTGAGCACCTCATAGGCCATGGGCACCGCCATGAACACAGCAGTCAGGCCCAGCGCGGCGGCGAACAGGTGGACAAAGAACCCCGCCACCACCCCCAATAACGACGTCACCCCAGCCTTGCGCCCCTGGCAGATCGAACGGGAAATCAGGTAGATCATGTTCGGCCCCGGGGTCAGCACCATCAGCAGGGAAGCAGCGGCGAAGATCAGGTAGTCGTGGAGTGGAATCATGGCAATCCTTGGCAATGGGAGGGGGTCAGGCGTG